>DATFUZ010000100.1:0-35852 GCA_035260545.1 Gallionellaceae bacterium | reverse complement strand
GATGTAGATCAGCGCGGTGCCGTCGGCTTCCTGCCGCACCACGTGACTATCCCAGAGTTTGTCGTATAGAGTTTTTGCGCCCATTGCAGTCCACCTTACCGGACTGCGAATTATGCCATAGCGGATAGTGTTCCGCCATAGCGCAACCCCCTAGGGCGCGGGCTTGCGGGGGGCGCTGTCCACCCGCGGGGCGGCGTTCATCACCACTGCGCTCTGGGCACGGGCAGCCTCCTGTGCAGCCGCCGGGCCGGCGGTCTGCGCCTTCGCCATCTGCGGGCGGCGGGCAAGCAGCGCGGCCAGACCGATATCCTGGGTGAATATCTTGGCGCTGAGCTGATAGCCGGGCATGGTCAGGTGGGTAAGGTCATGCCCCATCAGCACGGGTGAGCGGCGCATCCAGTTGTAGGCGGCGCCGGGTCCGCCCATGGCATCCTGCCAGCTCCAGTAGGCGCAGGAATAGTCCCGGCCCACGGCGCGCTGGATTTCGCCGATGCGCTCGTGAATCTTCGCATATTTCAGCAGGTCGAGATGCGCCCGTGCGGCGCGGCGGTGTTTGTGCCGGCGCGAACGCGGGATCAGCACACCGCGGTCGGGCGGCCCCACGAGGACGCACATGGCACCGGGATAGGCGTCGCGCAGGTTCTGCAGGCTCACCCGCAGGTCAGACTCGTATTTCCCGGCATCGAAGTGGCGGTCATTTCCTTCGTTCGTGCCGTATTCCATGATGACCAGATCGTAACGGGTGCCGTCGCCCCGGTTGCGCAGATAGTCGGGGTCCAGCACCTTCCAGGCGTGGGCCGTCGCGCCGGGAATGGCGAAGGTGTCGAAATACAGCTTTGGCTTGGTGTTGTAATGGGGAACGAAGCCCTGCAGCACCACCTTTCCTGCGACCAGCCGCAGCTTGACGATGGACAGGGGATGGTCAGGCGTGATCCGCAGCACGCCCTGCGCCGACGGATCGAGCGCCACCACATGTTCGGCGCCGCCGTCCACGCTGACGCCCACCTGCACCTTTGCGCCCGGCGCGGGCGGCTCGAACAGCACGTCCAACCCTTCGAGATCAGGCGTGCTGCCGAAGGCGCGGAAGTCCACCCACAGATAGCTGCCCTGCACGTGGCTGCTGATGTCGCCCAACCCCTTGGCGACGGTGATATGGTCCTCGCGCGTAACATAGGCGTAATCATGCTTCCAGCCGTCGCTGAGGCAGAACTTGCGCACCGGCAGGCGCACGCCGAGCCGGCCCATGGTGGCCGGGATGAAGGTCGGCTGCACCTGGTCGCCGCTTAGCCCCAGGCTGCGCGTCATTTCGTCGGAAAAGAAGTTGGAGGCGGTATGGCTGTCTCCCCAGAGCGCCATGGTGAGCGGCCGCGAACCGTCGAAGCCGTCGTCGCCCGAAAGCGCGATGTCCTGATGCGGCGTTGCGGCAAGGGGCGGCAGTTCCGCGAGTTCGTCACTGCCCGGCATCTCCACCACGGCGCCGGAATGATGGCGGCGCCAGGCGCGCCCACGGTGACGGTAACGATGCACCGGGCAGCGCAACTCGGCCGGCGCATTGCCCGCCTGCACGTCCAGGTCCTGCGCCTGCCCGGGGGCAGCGGACGCGGCGGGAGTCGCCAGCATCCACAGCAGCAAGCCGCCTGCCACAAATATCCCGGCTCGCCGCGCCGCCGGTTTCGCCGCGGCCCATGCCGCACCGCTGTTGCCTGTCATGCCCGTCGTCACAAACTATCCTGCTTCGTCAGTAATTCTTCGAGCCGCGAGCTTATCATACGCAGGCCCTTGCTCGTGAAGTGTATCCCGTCATCCGCGCGCACCACGATCTTGCCGCGCTTGGGATCTTCTATATATTTTTTGTATGGCTGATCAACAGGACCGACGATGTCGCCGGTGGGCAGGTACTCGAATCTGTATTTCCGGGTTTCTTCCTGAAATATCCTGTTTTCGATCTTCGCACCCTCTTCGATCCGGTCCTTGCGCATCACCGGCAGCCCCATCCAGATCACGCGCAAGCGCCTGGCGGTGGCGAAAGCCAGCACTTCGTCCACCCGGCTGCGGTATTTCTGCTGCCAAGTGTCGGACGGGAAAATGTAGCGCTTGCGGTGCTCATAGATGTCCCAGGGATCGTTCGGCCCGAGAAAGATGACCACGGTGCGCAGCCCCTGGGTCGTGCACTCGTCCTTGATCTTGGTGGGCCAGTCGAAATAGCGCTTGACCGTCAGGCCGGTGCTTTCCTTGCTCGCATCGACGAACACGCCGTGGGGGAACGCCCGGCGCAGGCGCGAGATGACGATGGGCGCCACGCCCTGCATCATGGAGTCGCCGGCGAACAGGATCTTGGGCGCAGCATCCGCGGCCGCCAACGCGCCTTGGACCGGCATGCCCGCCGCGGCGGGTGCGGAGGCCGCCAGCGTCTGGACCGGCGCGCTGGCTGCAGCGGACGTGCCGGCGAGCACGGTCTGCACCGGCGCGCTTGCGGCAATCACGACCGCATGCGGCGGCATGGCGCCGCCGGGCGCATTCGCGGCAGCGGCCGTCACTGCGCTGGCCGCAACGTTCCCTCCCCCGACGACAGCGGGGGGTGCACTGGCTATCGTCGGCCCGCGGGCCATGGTTGGCGCGCTGGCGGCGGCAGCAGTCGGTCCTGCCGAAACAACCCCGGCGGCATCGCCCGTCTCGCTGCTGTTGTCGTCCGCATCGGGCGTGGAGGCGGCCTCTCCAGCATCGTCATCCAGCCGCAGCAGGTGTTCCACGTGACGGGAAGGCGCGTAGGCATAATCGGGCAGATACTGCGACAGGTAGAAGTGATAGCGGCTGCTCAGGTAGCGGTCAAACGAATCCAGCCACAGCGCCATGTTGCAGGACAGCACCAGCAGCAGCAGGAGATAGAAGTCGCGGCCGGAAAGCCGCTTGCGTGCGGGTTTATGCATACTAGAACTGGTAGTAGATGAAGCCGGGCACGCCGCTTGGGCCAAGGAGGATGATGAGGAACATGGCGCTCGTCGCAGCGAGCACCAGCGGCAAGCCGCGGTACCGCCCGATCAGGTCTACCACCGCACGCTCGATGATCTCCGCGTGCCGGCTGAGGAAGTAGAACACGGCCGCAAACAACAGCAGGTAGGCATGCTGCATGCTAAAGGTGCCCATGCCGCGACCCAGGCCGCTGACCAGCGCCCAGGCCGATTCACGCGAATCCGCGCGGAAGAACGCCCAGGCAAAACCGACGTAGAGCAGGGTCAGCAGGTGGGCCAACAGACCTGGCAGCCTGCCCTTGCCGAACAGCTTCTCGAATATGTTCTGCGCCGCCACCCCGGCACCGTGCAGAAAGCCCCAGAACACGAAGGTGAAGTTTGCCCCGTGCCACAGGCCGGACAGCACCATGGCGACCATCAGGTTGAACTGCGCGTGCAGGTAGCCGCGGCGATTTCCGCCCAGCGGAATGTATATGTAGTCGCGAATGAAGGTGGAAAGCGAGATGTGCCAGCGCCGCCAGAAGTCGCGCAGGCTGGTCGCAAGATAGGGCTGGCGGAAATTGAGCGGCAGCTCGAAGCCGAGGAGCAGGCCGAGGCCGGTGACAATCAGGGTGTAGCCGGAGAAGTCGAAGAATATCTGCAGGGAATAACCCAGCACCGCGGCCACGGAGGAAATCGCGGTCTGCGTATCCGGATACTTGAAGGCATCGGCGACGAACGTCCCCTCCAGCCAGTTCGCAAACACCAGCTTCTGGGCCAGCCCAAGCAGGATGATGTAAATCGCGCGCTCCACCTGGATGGGCGCGCCGACGGCCGCCCCGTCCAGTTGGCGGAAGAAGTCATCCGCGCGAAAAATGGGTCCCGCGAAATGCGTGGGCCAGAACCCCAGATAAAGCAGCACCTCGGCCACGGAGGCCGTGCGCGATTGCGCCTGCGCCTGCCACACCAGGAAGGTGACCGCCTGGAACACGAAGAAGGAAATGCCGATGGGCGCAAGGATGTCCAGCACCGGCAGGAAGGCATGCAGGCCGAAATTCTGCAGCATGTCGCTCAGCGCCTGGCGCAGGAATTCGTAGTATTTGAAGTACAGCAGCACCGAGACCGTGAGCAGCAGGCCCAGCGCCAGGCGCAAGCGCGGCGCCCTGTCCCCCGCCCCCATGCGTATCACCCGGCCGGCTAGCCATTCGTATACGCTGAAGCCTAACAGCATGGCGACCGCATCCAGCGACCATGTGGCGTAGAAGCCGTAGCCCGACGCCATCAGGAAAAACATCTGCAGCCGCCTGTAGGGCCGCAGCATCCAGTACAGCGGAAAGAAGAACAGCGCGACCAGCGCAAATTCGATGGAAACGAAACTCATGGCAAACCCGGCACCCTGCCGCCCCCTTGAAGTTTGACCGCAAGACCGGAATGTTGCCAAAGTTCGCCGACAAGCTCAATCAGAAAGTGGTTTTTTTGGCCAGCCATGCAAGGCGCATAGCGACTGGCGCGCGGCAATCCGGGCGCTAGCCCGGATGTCCTGCAGTGCGCGCCTCGATCTCGCGAAGCTGCCACAGCAGGATGACCAGACCGATCACTGCGACGCCCGCACTCGTGGAATACATCACTGCCGGGCCCCAGGCCTTCCACAGCGGGCCGCTCAGCAGGTTGCCCACCATGCCGCCGGCGCCGAAGCTGAGGCTGCCATACAGCGCCTGCCCCCTGGACTGGTGACGCCCCGGGAACAGGCGGTGCACTGTCGCCACCGCGGCCGCATGAAAGGCGCCGAAGGTCAGGGCATGCAGCGCCTGCGCAATCAGCAGCAGCGCCAGCACGTCGACGCCCCACGCGATCAGCAGGAAGCGCAGCACGGCGGCGAGCAGCGCCGCCGCGAGGATGCGCGCCAGCGACAGCCTGTGCATGAGCCACGGCATCGTGAAGAAGATGCCGATCTCGCACACAACACCCAGCGTCCACAGCAGGCCGACGGTGCTCTTCGCGTAATGATGTTCGACCAGGAAGATGGAGAAGAAGGTGTAATACGGCCCGTGCACCACGGCCATGAGGAAACCCACGCTGAGGAATGCCATCACGGCCGGCTGCAGGGCGATCTGGTGCAGATGCAGACGGTCGGCATGGTGCGGTTCGGCGGCCGTTGCCGGCAGCAGGCGGGAGAAAGCCATGATGCCCAGCATGACGGCCAGCCCCGCCCACAACAGCCAGCGGATGGAGACGTAATCAAACAGGGCGCCGAGCGCGAGGGCGGCGACGATGAAGCCCACCGAGCCCCAGGAGCGGATACGGCCGTAATGCGCGGTATTCTTGCCGAGATAGGAAAGCGTGGTCGCCTCCACCAGCGGCATGGAGGCCGTCCAGAAGAAGCCCATGGCCGCCAGCACGCCGAACATGCCCCAGAAGCTGGTGGTGAAGAACACCCCGGCATAGCACAGCACGCTGGCGAATGCGGCGGCGTGGATCACGCGCAGGCGGTTGCCGGTATGCTCTGCGAGCCAGCCCCAGAGCGCGGGCGCGAACATGCGCATCACCGGCTGCACCGACATCAGCACGCCGATTTCGATCGCCGTGAGCGAGATGGACTTGAGGTACAGCCCCCAGTACGGCGCATACGTCCCGACGAACGAGAAATAGAAGAAATAAAACCCGGCAATGCGCCAGCGGTGATGGGTCTGCGGGTTCATGAAGATCGGGAAGGGAAGACTGCTTGCATCACTGTGCTCGTGGCCATTATCTCATGAATCGCCGCGTCCGCCGTGCGCGCATCACTGCAGCGGCTGCCGCGCATACACCACGCTGGGAAACTGCACGAGGTCGAACAGACGGTCGGTGCCGCGCTGGAACGAGGTGCTGTGCATTTTCCCGCCGTAAGCCCCGTCCGCCAGCAGGCGGGCAAGATTCAGGCTGAGCCCCAGGTAGACCGTGCGGCTGCGCGGCCCGCCCGTGTCGTAGCCCTGCGCGCCATAGCCCACGGCCAGTTCCAGATAGCGCAGCGCATGATTCTCGCGCAGGGAGGCAAAGCCATCGGCCTTGACCACAAACAGGAACTTCAGTTCGGAATAGTCGCTGAAAGGATCGAAGTGGGGCGAAAGCGGGGAACGGCGGTAATCCACGCGGAAATCCAGCGCCCGGTCGAGGTCTGGATGCGTTTCGCACAGCACGCCGAAAGCCACGCCGGCGACATTCGCCACTTCGTCCTGCGGGCTGAACTGCCACTGGCGCGAAAAGCCGTCACCGATCTCGACGCCAGTGAAGATGCCCAGCGTCGCCCAGGCGGCGAGCAACACCGACCTGCCCCGGTCATTGCCGAGTGATTCGAAAAGCTGGGTGAGCAGGCGCACGTTTGCATAGTTGACGTACATATGCCCCAGCTTGTCGGTGCCGCCGAACTGGGTGTTGGCGCCGAACCAGCCTTCGTTGGTGGTGTCGAAGCCGCCACCGAAATCGGAGTGCCACCATTTGCGCACACCGTAGGCGCCGATCAGCGTCGCCTCAGTCGCGATGACCGCGCCATTGCGAAGCCCAAGGTCGGGTGTTTCCGCCGGTGGCACATCGGGCAACTGTACGGGGGAGGCGGGCGACTGCACAGGGGTATCGGGAACCTGGGCGGGCACATCGTCCGCTCGGGCCGGACAGCCCGCAAGCAACAGGCAAACGAGCGCCCCACCCGAAAGGCCGGCGCACAACGCATGGACGGCAACAGACAAGAGACGCAAGACATTCCCCCTTCCCGGTTCGAACTGGATGGAATCAGACCTGCCCTGCATAAAGCCCTGGACCATTATAGTGCCGGCGGCGGTCTACGTGCGCATGGCCTGGCTTGCGCGCCCGGGCCATCGGCGGGACAATCGTCGCAGGACGCGCGCCCCTGTCATCCAGCAGAGGAACTCATGCCACGGCGGAACAACGCAACAACAGCACAAAATTCGCAGCACGATGATGGATCGGTCTTTCATGTGCACCATGTGACCAAGATCTACCGCATGGGTGAGGTGGAGGTGCGCGCCTTGCGTGAGGTCACGCTCGATCTCTATCAGGGCGAGTTCGCCGTGCTGCTGGGCGCATCCGGCAGCGGCAAGTCCACCCTGCTCAATATCCTGGGCGGACTGGACCGCCCGAGCAGCGGCGAGGTGTATTACCGCGACCACAATCTGACTCTCGCCGACGAGGAGGCCCTCACCCGCTATCGCCGCGAACACGTGGGCTTCGTGTTCCAGTTCTACAACCTCATCCCCAGTCTGACCGCGCTGGAAAACGTGGCACTGGTGACCGAGATCGCCGAGCACCCGATGCAGCCCCTTGACGCTCTGAAACTGGTGGACCTGGGCGACCGCGCAAACCACTTTCCCTCGCAGCTCTCGGGCGGGGAGCAGCAGCGGGTGGCCATTGCGCGCGCCGTGGCCAAGCGCCCCGACGTGCTGCTGTGCGACGAACCCACCGGCGCGCTCGATTACGCCACGGGCAAGCTGGTGCTGGAGGTGCTGGAGCGGGTGAACCGCGAACTCGGCACCATCACGGCTGTGATCACGCACAACGCGGCGATCGCCGGCATGGCCGACCGTGTTATCCGCATCAGCAGCGGCACCATCGTCGAGGAGCGGCGCAACGCGACCCGCCTCGCGCCCTCGCAAATCTCCTGGTGAGGCCCGCCCCACGATCATGACGCCGGCCGCCAAAATCCTGTGGCGCGACCTCTGGCACCTGCGCGGCCAGGTGCTGGCTGCTGCCCTGGTGGTGGCATGCGGCGTGGCGGTGCAGGTCGCCATGCGGAGCGCCTACGTCTCGCTGGAAGCGGCAAAGACCAACTTCTACTCAAGCTATCGCTTTGCCGACGTGTTCGCGCCGCTCAAGCGCGCGCCGGAAAGCCTGGCCGACAGCATACGCCGGCTCCCGGGCGTTTCGCAGGTGAATACGCGCGTGGTGGCAGATGTGACTCTGGACGTGCCCGGCCTGGCCGAGCCCGCATCCGGCCGCCTGATCTCAATTCCGGAACATCCCCGGCCGATGCTGAATGATCTGTTCCTGCGCAGCGGGCGCTACATCGAGCCGGGCCAGCCTGACGAGGTGCTGATCAGCGAGGCGTTCGCCCGCGCGAACCAGCTGAATGTCGGCAGCAGGATAGGCGCGGTGCTCAACGGCCGCTGGCGCGACCTGACCGTGGTCGGTGTCGCGCTGTCGCCCGAATACATCTACGAAGTCGGTCCCGGCATGATCTTTCCGGATAACCGCCGCTTCGGCGTGCTATGGATGGGGCGCGATGCCCTCGCCTCCGCCTTCAGCATGCAGGGCGCGTTCAACGACGTATCGCTCAGCCTGTCGCACGGCGCCGACAAACAGGAGGTTATTGCCCGGCTCAATCAGGCGCTGAGGCGGTACGGCGGGCTCATCGCGTACGGGCGCGAGGACCAGCTCTCAAACCGATTCCTGAGCGATGAACTGAGCGAAATAAGAATTTCCTCCACCTTCATTCCGGCCATCTTCCTCGGAGTGGCGGTTTTTCTCATATATATAGTGCTCTCGCGGCTGGTGGTGACGCAGCGTACACAGATCGGACTGCTCAAGGCGTTTGGCTACTCCCACCGCACGCTGGGCGCGCATTACCTGAAGTTCTCCCTGGTCACCCTGGCTGCGGGGCTGGTGCCTGGCCTGTTCCTCGGCTGGTACCTTGGCGTCAAGACAGCGGGTCTTTACGCGGATTACTTCTTTTTTCCCAGGATGTCCCTGGTCGTCACGCCGGGCATTATCCTCTGGGCCGTGCTGGTCAACGTGGCGGCAGCGTGCGCCGGCGCAATCTCCGCGGTGCGCAGGGTCGCCGCGCTGGCGCCGGCCGAAGCCATGCGCCCGGAGTCGCCCGCCCGCTTCCGTGGGGGCCTGACGGAACGCTGGGGCGCCGTGCGATGGCTGTCTTCGTCCACGCGCATGATCGTCCGCAACATCGCGCGCAAGCCATGGAAAGCGCTGATCTCGATACTCGGTATCGGCATGGCCGTCGGACTGATGATGGTGTCGCGATTCATATTCGATGCGGTGGACCACATGGTATATGTCCAGTTCAGCCTGGTGCAGCGCGACGACGTGACCGTCACATTCCATGACCCACGCGGATCCCGCGCCATTTATGACCTTCGCCAGCTTCCTGGTGTGTTGCGTGCAGAACCCTTTCGCGCAGCGGCGGTGCGGCTGCGGTACGGCCACCGCAGCAAGCAGGTGGAACTGACGGGCCTGACGCCGGGCGGCGAGTTGCGCCAGATCGTCGACAGCCACTTGCAGGTGCTGCAATTGCCGTCGGACGGCATCCTCATAACAAAAAAGCTCGGAGAAATCCTCGGGGTGCGTCCGGGAGACAAAGTCACGATGGAAGTGCTGGAGGGCGCGCGCCCGGTGCGCGACATCTCGGTCGCAGGCCTCTCCGATGAATACATCGGCATCGGCGCGTACATGAACGCGCATGCGCTCGCGCGCATGCTGGGTGAGGACAGCGTCGCGTCTGGTGCCTTTCTCAGCGTCGATCCGCACCACGCCGGTGCCCTGTATGCCCGCCTCAAGCGCATGCCCGCGGTCAGTGGCGTGGCGGTGCGCGGCGCCACGATACGCAGCGTGAACGACGCCATGCAGCGGTCCTTCCTATCCGTCAGCCTTATTGAAATCCTGTTCGCCGCCGTCATCGTGGGCGGCATGGTATACAATAGCGTGCGCATCGCGCTTTCCGAGCGCGGCACCGAGCTGGCAAGCCTGCGCGTGCTGGGTTTCACCCAGCGCGAGGTCACGGCCCTCCTGCTGGGCGAGCAGGCGCTGCTGACGCTATGCGCGCTGCCCGCAGGCCTCGCGATCGGCTATGGCATGTGCGCAGGGCTGGTGCCCGTTTTCAATCGCGAACTGTACAGGCTGCCACTGGTGTTCTCGAACATGACCTTTATCTATCCTGTCATCGCCACCCTGGTCGCCGCCATCCTCTCCGCCCTGCTCGTCGCGCGCCGCATCCGGCGCCTCGATCTCATCGCCGTGCTGAAAACACGCGAGTGACCGCCCGCACATGCCCCTCATGACCAAAGCACGCCTGCGCAAACTCGCCTACGCCGCGATTCTTGGCATCGTCCTGGCGGCTGGCCTGTTCGCGCTGCGCCCGAAGCCGCTGCACGTAGACATCGGCCGGGTCGAACAGGGTTCCATGCAAGTGACGGTGGACGAAGAAGGCAAGACGCGCTGCCATGACCGCTTCGTCATTACCGCTCCGGTCTCCGGCAACCTTGCGCGCATCACCCTGCGGGAAGGCGATCCAGTCAAAAAGCAGCAGGTGCTCGCACTGATCGCTCCCGTTCCACTTTCGGCACGGGAGCGCGACGAACAAAAGGCGCGTATCGCCGCCGCCGAGGATGTCCAGCACAGCGCCGAGGAGCTGGTGCACCGCGCCCAGGCCGACCTCGCCCAGGCCAAGCGCGAAAGCCAGCGCGTCGATAAACTGGTCAAGGAAGGCTTCATGTCCCAGCAGACCGCCGACAGGGCGCACACCGCCGAAACCACCCTCACCGACGAACTGGACGCCGCGCGCTACCGCGCCTCGTCCGCTGCCGCGGATGTGCGGCTGGCCAAATCCGGGCTCATCGCCGACCGCGGCGGCAAGGGCGCGCTGTTCCGCGTACGCTCGCCCGTTTCCGGGCGCGTGCTGCGCATCACGGACCGCAGCGAACGCGTGGTCGCGGCCGGCGCCGCCCTGCTCACCCTGGGCGACCTCAACAAGCTGGAAGGCGTGGTCGAACTGCTCTCCTCTGAAGCGGTAAAGGTGCGCCCCGGCATGCCCGTCATCCTGGAAAATTGGGGCGGCAGCGAGCCGTTGCACGCCCGCGTGCGCCTGGTCGAGCCCTACGCCTACACCAAGGTCTCCGCGCTCGGGGTTGAGGAACAGCGCACCAACGTCATCCTCGACCTGGTCGATCCACCTCCAGCCCTGGGTGATGGCTACCGGGTCGATGCGCACATCATCATCTGGTCCCGAGACAACGTCCTCAAGATCCCCGCCAGCGCCCTGTACCGCTGCGAAAAGACCTGGTGCGCCTTCACTGTGCACAACGGGCGCGCCAGGCAGCGCGCCGTCTCCATTGGCGAACGTAATGACCAGGTCGCGCAAGTCCTCAGGGGCCTCATTCCGGGCGACATCGTCATCCTGCATCCCGCAAACGACGTCCAGGACGGCAGCCGAGTCGCGTTCTGACCGGCTTGGCGCCCGGAGCGGGCGCCTTGTTGCGCTCGCGTACCGAGCCCGCTTGCGTCATGCAGGCAAATATTCCCCCTTCCACTCTTGAAACTTCCCGCTCCGGCCCCATATCCGCCCTTAACGAGTGGATTTGGCTTTGTATTTTGGAGAACGCAATGGCAGAAAACGAAAACACCCCCAAGCTCGAAGAGGCGCTCAACCACGCCGCACCCGCAGGGGCGGCGCAAGCCCCGCAAGGCGAGACGGACAGCACGCCCAGCCCGGAGGAAATGCTGCAGACCGCCGAGCGCAAGGCCCAAGAGCACTATGATGCCTGGATGTATGCCAAGGCCGAGGGCGAGAACATTCGCCGCCGTGCGCAGGAGGACATCGCCAAGGCGCAGAAATTCGCCGTCGAGCGCTTTTCCAGCGAGATTCTGGCGGTGATGGACAGCCTGCAGGCCGGCCTGGCCGTGCAGACCGAGAACGTGGAGAGCTTCAAGAGCGGCATGGAACTCACTCAAAAGCAGCTCCTCAGCGTATTCGAGAAGTTCAACATCAAGGAAGTCAATCCGGTCGGCGAAAAGCTGGACCCGCACAAGCACCAGGCGATCGGCATGGTGGAAAGCGACCAGGAGCCCAACACCGTGGTGAGCGTGATGCAAAAGGGCTATACCCTGCATGACCGGGTGCTGCGGCCGGCTCTGGTGATGGTCGCCAAGCCAAAAGACTAACGGCAGCGAAGGGTAAACGGGGAGGAAAGAAGGGCAAATGGACGCCGCTCCGAAGCAGGACACCGGGCTTCCCCTTCCCTCCTCTCCCTTCCCGGTTTCAGGGGTTGAAAAAATCCCCCCCGCCCTCATTTAGAGGGCATAGACCAACAGATTCATTATTCACGCATTTTTAAGGATTTTTGAGGAAAGGAAGCATCATGGGAAAGATTATCGGCATTGACCTGGGCACGACCAACTCGTGCGTAGCCGTGATGGAAGGCGGCAAGCCCAAGGTTATCGAAAACGCGGAAGGCGCGCGCACCACGCCTTCCATCATCGCCTACATGGAAGACGGCGAGGTTCTGGTGGGCGCGCCCGCCAAGCGTCAGGCCGTTACCAACCCCAGGAACACCCTCTACGGCGTGAAGCGCCTGATCGGCCGCCGCTTCGACGAGCCCATGGTGCAGAAGGACATCAGCCTGGTGCCCTTCGGCATCACCAAGGCCAAGAACGGCGACGCCTGGGTGAAGGTGCGCGACAAGGAAATCGCGCCGCCCGAGGTTTCCGCGCAGGTTCTGATGAAGATGAAGAAGACCGCCGAGGACTACTTGGGCGAGCCCGTCACCGAAGCGGTGATCACCGTGCCGGCCTACTTCAACGACAGCCAGCGCCAGGCCACCAAAGACGCCGGCCGCATCGCGGGCCTGGAAGTGAAGCGCATCATCAACGAGCCGACCGCGGCCGCACTGGCCTTTGGCCTCGACAAGAAGGAAGGCGACCGCAAGATCGCGGTATATGACCTCGGCGGCGGCACCTTCGACATCTCCATCATCGACATCGCCGAGATCGAAGGCGAGCACCAGTTCGAGGTGCTCTCCACCAACGGCGACACCTTCCTGGGGGGAGAAGACTTCGACCTGCGCGTGATTGACTACCTGATCGAGGAGTTCAAGAAGGAAAACGGCATCGACCTGAAGAAGGACCTGCTGGCCCTGCAGCGCCTGAAGGACGCCGCCGAGAAGGCCAAGATCGAGCTGTCTTCCGCGCAGCAGACCGAGGTGAACCTGCCCTACGTCACCGCTGACGCCTCCGGGCCGAAGCACCTGCTGGTGAAGATTACGCGTGCGAAATTGGAAAGCCTGGTGGAAGAGCTGATCGCCCGCACCATCGAGCCCTGCCGCACCGCGCTGAAGGACGCCGGCGTTTCCGCCTCCGACATCGCGGACGTAATCCTGGTCGGCGGCCAGAGCCGCATGCCCAAGGTGCAGGAGAAAGTGAAGGAATTCTTCGGCAAGGACCCGCGCAAGGACGTGAACCCGGACGAGGCCGTGGCGGTTGGCGCGGCCATCCAGGGCGGCGTGCTGCAAGGCGAAGTGAAGGACGTGCTGCTGCTGGACGTGACTCCGCTGTCCCTGGGCATTGAAACCCTGGGCGGCGTGATGACCAAGCTCATCACGAAGAACACGACAATCCCCACCAAGAAGAGCCAGACCTTCTCCACCGCCGACGACAACCAGAACGCGGTGACCATCCACGTGCTGCAGGGCGAGCGTGAAATGGCCTCGGGCAACAAGAGCCTGGGCCAGTTCAACCTCACCGAGATCCCGCCCGCGCCGCGCGGCATGCCGCAGATCGAAGTGACCTTCGACATCGACGCGAACGGCATCCTGCACGTGTCCGCCAAGGACAAGGCCACTGGCCGCGAAAACAAGATCAAGATCCAGGCCAGCTCCGGCCTTTCGGAAGAGGAAATCCAGCGCATGGTGCAGGACGCCGAAGCGCACGCCGACGAGGACAAGAGGACCATGGAACTGGTCACGGCGCGCAACCAGCTCGACGCCCTGATCCACTCGACGAAGAAGTCCATGACCGAGTACGGCAAGGAACTCTCTGACGCTGAAAAGAGCGCCATCGAAAGCGCACTGAAGGACGCCGAAGAAGCCGTGAAGGGCGACGACAAGGGCGCCATGGATGCCAAGACCGAGGCCCTGGCGCAGGCCGCGCAGAAACTCGGCGAAAAAATGTACGCCGCCGAGCAGGCCAAGGCAGCGGGCGGTGGCAGCGCCCCGGGCGCCGAAGCCGGAGCCAAGGATGAAGGCGATGTCGTGGACGCAGAGTTCACCGAAGTAAAAGACAACAAATAAGGAGCAAGGGTCCGGGATCGCGGAACAGGCAGCCGATGACAGGCCTCCTGCTCCCCGGTCCCTGATACTTTACCTATGAGCAAAAAAGATTACTACGAAGTGCTCGGCGTCAACCGCGACGCATCGGAGGACGATCTCAAGAAGGCTTATCGCAAGCTGGCGATGAAGCATCACCCTGACCGCAATCCGGACAACCCGAAGGCGGAGGAGCACTTCAAGGAAGCCAAGGAAGCCTACGAAACGCTTTCCGATCCGCAGAAGCGGGCGGCCTATGACCAATATGGCCATGCAGCCTTCGAGGCGGGCGGCATGGGCGGCGGATTCGGGGGCATGGGCGGCGGGGCGGGCGGCTTCGACTTCTCTGACATCTTCGGCGACATTTTCGGCGGCGGGCGCAGCGGCGGCCAGCGCAGCAATGTGCACCGCGGCGCGGACCTGCGCTACAACCTGGAGATCACCCTGGAGCAGGCCGCGCGCGGCACCGAAACGCAGATCCGCATCCCCACCATGGCAGAGTGCGACACCTGCCACGGCTCGGGCGCGAAGCCCGGCACCAGCCCGGCCACCTGCACGACCTGCGGCGGCCACGGCCAAGTGCGCATGCAGCAGGGGTTCTTCTCGATCCAGCAGACCTGCCCGCGCTGCCACGGCACCGGCAAGATGATCACGTCGCCCTGCCCCACCTGTCACGGCGCGGGCCGCGTGAAGCACCAGAAGACGCTATCGGTGAAGATCCCCGCCGGCGTGGACACGGACGACCGCATCCGTCTTTCCGGCGAAGGCGAAGCAGGCACCAATGGGGGGCCGCCCGGCGACCTCTATGTGGTGATCCAGATCAAGCAGCATCCCGTATTCGAGCGCGACCATAACGACCTGCACTGCGAAATGCCGATCAGCTTCGCCACTGCGGCACTGGGCGGCGAGATCGAAATTCCCACACTGGATGGCGCCGCGCGCATCAAGATCCCGCCGGAGACTCAGAGCGGCAAGATCTTCCGCCTGCGCGGCAAGGGCATCAAGGGCGTGCGCAGCTCCAGCCACGGCGACCTGCACTGCCATGTGATGATCGAGACGCCGGTAAACCTCACCGAAAAGCAGAAGGAACTGCTGCGAGAATTCGAGACCCTCAACCAGGCCGACGCCGAGCGCCACAACCCGCGCGCAAAGTCCTGGATGAGCAAGGTGCGGGAATTTTTCGGGCAGTAGGCCAAGCGCGCGCCCGCAATGCGGAATCGGGTGGAATTGCAGGAGCGACTGATTGTAATATCGCCCTGCCTTCATTTCCTGACCCGGCACAGGAGGGCGGCGCCCATGAAAACAGCAGACAAACCGGCGCCAGTGCTGCCCGCCCAGATTTTTGAAAACACGCAGGACTGGCATGCCTGGCTGGACGAAAATCACGCCGCATCGCGCGGCGTGTGGCTGCGACTCGCAAAGAAGGGATCCGCAACGCCGACGGTCTCCTATGCCGAGGCACTGGAAGTCGCACTGTGCTATGGCTGGATAGATGGCCAGAAGCAGGCCCACGGCGCTGAATTCTGGCTGCAGAAATTCACCCCGCGCTCCGCGAAAAGCGTCTGGTCACAGATCAACAAGGAGAAGGCGCTGGCGCTGGCCGAGGCGGGGAAGATGAAGCCGGCCGGGCTGAGGGAAATCGAGGCCGCGAAGCGCGATGGCCGCTGGGAAGCCGCGTATCATTCGGCGAGCAGGGCCTCCGTGCCGGACGACCTCCAGGCCGCGCTGGACGCGAACCCGCGGGCCAAGGCCTTCTTCGGCACGCTGGACAGCCGGAACCGTTACGGCATCCTGTACCGCGTGCAGACCGCGAAAAAAGCGGAGACCCGCAGCAAGCGCATCACCCAGTTTGTGGAGATGCTGGCGCGGCGCGAAACGCTATATTAGCGGACGGCCGCTCCTGGCCGGTCACCCGCAGTTCTAATAATCCTCCCATCTGCGCCTTGAGCGCATGAAATCCGGCCGCAGCAGAATGATCTGCGCACTGATGAGGGCCAGCGTGGCCAGCAGGCCGAGCCCGAACCAGGTTTCGTTCATCTGGCCCGCGTGCTGCAATGCCTTGAGATTGTGGACGACGATATTCACCGCCATCGCCAGCGGAAATGCAAAGTACACTGCGCAAATACGGCGCAGCCAGCTGGCCACGCGCGGCCAGCGCGCGGGTGCGAGCAGCACCGCCCACAGCGGCAACAACAGCACAAGGGAAATGCCGGACCAGAATGCATAGTCGAATGCATCGGGCGGCGTGCGGTCCACTACCGCGGTATAGCGCAGACCGCCGGCCGTGAAAGCGCCGCCGCAAAGCAGCCCCACAGCCAGCAGATAGAGCCGCGCCTCCCCGCGCAGCGAGACCTTGCGCCTGTCGGGTTGGTTTTCATATGCGTCCATAGGCCCGAGTCTGGCCCAACGGCCGGACCCCGTCAACGGGGCGCGTGATCATCAGCGCCCGATACGATAGGGGTAAAGGACGGCGGAGAGGCTCGCGCCGGAGACGTAAGCGGAGGCGCTGCTGGCCTGGCCTTGCAGCGCGATATAGTGCGCCTGCTCGCTGAACGCATCGAAAGTCCCGGTGAGGCTGAACGGCGAGCAGACATCTCCCGCGGCCTGCCCGGCGGGGATGGTAAAAGTCTGCGAGCCGCCCGGGGCCGATACGCCATCCACCGTCACCTGCAGCGACGCTGTGTCCGCCGCGCCAGCCACATGCGTCGTGCATAGCTGGCCGCTGGCCGTGATCACTGCCCTGCCCGCGCGCCCCGGCGCCGCCGCGAGCGCCACGATGCTGCCGAACGTCGCACCGAGCGTATACTGCGAAACCGGAGCCATCGCCACATTGCCCATATAGATAGGCCCATCGTCGTCGCGATGATGGCCGTCATGCCGCGCGCCGCCATCCCCCTGCGCATAGCCCGTATTGGCCGCGCCGCCTGGCATGGCGAAAACGAGGAGCGCGCCGCACACAGCCGCGCTCAAGACGCGCCGCAAGACGGCGCGCCGTTGTCCGATATGCACAGTTCCCAAGATGACCTCCGCCGAAAATATATCCCGCCTAACCGTAGCAGGTCTGGCTGCGCCGCGCAATGTCGCTTCCCGGCGACGGTTTGTGCCGGCGTCGTTCCCGTGCGCAGTCATCGCACCGGCGCTTACGCGCTTGCGCACATGGAAAAGATCGCAGTTTGGTGCTAGATTTCCTTTTGCAGCAGCCAGGCCCGCGCCAGCGACCCGGGAAGCGTACCCACCGCCTCCGGCAAACGCGCACCGCTCCCGAGGGCACCCCCACCCATCGTTTGGAGGATCTGAATATGCGAACGCTAAATCAACTCACCGAAGGCTTGAAAGAAGCGGGCAGCAGATACGCGGAACTCAATCGGCTTTTTGTCATATTTCGCGCCAGTCTCGCGACCCAACTCAGCGAGCAGGCCATCCCAGTGGAAGAACCCGGTCCCGGCCCGCTGGAAAACGGCGCATTCGACCTGGGCTTCGCCGGGCGCACCCTGAGATTCCGCTTTTACGCCCTCTCGCGAGAAGACGCCGTGCTAGCGGGAGCCATCAGTTGCTGCCTCGTTCACCGCGACGACCCCGCCAAGAACCTGCTCCTGCACAGATTCCTCTTCGACGAAACGGGCAAGACCGACCTGCCCAACCCCGACAAGGCCGGGCAAGGCAACCTGGACATCAGCTACCACGCCGACGCGCTCCACATCGCGCTGCACTGCATCCACATCAGCTTGCCGCGGCTGCAGGAATAGCCCCGCACGAAGGCAGCCGCTACACAGCCCGAGATCGCGGGCGCGACACCCAAGGCAAAGGCGGCGATGCGCCGCGCGAACGAATGTTTATGCCCCTGCCAAACGGCCCATGAACAAAACGCGGCCTAGCCGCCGGCGCGCCCCGGCGTTTGCTGGCGCCGCCAGGCTGCCGGAGGAAGGCCAAAATGCCTTTTGAACGCCCGGCTGAATGCCGCCTCTGACACGTAGCCCGCTTCGTCGGCAATGCATTTGACGGGAAGATCGGCTGTCTTCATGCGCTGGGCCGCAAGCTGCAATCGCCAGCCGGTCAGGTAGTGCATTGGCGTCATGTCGAGCAGGTGTTTGAAGCGCGCCGTCAGCGCGGTCCGCGACACCCCGCTCTGCGCCGCTAGTTTTTCCACGCTCCAGTCGTCCATGAGCTTCATGTGCATGCACTTGAGCGCCGCGCCAACCACCGCATCATTTGCCGCCGCAAACCAGCCGACCTCGGTGGCGGGCAACGACTGCATGAAATTACGCAGAATTTCCACGAACATCAGCTCGGTGAGGCGAGGCAGCATGGCCCGGCTTCCGGGATGGGTCTGGCGCGCCTCGAAAGCCGTATGGCGGATGGTATGGGCCAGCCAGCCCCCGCTGGCCAGGCCCTCGGAGCGGACATGCATCAGAGGCGGCAGGTTGCGCAGCATGGGGTGGAATAGCAACTCGTCGCACTGCAGGAAACCGCAAATGATCTGCGTTCGCTCACCCGCGCCGCCATGCTCCACCACGAGGCCATCAGGCCAGGGCAGCGGCGGCAGCAATTGCGCCGCCGGCAGCTTCGCGCCCCGCAGACGTCCGCACAGGCCATGGCTATCGCCATAGGGCAGCAAGACCGCATCCCCCTCCTTGAGCCAGACCCGCTCATGCCCTTCGAGTTCCAGCCAGCACGCGCCCTCGGCAACGATGTGGAACGGAATGATGTGCTCGGTGCGGAACGGCAGCATGCTCGCCATCTGGCGGGAATCGGGCGCAGCCAAGCCCCATGGCTCGCGAAACTCCGTGCGGAACAGCACGACACCGGACAAGTGCATGGCGCTCAGCACGTCGGACAGCAGATCGACGGAAGCCGCACCTTGCGTTTCAGGCAAAATTGCTTGCGTTTCAGTCATGGACGCGCACTCCGCGGATTGCTAACTTGATACCTGTCCGACCGGCCATTTTCGCCCTTCCGGCCAGCCGCCCCAGCGCGATGCTGGCCCGACGGCATGAACAGGAGGCATCATGAACACAGCCCTGAACACAATCGTAGTGCATATCGAGGAAAACGTCGACGAGGAAACGTTCCGCGACCTCGAGCGGGGAATGCGCAGCGAACGCAGCGTCGTTTCATTCAGCCGCTCGCCGGGACACAACCATCTCATGGTGGTGACCTACGACGCGGCGGCCGCCGAGGCGAGCAGCCTGCTGCACAACTTTGACGATCGCGGCCTGCATGCCCAACTGATAGGAATGTGAGCCGCACCGCGCACCGCGCACCGCACCCACCTTGAGACGGCGGCCGCCGTATGAAGCATCACGCCAACGCCTGCGAGGAATCGGCTTTTGAATTCAACCCAGGAAGCATGGAGGCAAAATGATAGTCACCCCTGAAATGGAAACGCTCAAGACTCGCCTCAAAGCGATCTGGATGTCTGGCGACTATGGGCACTTTGCGCAGTATCTCGACGCCGGCGCGATGGCATTCCTGCGCAACCTGGACATCAAGCCGGGCGACGCGGTGCTGGATGTGGCCTGCGGTGCAGGGCAGATCAGCATTCCGGCGGCGCGTGCAGGCGCCCGCGTCACCGGCATAGACATCGCCACCAACCTGGTCGAACAGGGCCGCGCTCGCGCCCGGCGCGAGGGCTTGGACATTAACTTCGACGAGGGCGATGCCGAGCAACTGCCCTATGGAGACGCAACGTTCGACGTGGTCGTCAGCCTCATCGGCGCCATGTTCGCACCCCGGCCGGAAAGAGTCGCGGCGGAGTTAGCGCGCGTCTGCCGCCCGGGCGGCCGCATCGTCATGGGCAACTGGACCGCCGATGGATTCGTCGGGAAGATGTTCAAGATCCAGGGCAAACACGTGCCGCCCCCGCCCATGATGCCCTCGCCCGTGCTATGGGGGAACGAAGACATCGTGCGGGACCGCTTCAACGGCGGCATCGCCAAACTGCAGCTCACGCGTAAACTCTACCCGCTCGAATACCCGTTTCCGCCGACCGACGTGGTCAGCTTCTTCCGCACCTACTACGGCCCGACCAATCGCGCGTTCGCGTCACTGGACGAAACCGCGCAGGCCAGACTGCACCAGGACCTGGAAGGCCTCTGGAGCGAGCACAATTTGGCCCGCAATGGCGCAACCGCCGTCCAGGCCGAATACCTCGAGGTCGTCGCCACCCGGGCGTGAGCGCCACCGTCGGTCGCACCGGAGGCCAGTGGTAACGGCGACGCGCGCGACGCCCGCCCTCTTGCCTTGCCCACTGGCCCGTGCGCCCGCCGCTGCATCTCAACCTCCACAGCGTGCACCATCTCAAGGCCGACCTCGCACACCCTGGCCCGGAAACACCAGGCGGATGGAGCAGCTTACCAGGGCAGCCTCTGGCGCGCCCAGCTCCGCGGACCCATCGCCGAATCGGCGCTGCCTGAGCTGGGCGGATAAACCTCTATCACGCCAGCAGCGCTGACCTTCCGGAAAGAGTTCACGGAGGCAGCAACAGGGCTGGACGAACGATAGACGAAGTAGCTGCTTGTCGGCCATAGCAGCCTATTCATCATGCATCGCAATCTGGCAGCTTAGCGAACCATAGCAGACATCAACATGTAGGAAGGGGTTACGCTTTTGCGCAGCCCCAGCCAGAAGGGCGAACCTGACTGATGGGTTAGCCCTGGAGCCATATTCGGAGCTCATTGGTAGATTTTTCCAAGGTCTCGGAAGTCAGGGTGAGCACAATGACCTTTTCAGCAATTTTGACTGGGCGTCCATTCGAGTTCAATCCAAGTTCAGTTTCTTGCTCCCAGCTTGAGTAGAACTTGTCAAAATGAATAGGCGATTCTTGAACGATTCGCGCTGCCCTATTGGTCCGCTGGTTGATGACATTGAAGATCGGATTTCCATCAAAGAACAGTTCACCATTCGCGAACCTTTCTGAAAGATAGGGAGGCAAGATTTCCCTGTCAGGAAATATCCGCCTCGCTTGCCTAAACCAAAAGGCACGCGCCGCAAGGTACACACGCCTATCTTCGAGAAACTTCTCGTAAAGAAAGCCATTCATTTAAATGCAAGTCCCTTTCGCACTTCGATATCGACCCGACGATGTGGATCGTCCTTTACCATGTACGTCTTGGATGTAACGCCAACCCCACCCTTCTTGTATGCAGCGTTCATAAACGCTCTGGCGTTGTTGAATGCAACGGAGCGTAGTTTCTTCTCAGTCTTGGTTGGCATGGCCTCCAATCGATGAGAGAGAAATACCCCTTTGTTTCGGGTAAGGGGCTTTTGCTGGTGCCACGGTTCGGAATCATTGACAGGGCCACCTTGGGATTGAAGTCGTCCGCGATGCATAAAGGCTAACGTTTGAATTCACCGGCCTGCACAGCTTTTCGAGCAGGTCCCCTCGACTGCATGGTTAGCAGTCTTCGAGCGATAGATCGAATGCATTTTCTTTCTTTTTAATTCGCTTGAAGATCGGGCGGTACTCGCTCTTCAGGACCGCCTCACGAATCTTGACCTCGGCTTCAGCAGCCATATTTACACCCAAAATCACCTCCACAAGGCGACCTGGGTAGGGATAAAGGCGATTCCCCTCCTGTTTAAGGACTCGCCATTCCTTTTCGTATGCCCAATCTCGGGACTTCGTGTAGGCGACCAAGTGAATGACTTCACCACCCGCATCCATCGCAAAGGACTGAATAGTTGGCTTCGGCATCTTCTCAACATAGTCAACCGGATGACCGTATTGCCCGATGATATTTGTTTCGTGATTCTCGAAACCTAGGCAGAAGCCTTTATGGGAGTCAGCATAATGCGCCCACATCAAATGATTGTCGGGTGATTCCGACAGGCTAAGAACACCGAAATCGGAAAACATGACTTCGTTGTAATAAAGAAGGTCTTGGAGCAATTCACGCTGAGTCTTCTTATCTACCGGCATAAACAACTTGTCGATGTGCTTTAGGACGGCTTCGTGGCTTTGGCCTTTATCTAAGAGGTTCTGAACATACGAGGCAATGCCATTTACGGGGCTACCGCTCTCGCGCTTCATTACGTAGTCTTCGAGAATTTCCTTTGCGGTGAAATTTTTATCCCAGCGGGCAGCTACGTCGTTGGGATCATTCAACGCGCCTGGTTTGGGGTACCAAACAGATCCGCTGGCAAGTGCATGCAAGCTAAGCTCATTGACTGAGCGATACTTGTACAAAACTTGAGGAAAAGACAGTGACATAGCCTGAATGTAAAAACGCTAACAATTGTTATACGGACAGGTTTGTCCGATTAGTAATAACCGCACAGTCGTATGCGACGCGCATATTCTTATTGATCTTCCATTGGGTACAAAATTTCCCGCCGTATAGTAACTGGCAGAAAAAACGGACGCAACCAACACTCCATCACGTCTGCTCTGGTCTGTAAAACGGCATTAAATTAGGACGACCTGAATAGTCTGCTGTGGCCGAACAGCGGCCCTGCACCGGAAAATGGACTCCGACCAATTTAGCTGATAGCCCGCCGAACACCCGAAGCTGCAAATTTCCCTGGATAACGAAATGCCGGGTGCGGACCCGGATGATGCGCCGCTCCATTTCCCGATGCGCGAATCCGGGATGAACCTACAGTTGCATCGCGTGACGCCGAATTTTCAATTCCGGCGCCTGCTTTTATCTTGTTGCCGGGCGGATACCGGAATTGCGGTATTTAACCGCCCACGATAAACCCGTATGCTTTGTCATCTCGACTCAGGCGTGTGATTCGGATTAGGCCTCCGACATTTCCACTAACGCGCAATGCCTGAGAAACCCGGCCGTCGCTCCGCGGCGCAGCCCCGCACCGGCGACTACCCAACAGCAAGGAGTTGAACGTGCAACCAACAACACCGCAAGGGGTCGCGCCGGCGGCCGCCGCCGTCGCGGCGACGTGGGCGCCGGCTTCCAAGGATGCCGTCGGCACGGCGCTTGGCACCTCGCGGTTGTGGTTCACCGTGGCGGAGGGAATCGTTACCGAGGTGTACTATCCGCGCCCCGACATCCCGCAGCTCAAGGACATGGGGTTTATCGTCGCGGACGGCAACGGCTTCTGGGTGGAGGCGAGGCGGCTCGGAACGGACGCGGTGACCTGGCATGAAGGGGCGCTGCCCGCGATTACGGTGGCCCACCACCACGATCGCTTCACGCTCACGCTGAAGATATGCGCCGATCCGGAGCGCGATGTGCTGCTGGTTGATTTTGATCTGCGGGGCGATGCCGCGCTGCAGCTTTATGTGCTGGCGGCGCCGCGCATCGGAGAGGATGCGACAAACAATCTGGCGTGGGCCGACGCATGGGAGGGGCGGCCGGTGCTGTGGGCTGCACAGGGGCCTTTCGGAATGGCGCTCGCCGCAGTCGATGAAAACGGCAGCCCCGCCCTGCTGCAGCGTTCGGTCGGCATGGTGGGCGCCAGCGACGGCTGGCAGGATTTTCACCGCAACGGAACGATGACTTGGCATTATGCGGCCACGCCGCCCGGGCAAGTGGCGCTGACCGCGCAGCTTCCCGCGCGGGGCACGCTGGCGCTGGGGCTTTCCAGCAGCCGCGAAGCCGCCGCCACGCTGGCGCTGGAATCGCTCGCCGCGGGCTTCGCATCGCGCTGGGCCGCATACTGCGCAGGCTGGAAGCAATGGGTCGATGCGCTGGATCTGCCGCCTGCGGCGGATGCCGGGATGCTCACGCTGCTGCGGCGTTCGGCCGTCGTCATCAAGTGTCATGAGGATCATACTTTTCCCGGTGCATTCGTCGCCAGTTTGTCGGTGCCCTGGGGCGAAGCCAGCACCAGCCGCGGCGGCTACCACCTCGTGTGGGCGCGCGATCTGGTGGAATCCGCCGGCGCTCTGCTTGCGCTCGGGTGCGTTGCCGATGCCCAGCGCATCCTCGTGTACCTGATCGCGACGCAGCAGCAGAATGGCCATTGGCTGCAAAACCAGTGGCTGGGCGGCAAGCCGTTCTGGCAGGGCATCCAGCTGGATGAGACGGCATTTCCCGTATTGCTTGCGGGCGCCCTGGCCGAGCGCGGCGTACTGGGCGAGGTGCGCGTCGAAGACATGGTGCGGCGCGCGCTCGGCTTCATCGCCCGCGAGGGGCCGGTGACGTCGGAGGACCGCTGGGAAGAAGATGCGGGAGTCAATACGTTCACCGTGGCCGTGATCATCGCTGCGCTCGTGGAGGGCAGCCGCTTCCTCGACGGGCGCGAGGCGGAATGCGCGCTGATGCTGGCCGACGCGTGGAACAGCCGCCTCGATGAATGGACATGGGCCGCCGACACGGCGCTGGCGCAACGGTTAGGCGTGCCGGGCTATTACATGCGCATCACCCCCCAGGATGTGCTGACGCACGACGGCACGAAGGTGGAACACCTGCTGGTCAAGAACCGCGCGCACGATCCCGGGCTTGCGGCGGATGAACAGCTCGCCGTGGATTGCTTCCAGCTCGCGCGTTTCGGCCTGCGGGCGGTTGACGACCCGCACATGGCGGCGAGCATCAAGGCGGTTGACGCCCTGCTCAGGACCGATACGCCAAGCGGGCCGGTATGGCATCGCTACAACGGCGACGGGTACGGCGAACATGCCGACGGCACGCCGTTCGATGGCACGGGGCGGGGGCGCGGCTGGCCGCTGCTGACGGGTGAGCGCGGCCACGTGGCCGTGCTCGCGGGCGAGGACGGGAATGCCTATCTGCAGGCCATGGCGCGCATGGGCGGCAAGGGTGGACTCCTGCCCGAACAGATCTGGGATAGCGCCGCCATTCCGGCGCACGGGCTTTATCCGGGCAAGCCCAGCGGATCGGCCATGCCGCTGGTGTGGGCGCATGCGGAATTCGTCAAGCTCGCGGCGAGCGTCGCAGCCGGCTCGCCCGTGGATCGCCCGGCACGCGCTTTTGCACGCTATGGCGGCCGCGCCCCGAAACTGGGCTATGCGCTGTGGCAGCCGCGTGTGCCGTTGCGCAAGCTGCCGGCAGGCCTGGAGTTGCGCCTGCTGCTGCCGGAGCCCGCCATCGTGCACTGGGGGCGCAACGGCTGGCAGGACAAGACTGACACGGCCTCGGAGGATTGGGGGCTGGGTCATGTCGCGCGGCTGCCGGCGGCGGCATGGGCGGCGGGCGATACGCTGGACTTCACGTTCTACTGGCCCGCGCGCGATGCGTGGCAGGGCACAGATTTCACGATCGCGATTACCGAAGGAGCGTCACCATGATTGCCATCGATTTGTCCGGCCGGCGCGCACTGGTCACGGGCGCCAACTCCGGCCTTGGCCAGGCGATCGCGCTCAACCTGGCCGCAGCGGGTGCGCATGTCGCAGTCCATGCGCTGAACGATCACGCAAGCGCGGAAGCCGTGGTCCGGCAGATCCGGCAAAAGGGCGTCGATGCAATCGCCGTCTATGGCGACGTGAGCCAGCCGAAACAGGTCGCCGGCATCTTCGCCGCGGTCGACCAGGACTTGGGCGGACTCGACATCCTGGTAAACAATGCGGGCATAGACGGCCCGCGCCAGGACTGTGTGGACAGCGAACGGGACCGTTGGCAGGCCGTCATCGATGTGGATCTGAAGGGGCCCTATTACTGCACGCAGGAGGCGCTCAAACGCATGCTTCCGCAGCAGCGCGGCGTCATCATGCAGGTCACATCGGTGCATGAATTCATTCCCTGGGCAGGCTACAGTGCCTACACGGCCGCGAAGGCCGCGCTTTCGATGTTCACCAAAACCGTGGCGCAGGAAGTGGCCGCCAAGGGCGTGCGCGTGCTGGCCATCGCGCCGGGCGCCATCACCACGCCCATCAACAAGGACGTGTGGAGCAATCCGGACAGCCTGCGCGACCTCGACCAGAAGATCGCCATGAATCGGCCCGGCGTGCCCGACGAAATCGGCAGAGTCGCGGCATTCCTCGCCAGCGATCTCGCCAGCTACATCACGGGAACCAGCGTCGCGGTCGACGGGGGCATGCTGATCTATCCGGAGTTCAGCCATGGCGGGTGATGCACGGGCGCGCGCGCGGCAAACATTCCCGCCGGAAAAAAAACCCGGGCGCTGGGCCCGGGCAACGGAGGCTGGCCATTCCCCTAAAGGGGAGGAAAAGGGAATGGCCGAGGGTTAGTAACAGCGCGCCTAGTCGTCCTTTTGTTGCTCGGCCGCGGGCCCGGATGATTCGGCGCCCTTGCCGCCGCAGCAGCCGGCCGCCTTGAGCTTTGCGCGTTCTTCTTCGCTGAGGCCGTGGCAGCGGTGGTGGTGGCGCCAACGGCCGTGGCAGCCGTGGTGACGCAGGCCGCCGAAGAGGATGCGGCTCAAGACGAGCAGGCCGAGCGCCTGGAGGTAGCCGATCCCGTGGGCGCCGCTGAAGAGGGCGGGCATGAGCCAGTTCCACAGGAGCATGACGATGTAGCCGACGACGAGGATGCCGGCGACGACGAGGATGCCGATCTTCCAGAATCTGCCGGGGCAGCGGTGGTGTTTGCAGTTGCCGTGCATGGTGGTTCTCCTTCAGTCTTGCAGTTCGTTGTAGTGGGTTTGCAGCCGGGCCTTGAGGCGGCGTACGGCCTGGCGTTTGCGGGCCAGCAAGGTTCCGGCTGGAGCGCCGCTTTCCTCAGCCATTTGCTGGAAACTTTTGCCCTCGATTTCATGGGCGATGAAGACCTCGCGCTGCTGCGTGGGGAGTTCGCCCAGCGCCGCCTCGAGGGCTTCGATGAGGCGGGCGCGGCTCAGGGCGGCGTCGGGGCCATCTTCGGCCGATGGCAGGATTTCTTCCAGCCAGTGCTGCTCGTCGTGACCGCCGGGAAGGTCCGCCAGCGGCGTTTCCTTTTTCTTGCGGAAGCGGTCGATAATCCGGTTGCGCGCGACACGGTAGAGCCACGCGCCCGCTTGTTCGATGGACTCGGGCAGGCGATAGGCTTCGACAAATTCGTAGAAGACGTCCTGCAGTATGTCTTCGGCCTCCGCGGGGTCGGGCACGCGCTGGCGGATAAAATTTTTCAGGCGCCCGCGCTCGCGCCGGACGGTTTCGGCGATGCGCTCTTCCTCGTCGGCCATGTCGGCGTTAGCCAGGCCCGTGCTTTGAGTCAATGCGGTTTCCATGCCTATTAAGACGTTGGGCGCGCGAAAATATTGCATGCGCGGTGATATAAAGCTGTATATGGCGGCGAGAAGTGAATCTTCAAGCCGGGAAGGAAGGCACGGCAGCCTGGCTGCGCGTGCCCGGTATGGCTACCGGCTCAGTAATTTACGCGGCTGGTGAAGCCGCCATCCACCATGATGTTGGCGCCGGTGATGAAAGAGGCGGCGGGCGAGCACAGGAAGGCGGCCATGCCGGCAACCTCCGCACCGGTACCCATGCGACCCATAGGGTTGCGCTTAAGGAAGGTGTCGTAGACCGCAGGCATGTGCCGCCTGGCATTGCCCCAGAATCCATCCTCGAAATAGATGGTGCCCGGAGAGATGGCGTTGACTCGCACCTTCTTCGGCGCAAGGCGGCGCGAGGCGCCCTTTGCATAGTGAACGAGCGCGGCCTTGTAGGCGCCATAGGCGCTTTCGGCATCCGCTTCCGCCACGAGGGCCGAGGTGACGATCAGCGCGGCGGCATCGCCGGATGTCGCGGCAGCCTTCTCGAGGTGAGGCATGGCTGCTTCAAGCGTATGCACGCTGCCCATCAGATCCACCGCATAGCCGCCCTGCCAATCGGCCTCGGTGGCGCCGATGCCGAATGCGCTGGGATTGGCGACGACAATGTCTATGCCGCCCAGTTCGTCCGCCGCACGGGCTATCCATGCCTTGAGCGCATCGCGGTCCGCGATGTCCAGCGCTTCGCCCAGGGCGGTCGCACCCCGGGCGCGAAACTGCGCCAGCGTCTCTTCCACCTGCTGCGCATTGCGCGCACAGAGGGCGATGCTCGCGCCCTCCTTCGCCAGAGTATCGGCAATGGCGCGTCCTATGCCGCGCGTGCCGCCGCTTATCAGTACCCGCTTGCCTTTCAATCCAAGTTCCATGGTAAATTCTCCTTCATTGTGGTTTGCCTGTGAGGGCGAGCGGGGAGTATAGGAATGGCGAAAGTGCATCGCCATGTCCGTGCGTCTTGAACTTTTGTGCGAAAGGCTGGTATGGATGCGTTGGATGGTCTGCTGCCGCGATTCAGCGTGCGCCAGGCGGTGTATACCCGCGTGGAAGGCTACGCACCATGGGGTCTGAACCTGTTTGCGTATCTCCATACCAAGTTCGGCATCGTCACCGAGGGCTGCTGCCATGTGGACCTCAAGGATGGCGCGCCGCCGGTGCGGCTGGAGCGCGGATCCTGCTATCTGCTGCCCCGGGGCGACGCCTACCGTCTGCGCGATTCCCCGGATGGCAGCGCCGATGCCTTCGAGGATGCGATGAACCATATCGAGGGACGCACGCTGCGGTGGGGAGGCGATGGGGCGCGGACGACGGTGATCGGCGGCTGCTTCATTTTCGCCGATGAAGGCTATCCGCTGGTGCTCGATCTGCTGCCGCAACTGGTGCATTTCAGGGTGAGCGAGCAGGAATTGTCGGCGCTGGAATCGACCATGCGCTTGCTGGAGAACGAGGTGGTGCAGCCGTCGCCCGGTTCGCTTGCGATGCTGGACCGCCTGGCGGATATATTCTTCATCCAGACGCTGCGTGCCTGCCTGCTCAACGGGAGCGCGCGGGAAACGGGATGGCTGGGCGCGCTCTCCGACGAAAAGCTGGGGGCGGCAATACGCATGATCCACACCCGCACCGATTTTCCCTGGACGGTGGAAGCGCTAGCGGGTCATGCGGGCTTGTCGCGTGCGGTGTTCGCCGCGCGCTTCAAGGACAAGCTGGGACTCTCGCCCATCGGTTACCTGACGCGGCATAGGTTGACGCAAGCGCAGGACATGCTGCTGCATACTTCCATGAGCATCGCTCAAGTCGCCGCCAAGGTGGGCTACGAGTCGGAGTCTGCATTCAACAAGGCGTTCAAGCGCGAGTTGGGCGCCCCGCCGGCGGCGTGGCGCCTGCAGGCGCAGGCGCGGGCTACCGCGCGCTGATTGCCCTGCCCTCCCTCCTGCGCAGCCGGGCCGGCTTCATGCGGGGTTGCCGTTGTCGTCGGTGTGCAGGGTCTGGTTGAGGAACATGCCAAGGTAGGCGGAGTAGGTGCCGTCCTGCTTCTGGACGAAGACGCAACCGTCCTGCCAGATGCCGTTATCCTTTGCCCACTGGCTGTCCAGCGGGTCGCCCTGGTTGCAGTGTACGTCGTGCATGCCGTTTCCGTCGGCATAGGGCGCGCCGAAGACGTAGACCTTTTTCGAGCCCTGCACCATGTTGATGAGGGCGTCGCCAGCCTCGGTGCCGGTGACAGCGATCCACTCCTGATCCTTGGTTTTGAAAATTCCGTTGAGCACGGTGATGAGGAGGGCAAGGCAGCCGAGCTTGGTGGTGAGAATGGGATTGCGTGCGTAGTCCATGGCGCCGGAATGCGCGCTGCGGTCCAGCGGATGGTAGCCGTCCGGCAGGCTGGAGATGATCTGGAACAGGCTGGCATTCATCTTGTCGAAGATGCGGTATTGAAAGCCGAGGGTGGGTTCGTTCACGTCCACCGCGCACTCGTAGGGCACGCCGTTGACGTTGAGGTTGAGTATGGCGTGCAGCCACTGCCCTTGGTGTTCGCCGGAACTGACGAAGTCGCCGATGAGTACACCGTAAGCGGCCAACATGATCGCTCTCCTGTGGTTTGCGCGGCGGATGCCGGACAGGGCGGGGTGGATGATGCGCCGCCGCACCCTATGCGTTTCACATACGCAATTATTTCTGCCGAATTAATCTTACGCGGCAGCCTTGCCCGGTGCAAGGGGCCGGGCGAACCGGCGGCCGGCTAGGCGTCTACCGTGCCGTCCACCCGGTCCATGCTGTCATGGATGGCGTTGATGATGGCGAGCGAAATTCGCCGCAACGCTTCGCGCAACTCGGGGTCTTCCTTGCGGATGCTATTGCCGAAAAAATGGCTGTGGTCTATCCGCGCATTGCCCAGGGCATCGAACAGGATTTCATAGATCACCTGCGAGTTGTCGCCTTGGCGCGCCTCCAGATGGAACTGGAGGCGGCCGCCCAGCCTGGGCCTGGAGGTCTTGTCGGTGAGCCAGACGTGCTCATAGCGCGAATGCAGCAGCTTGCCGTGCGCACGCACGGCAAGCTGCTGCTCCGGCGCCGAATAAGAAAACCTGAGGCCGGTATGGGCCAGCGGCGCAGGCAGTGCATAGATCGAAAGGGCGTGCATCAGGTCTGTTGCATAGGCGTCCAGCGCATTCGCCTGTTGAGCAGCGTCGACCAACTCCGAGTACTGTGCGGCTATCACCTGTCTCTCCTGTTCATTGCTGGCTGGTTCATTCCCGGCCTGTTCGCTCCCGAATGCGTTCGCTTGCCCGCCATGGCGCGGCGCCCGGATGGCTGCATCCTACGCCGCTCCGTTTGGGGGCGCAAGGCATGCGCGCACGCGGCTATTGCTTGCCCAGTTTGAGGATAAAGCCCACCAGTTTTGCGATCTGGTCATGCTTGCCGCCGCTCGGATCGAGCGCGGGCATGCTCTCCACGCCCCAGTTACCGGTGCCGCCATGGGAGACTTTCTGCACCAGGCCTTCGATAACGGGATAGGTCTTGCCCTTGTATTCGTAGGTCGTGGCGTTGGCATAGCGCTTGCCGACGTCCTCCCAGGCGGGGCCTACCAGCTTGCGGTCTATGGCGTGGCAGGCGTTGCAGCCGAGTCGCACGGCGAGCAGCGGCATGCGCTTTTGCTGCAGGGCGGACTGCAGGTCCTTGTCCACGTCGAAGTTAAGGCCGTCATCCTTGTAGTCCACGTGTTCGTCGCAGCCGGCGAGCGCGGCGAGGATGCTGAGCAGCAGTGCGGTCTTGATGAGTTTCGGTGTCATGGTTTGCCTGGCTGGATCTGGATTATGTATTCAAGTTGCATATGCTGGGAAGTTGATGCGCAACACCCGGTGCGTGAACCGGGAATTCTATGCGGGAACGCGGTGTCTGGGCAATCAGTTCGCCGGCGTGGCCAGCGTCAACTCTGCCAGGAAAACCAGCCTTCCGGCGTGCCGCCGGTTTCGCGCAGGAAAAGATACCCGATGCCACTTTCGAAGTTCGGCCCGTCGCAGACGTACACCTCCTCTGCCTCGCGGTCTTCGGTCCAGAATTCGCCGGGCTCGAGTGCAGGCGGCCGCCGGAATTCGTAATAGTCCATGATCTGGCCGACGAAGCGCCAGCCGTCGGCCAGTTCCTCGTCCGGCCCGCGCACCCAGTAAGGCGCGCCGCCCAGCCGCGTCTCGGGGCTGATGTGTTCACATGCGTATTCGGAAACTTGAGCCAGCCCCTCGGAAGAGAGGAAGCGCTGGGCGTCCTCCCGCCTGATGCCATCCTCATGCGCGATCCAGGCGGTCACGCGCGCTTCGCGCTCCAACCGGGGCGGGTCCCGGGGCACGGCCGCAAGGCGGGGCAGAAGATCCTCCGGCTCCGTAACGAAGCAGGCATTGGCGCCGCTTCCGTGTAGCCCGGCCTCACAGCCAACATCCCAGTGATGGCTGCACTGAAAAATGCTGAGCATGCGTCCCGGGCGGCCGAGGTCGAGCCGCGCGACATCGTGAACGAACTGGGCGATGGGGGTGAGCGGCGCGCCGCATTGACGGCACACAGGCCAGTCACCTGCGGCCAAGCCCCATGGCAGCCCGCCGAATTTATCGGCCGGCGCAGCTTGCGGCGGCAATTCGCTGGCCAACTGAAGCTGGGGCGTGAAGTAGCGCATGTCTCTGCCTTGTCGTTCGCGGCCGCGCGCTCAATCGTGCACCATGCGGATGACGCGCTCCACTGAGAAATATACACACTCCGGGCCGTAGACGCGATGGCCGCTGAGAATCGCGCGCTCCTCTCCGCTCGCAACCCGGGCGAGGTCTTTCGCGGCTTGGGGATTGGCGGCCTTGAGACGGAAATCGCCATCGGCCGAGTGCACGAGATGAGTGGCGCCGTCCATGCAGATGCCGGCGCCCTGCATGGGGCTCACGAAGCCGACGATCTCGGTGGCGGGCTGGCTGGCGGCGGGTGGATGGGGAGCCGGTTCGCCGCCATGCGGCGCAGACCCATCTGCGGCAAGGGCGGGAGCGGCCATGACGAGCCAGAGCAGGAATGCAGGTGCGGTTTTCATGTTTAGTCTCTAACGTCTCCGCCGGAATGCGGCGCTCCTACATTGCAGCCATGTCTCAACGCTTGCGCGGCGGCGGTTGGCGCACCACATCCAGCCTGACTTCGGCGACATTCATCTTGACCTTGAGCCAGGACCTGATGCGTTTCTGGTCTTGGGCGCTGAGGGCCTTGCCTGCCGTGACCTGGACCAGGGCGATCTGCGATTTCGTGGTGTTGTCCGCGTCCCAGACCGGTGCGACGGCAAGCGCGACGCGGGTGATGGAGGGATATTGGGCGCGCAGTTCCCTGGCCGCTTCCTGCTGCTGGGCGCTGCCGGCATTGGCCGCGGCGAGCTTGGTCTCCAGCTCAATGATGCGCTTGTCCTTCTCTTCGCTGGTCTGCTGGGTGGTGCCCAGTATTTCCTTGAGGATGCCGGTCTTCAGCGCACCGACGTCCAGCTCCTTGACGCCGCTCTGGTGATTGACGAGCTTGGCCTTGGCCAGTCCGTATTCCGGCAGTTTGTGCGCCAGGGCGGCGAGCCTGTCCTCCGGCAGGCGGTCGCCGATCAGGGAGACTTCTATGGTGCGGGTGGCGGGCGAGATGTCTTCCTTGGCGACGAAGGTGTTGTTGAACACGTATTCCTTGCGCACGAATTCGATGGCGCGGGCCCGGAACGTTTCCGACGTCACCAGGCCGTAGGCCAGGTAGACGCTGGGCAGCAGCGTGACGGTGACGACGGCGAAGATGGTGCGGCGCACTTTTCTTTCCACGTCCGCGCTGACGAACTGCTTGTGCGGCAGATGCACGTAGGAAACCATCAGCAAGGTGGCGAAGGCGATGAAGACGCTGTTGATGGAAAAAAGATAGAACGCGCCGAAGAAGTAATGTGCGGACCCGCGTGCAATGCCGTAGCCCGCAGTGCATAGCGGCGGCATAAGGGCAGTGGCAATCGCCACGCCGGGCACGACGTTGGTCCTTTCCTTGCGCGTGGCGGCGATCATGCCGGCCATGCCGCCGAACAGCGCAATAAGCACGTCCCAGATCGTCGGCGTGGTGCGTGCGAACAGTTCGGACTGCGCCTCCGACAGCGGACTGAGCAGGAAGTAAACCGTAGAGGTGATGATACTGAGGAGGGCGGCGATGCCGAGATTGATCAGCCCGCGCCGGATCAGCTCGAAATCGTTGATGCCCGCGCCGTAGCCCACGCCCATGATGGGGCCCATCAGCGGCGAGATAAGCATGGCGCCGATGATGACGGCGGTGGAATTGACATTCAGGCCGATGGACGCAACCAGGATGGCCAGAATCAGCACCCACAGGTTGGTGCCTTTAAACACCACGTTGTCGCGGATGATGCGGTCGATTTCGGCCGGGTCGGCCTGGTCGTCCCTGAGGTTGAACCGGTAGCGCAGCGCCCGGCGAATGTCCGCCAGCAGCTTCTTGCCGGATTGCTTGATCCCCATCTGTCGCCCACTCCCGTTTCTGTGCCCTTTGAAGGCCGATGCTATCACAGCCCGCGCCGGACGGTGATTTCCCGGTAATCCCCCGACTTGGGAAAGTCGGCAAAATGGCGTATATTGGCGGGTCGTTTGCTCACACTTTGCTCACATAAAGGCGGTCGGCATCAGCATGGAAGAGATTCACATCCGCGGCGCACGCACGCATAACCTGAAAAACATCGACCTGGACCTGCCGCGCAACAAGCTGGTGGTGATCACCGGCCTCTCGGGTTCAGGCAAATCATCACTCGCCTTCGATACCCTCTACGCCGAGGGGCAGCGGCGCTATGTGGAGTCGCTGTCCGCCTATGCGCGGCAGTTCTTGCAGTTGATGGAGAAGCCGGATGTGGACCTGATCGAGGGCCTGTCGCCGGCAATCGCCATCGAACAGAAGGCGACCTCCCACAATCCGCGCTCGACCGTGGGCACGGTCACCGAAATCCACGATTATTTGCGCCTGCTCTTCGCCCGCGCGGGCGATCCCTATTGCCCGCAGCATAATCTCCTGCTCGAAGCGCAGTCGGTGGGGCAGATGGTGGATCACGTGCTGGCGATGCCCGCCGACACCCGGGTGATGATCCTCTCGCCGCTGGTGGTGGAGCGCAAAGGCGAACAAATCGAACTGTTCGAGGAATTGCGCGCGCAGGGCTTCGTGCGGGTGCGCGTGAACGGCACGGTATACGAGATCGATGCCGTGCCCAAGCTGGCGAAGAACAAGAAGCACACCATAGAGATCGTGGTCGACCGGCTGAAGGTCAACGTCGAATCCAAGCAGCGGCTGGCGGAATCCTTCGAAACCGCGCTGCGCCATGCCGAGGGCCGCGCACTCGCCGTGGAGATGGATACCGGTAAGGAGCACCTGTTCTCTTCCCGCTTCGCCTGCCCGATCTGCAATTATTCGCTGCCGGAACTGGAGCCGCGCCTGTTCTCGTTCAACAACCCGATGGGCGCCTGCCCGAAATGCGACGGGCTGGGCCACATCGAATTCTTCGATCCCCGGCGCATCGTGGCCTTTCCCCAGCTCAGCCTGAGCGGCGGCGCGATCAAGGGCTGGGACCGGCGCAACCAGTTCTACTACCAGATGCTGGACAGCCTCGCCAGGCATTATGACTTCGACCTGGAACGGCCGTATGAAAGCCTGCCGGAAAAGATCCAGAGCCTGCTGATGTTCGGCAGCGGGGACGATGAGATTTCTTTCCGCTACCTGAATGAGCGCGGCAAGCCTACGACGCGCACCCATGCCTTCGAAGGCATCGTGCACAACCTGGAGCGGCGCTACGGCGAGACGGATTCCGTCACCGTGCGCGAGGAACTGTCAAAGTTTCTCAACACCTGCGTATGCCCGGACTGCAAGGGCGCGCGCCTGCGCGAGGAGGCACGCCATGTGCGCATCGGCGAAAGCACGCTGCAGCAGATCAGCGCGCTGCCGCTGCGCCAGGCGCTGGAATTTTTCAGCGGGCTCACGCTCACCGGGCACAAGCAGGCCATCGCGGAGAAGATCGTGCACGAGATTGCCAGCCGTCTCACCTTCCTCAACAATGTCGGCCTGGACTATCTTTCCCTGGAACGCTCGGCCGAGACCCTTTCCGGCGGCGAGGCCCAGCGCATCCGCCTGGCCTCGCAGATCGGATCAGGCCTTACCGGAGTGATGTACGTCCTGGACGAACCCTCCATCGGCTTGCACCAGCGTGACAACGATCGCCTGCTGCAGACGCTCAAGCGCCTGCGCGACATGGGTAACAGCGTGATCGTGGTGGAGCACGACGAGGAGGCGATCGAGGCTGCCGACCACGTGGTGGACATGGGGCCGGGCGCCGGCGAACACGGCGGGGAGATCGTCGCGCAGGGCACGCCCAAAGAGATCTGCGCGAACAAGAATTCGCTTACCGGAGACTATCTGACCGGGCGCAAGCGCATCGATCCGCCGCGGGATTTCCGCGCGCCCGACCCGGAGCGCATGCTGCAGGTCAGGGGCGCGACGGGCAATAACCTGAAGGACGTGACTCTGGACCTGCCGGTCGGGCTGCTCACCTGCGTGACCGGTGTATCCGGTTCGGGCAAATCCACACTCATCAACGACACGCTGTATCCCGCCGTGGCCCAGCATCTGTATGGCAGCACCACCGGGCCCGCGCCCTTCTCCGAAATGAGCGGACTGGAATTCTTCGACAAGG
>DATFUZ010000099.1:0-2190 GCA_035260545.1 Gallionellaceae bacterium | reverse complement strand
AGGGGTTGGCCCTGCCCTCGAGGTTCTTCTCCACCGGTGTCGGGTTGATGAAGAAGTGCGGCGTCTGCACCAGGAAGAGCTTGGGATCGGCCATGAACTGGCCAACCGTATTCTGCAGGATGTCGCGCGTCGGCACGTGATCGCAATCCAGGATCAGCAGCAGGTCGCCATGGGTGTAATTCAGCGCATGGTTGATGTTGCCCGCCTTGGCCTGCTGGTTGGTCTCGCGCGTGATGTATCCTATGCCCAGTTGTCGCGCGATCTCGCGCAGGGCAAAGTGGCGCTCCCAGGCCGCCATGCCGTGCTCGGGATCATTGCGCTTGGCATGCGTCGACCCGTCGTCCAGAATATAGACGTTCCGCTTGTCCCGGGGGTAGTCCACCTGCGCCGCTGCCGTGGCGGTGATCCGGACGATGTCCAGCGGTTCGTTGTAGGTCGGGATGAGGATGTCTACCGTCGGCAGTTCCGCCGGGTCCGCGGGCAGGGGAATGTGCCTGCCGTCCAGCGGCCACAGGCTGATGAACATGCCGAGCAGGTAGATGAAAAAACCATATAGCTCCGCCAGGTACAGCAGCGACATGCCGATAAAATCCATGGGACCGGTGTACAGCAGCGAATCGAAAGTGCGCCACTGCATGTAGCGCAGCGCCAGGAAGGCGGCCAGCGTCAGGAATACCAGCCGGTAAGGCTGCAGGCGGGTCTTCGTGATCCGGTGCATCACCACGATCAGCGCGAAACAGGCCCACCCTATGTAGATCTGCCGCGTAACGCCAAAATAGGCATAGCTGAACTGCAGCGCGTAGAACAGGAAGCCGATCAGCCCCACCGTGCCCAGAATAAGCTGCCAATTCCGGTTAGGGCGCCGCTCGCCGACCATGTCCCCGGATTGCATGACGATTACCTCTGCTGTTCGGCCGCCGGAGGACTCACGGTATCGCTGATCGAGCGTTTGGCGGATCCCGACTGGGCTCCGAAATACCGCATGCCCAGCGTCAGCGCGAGCACGATGATGAGCAGGACGATCCCGCCGATGATCAGCTTCATGCCCGATGAGCGCACCGGAACGTTGTATTCCTGGCGAGGCACGGCCCCCTGCTTGTCCAGCTCGACCTCCAGCGGATTCCAGAACACCTTGTAGGCATTGAAGGGTTCGGATTTCCCCTTGAGCGTCACTTGCTTCACGAAGCGGGAGTAGATCTCCGTCTTGTCGGAAAGGGCGTTATAGGTATCTTCGGACATCAGAATGCCGCCCGGATCGGCGGCGGATTCAAAACGGGAAGCGGTGTTCACCACATCGCCGTAGATATCCTTCTCCTCCACTACGCATTTTCCGGAATGCATGCCGATGCGCATCAGCACCGGGAACTTGAATTTCTTGGCCATGTTCAGCGCATCCATTTCCTTCTGGATGCGCGCCGCAGCGCGTATGGCGTCCTGCGCATTGGAGAAATACGAGAGGCTGCCGTCGCCGATCGACTTGATGAAAACACCGTTGTTTTCCAGGATCGCAGGGTGCAGGATGTCGCTTTGCGCCTTGATCAACATGCGGCTCACCATGTCGCCCTGGGTCTCCGCAATGGAGGTCGAACCCTTGAGGTCGGTGAACATCACCGTGACGAACTTCTCGAATTGCTCCTTGAAGGCGGTATCCAGCTTTTCGCGCTCCGCAAGATAGCGCTCCATGTCGCTAATGGGCTCGGCCGCGGCCGCCGTCTGGCCGCTGACCATGGCGATCGTCTTCTCTGCCCCGCCCTTCGCCGTGACGATGGTCTTTTCGGCGCCCGCTCCGGAAACGATGGTCTTTTCGACATCCTCCCCTGAAAACGCGGCATGGCTGCCCGTCCCTTCAAGGATGCGCTTGAGCTCCTCCGCAAAGTCTGAGGCACGCGCGTAGCGGTCTTCCGGCTTCTTCGCGAGCGCCTTGCTGACGATACGGTCGAGGTCCTGCGGCAGACTGGCATTTACCGTGGACGGCAGCGCATGCGCTTCGTTGACGATCTTCTGCTGGATGGTGAAGACGCCTTCCCCGGTGAACGGCTTTTTCCAGGTCAGCAACTGGTACAGCACCACTCCCGCGGCGAAGATGTCCGAACGCGGGCTGACCGATGTGCCGAGGATCTGCTCCGGCGACATATAGCCCGGCGTGCCCACCATGGTGCCGGCCTGCGTGCCCTCCTGCTTGTCCAGCAC
>DATFUZ010000098.1:0-4960 GCA_035260545.1 Gallionellaceae bacterium | reverse complement strand
GGTCGCCGGATGCGCACGCCCTGGATTTTGCGTTCAACTACCGCGGTACCGCTTTGCCCCGGTTCAAGACGGCCTGGCTGGACAAGAGCTACATGCGCATAGGCTGGTGGATCTACGTGAAGCCGGTGATAGACCATCCCGATTTATTCCTCGTGTACGCATGGACGGAGAGTCTGGAAAAGAGCGAAGGGCTGCCGCGATTTGACGCTCGCAAGTTCAAGAAGATCGAGGTCGATTATGTGTTTCCCAAGGACTGCCTGATCGACACCGTGGAAAAAAAACTGGTGCGGCCCAACTTCCAGAACGGCTTTGACGTCGTGGGCCCCTTGCCGGTACCGATCTGGATAACCCGCTACTAGCCTGTGTCCCCTGAGCGCGCCGGCATTGCGGGGCGCGTGTGCGCGGCGGCGCATATGTGGCGGAGAAAGACGGATTCGAGCCGTCGAACCGGCGTGTACAGGCCGTTCCTTTGGCAAAAGAGTGCCTTCGACCCCTCGGCCATTTCTCCGTGAACCTGGCCTGCTTCGCCGCGCAGGCATGCATCGGGTTCTCGCGCGTGTTGCGCGTTGAGCGGGTACTCCCGGGCGGAATCGAACCGCCATTGCCTGAATCGAGATCAGGTGTCCTGCCCCTTGGACGACGAGAGCGAAATCCGAGCGGTCAGATTCGAACTGACAGCCTCCGCACCCCAGGGGCGCGCAAACAGGCGAGCGGCGCTCAGATTCGCATCGCTGCAGTTTCTGCCGCGATGCGCAACTGGTGGAGCACCATGGAATCGAACCATGGGGGCCGCGAGGACAACGGATTTACAGTCCGCTCCGGCTCCATACCGGGCTAGTGCTCCTTCAGGCATGCGGACTGCGCACAATCCGCATGCCTGAACGCACCGCCGACAGGCAACAAAAAACCCTGTGGACTCGCGTCGCACAGGGTTTGGTGTCTTCTGGATTCGCTACCCGGTCAGTAACCGGTCGCTCTCCCGCCATGTTCGACTTCAACGCCAATAATCCCTCCGCGCGCGCGGTCGCGCAGCCGCGAGCTGAGCTCGCAGGTGTAGCCGGAATAAATGTGGAAGGCGTTTTTCATGATGGCGCGCATTCTACGCGCAAAAACCGGGAATGCAAGAGGCAGGTGAAATTCTTCTGTCAGCGGCGCATATTTGCAGCGCGCCCGGAATCGGGTAAGGTGTGGCCTGTTGACCGGCTACCGTGCAGACAGGAAAATGCAGGATGAAGAAACATGAGTGAGGAACAGGACAGGAACGCCCGCCACAAGCGGCAAATGGAGCGCCGCAAGGCAGTGGTGGACGAAAGCATTGCGCGCGCCAACGAGCGGCGCGGCGTGGTGCTGGTGAACACCGGAAACGGCAAAGGCAAGAGTTCGTCGGCTTTCGGCATGGTCGCGCGTGCGCTGGGACACGGCATGCGCGTGGGCGTGGTGCAATTCATCAAGGGCAGTTTCTCCACCGGCGAGGAGACATTCTTCCGCCGCTTTCCGGAAGTGAGCTATCACGTGATGGGAGAGGGCTACACCTGGGAGACGCAGGACCGCGCCCGCGACGTCGCCGCCGCGGGCCGCGCCTGGCAGCAGGCGGCAGCCTTTCTCGCGGACCCCGCCGTGGACCTTGTCGTTCTGGACGAGATCAACATCGTGCTCAAGATGGGTTATGTCGACATCCGCATCGTGCTCGATGCCCTGCGGGCGCGGCCGCCAATGCAGCACGTGGTGCTCACCGGGCGCGGCGCGCCTGAGGAACTCATCGAGTATGCCGACACCGTCACTGAGATGCGCGATGTGAAGCACGCCTTCCGCGCCGGCATCCAGGCGCAGCCCGGGGTGGAATTATGAGCGCCGCGGGTCGGGCGCAGTGCTAAACCAGGAGCACTATATGGACTCATCCGGCAATCCGGCACAGCAGGAATTCTCCGCAGGCGAGCGCGAGACGCTCTACCGCGTCATCGATGCGCGGCGCGACATGCGGCATTTCGTGCCGGGCGCGGCGGTTGCCCAAGACGTGCTGGTGCGCGTCCTGCAGGCCGCGCACAGTGCGCCATCGGTGGGGCTGATGCAGCCGTGGCGTTTCATCCGCGTGCGCGAGCAGGTGCTGCGGGCGAGCATTGCCGCGCTGGTGGACGAGGAGCGTCTGCTCACGGCGCAGGCACTAGGCGCGCGCGAGGCTGAGTTCCTGCGCCTCAAGGTGGAAGGGGTGCGCGATTGCGCCGAGTTGCTGGTGGCCGTGCTGGCGCCGGACGACGGCACGGTATTCGGCCGGCGAACGATGCCCGAGCAGATGGCGCTGTGTTCGGTGGCATGCGCCATCGAAAACCTGTGGCTGGCTGCACGCGCCGAAAACCTCGGCATGGGCTGGGTATCGCTGTTCGATCCTGCGCGGCTCGCCGCATTGCTCGGTTGCCCGCCGGGCGCGCAGCCCATTGCCTTGCTCTGCCTGGGCCCGGTACGGGCGTTCTATCAGCGCCCGATGCTGGAGCAGTTGAAATGGCGCCAGGCCAGGCCGCTCAATGAATTGCTGATGCAGGACCGCTGGGCCGGAGACTGAGCGGCGGCGGACGCGCGCAGCGCGGCGAAAAAAAGGCCTGCGCACTGCGCAGGCCTTCTTCATCCGGCGGGTTGCCCCGCTGGGACCGACCGTATTACCTGATGTAGATAATGTCGGTGCGGCGGTTCACCTTCCAGCAAGATTCATTGTGGCAGGTTGCCTTGGGCTTTTCCTTGCCGTTGCTGATTGCGGTGATCTGGTCGCGGTTTGCGCCGCCGGCGACCAGCAGTTTCTCTACGCCATCTGCACGGCGCTGGCCGAGACCCAGGTTGTATTCGGCGCTGCCGCGCTCGTCGCAGTTGCCTTCCAGACGCACCTTCTGGTCGGGATGCGCCTTCAGGTAGGCGGCATGTGCGGCCACCAGGGCGCGGTCATCGGGCTGAACGACGGAGACGTCAAACGGATAGTAGGTGCTGCGCTTGGCGAGAATGCTGTTCGGGTCATCCAGGGGGTTGACTTGGGTCGGAGCGGCATTCGACGACTCGCTGGTTGTGGCGGCCGGCTTCTGTTCCGGCGGCGGTGTGGTTTCCTTGGGTTTTTGGCTCGCGCAGGCGGCCAGCAAGCTGGTTAACATCAAACCCAGTATGACTTTTCTCATCGTTCGCTCCTTGGTTGTGGTTGTTGCTGCATCAGTGAATATTTAAGCCCCGGAGAGTTTGGATTGAAAATAAGGCCGTCGCCCCCTCCTGATCCTTTGGCATCGTTCGCGACGAAGCCGGCTTTGCCGCCATTGCAAGTCTGCCAGATGTTACCACTTTCATCCTATGCCGCCACGCAAAAAAGGAGCCCACCCCTTATCCCCTGTGCCTTTTCTGTACCCATAATCAAATTATGGGATCATCCATCCGCTCCGCAGGTCAAGGGCTCCGGGACGCACGGGGCCGGCATGTTGACATCCATACAATGCGCGCCAATTTGACAATTGTGTCACGCCAAAGTCCAAGATGGAAGCGGGTACTAAAGAAAGGCCGGGACGGTAGGCATATTTGCAACAGGCCGCCGGTAGCTGAGGCCTGATGCCTGGGCCTAGCCGCATGCGCCGCCGCCGAATGCCGCACGTAGGTCATTCATAGCGCAGGAAATCTTCCGCCACGGCATCGGCGCCGAAGCGCTCTATCATGGCGTCGAGTTCCGGCGCCAGCATCTCCACTTCGTCATCTTCCAGGGTGCCGTTTCCGACCAGGCGGCCCGCCAGCCCGTTCGTCAGCGCCTCACGGGTTTCGCCCAATGTCAGCGGATTTTCCCGGTTCTCATCGTCGGCAGCCGCCTCTATCGCGCGCGAAAGCGCTTCGCTCGCATAGGCGTGAATAAAGTCCGACGCCGGCGCCGATTCGCCGAATCCTTCTATCAGGCGATCCAGTTCGTCCACCAGCGACTCGGCATTGTCGAAATGGTGCAGGTGTTCGCTTTCGTCAATCTCTCGCGGCAGGTCGTCTGCTATGAAAGTGCGCACACCGCCCAGCGTCAGCAACTCGTCGCTGTCCAGCCGGTCCAGGAGATTTTCGATGAGCGAGGAAAGCTCGGGGCTTACTCGGCCGGAGATGTCTATGGGATTGCGGAGCATGATGTGTCCTCCTCTTTTTCTGACATGTCTGCTCCCGCGCCGTACGTGCCGGGAATGCGGCCTTGCGCGACGGGGGACTGTAAAAATCCTACTCCCATCGCGGACTGTTTGCAATGCGGCCGGTCTGAAGGCGATGCGGTGCACGGTCGAAACCGGCAAAAAGAAAAGGCCTGCGTGATCGCAGGCCTTGGTCTGTCTGGTGGGCCGTGAGTGGCTCGAACACTCGACCTACGGATTAAGAGTCCGCTGCTCTACCAACTGAGCTAACGGCCCGGAAGAGCGCGCAATTCTACCGGAACGACGCGCGATGTCAATGCCCTTCACAGTGACGCGCTTGGCGCGGGGCGCTTCAGCTCATGCCATGCCGGGCCAGGGCCCAGGCCACGTGTTCGCGCACCAGCGGGGAAGGGTGGCCGACCCGGCTGCGCAGGGCCGCGACGGTCGCCGGTGTTTTGGGTGCATTGCCCAGCGCCACGGCGATATTGCGCAGCCACTGTTCGTGGCCGATGCGGTGGATGGCGCTGCCGGCCAGTCTTTCGCCGAAGGTTGGTTCGTCCCAGGCGAAGAGTTCCGCCAAGCCTGCCTCATCCAGGCGATGGCGCACGGCGAAGTCCGGCTCGACGGATGTCTGTGCAAAGCGGTTCCACGGGCAGACGAGCTGGCAGTCGTCGCAGCCATAGATGCGGTTTCCCAGCAGCGGGCGCAATTCGACGGGGATGCTGCCCTTCAGTTCTATGGTGAGGTAGGAGATGCAGCGCCGTGCGTCCAGTTCGTATGGCGCGACGATGGCGCGGGTAGGGCAGATGGCTATACAGCGCGCGCAACTGCCGCAGTGGCCG
>DATFUZ010000097.1:0-16751 GCA_035260545.1 Gallionellaceae bacterium | reverse complement strand
CCTCGTTCACCACGGCGGCCAGGCACACCTCGCGCCGCTCGCGATCCAGGGCCGCCATCCGGCCCAGGCGGTAGCGAAAGTGGCTCCAGCGCGCTTGGGCCAGATATTCCAGCTCGTCTTCCGCCGAATCCAGCGTGCCCGCCGCGATCTCGTGCAGCAGCGGCTTCCAGATATGGGTGCGGCTGGCATCGACCAGGGTGACATCGGCCAGCCCCCGCCTACCCAGGCGCTTGCCGAGCGCGGTGGCCAGCTCAAGGCCGGCAGCGCCCCCGCCCACGATGATGATTTGATGCCTCGTTTCCATGATCACAGGAACTGCCGCGCAGATTGGATGGGGAAATTATACCCACCGTTTGAGGCTCAAAAACGGCGTGCGGCGCAAACCCCACACCAGGGCGCGGCCCCAATAAAAAAGGCGGCCCGCAGGCCGCCTTTCAATTTCTGCGCAAGCAGAAGGTATTACATCTTGCCGGCCTTGACGGCGGCAAACAGCGCCTTGGCGGCGTCTTCGTCGTGACCCTTGATGTAGGTCTGGTACATGCCGGTCATCGTGGCAGCCTGGGCCTTGAACTTGGGCTCGGACATGGCGACCTTGCGCTCATTCACGGGGAAACCAGCCTTGAAAACCTTGGCCAGGGCTTCGGCGTTACCGTACTTGGCGGCGACAGTCTTCCAGGCGGGGCCGACGGAATCATGGTCGATTGCGTGGCAAGCCGCGCAAGGCGCCGTGTTGAAGGCGCTAGCAGTTGTGGAGATGGCCAGCAGGCCGGCAGCAGCGATAACGAACTTCAGAGACTTCATTTTTTAAACTCCCCCTCGATCTAGGTTAATGGATTGGGTTCGCGATACTATGCGATGCGGATATTTCGTGTCAACAATTTGCGCATATAATCAATGAATTGCAATCATTACAATTGCAATCAATATATCCATTGAGACGATATGGGAAGCGTCTGCGACGGACGCAAAGCCTGCCGCAAGCGCTGAAAACACGCTTGGCGTACAGCGCTCGCAGGGCGTTTGCGGACCCCACGCCGCGCCCAAAGGATGGAAGCGAAAAATCAGCCCATCCGCCTCAGCAAGCAGCGCATCCGGCTAGGCCGTGGCCAGCTCGGATGTGCACTGCGGACAGCGCGTCGCCTTCACGGGAATGGCTGAGCAGCAATAGGGACACTCCTTGGTCGCCGGCGCGGGCGGCGGGGCCTGCACCGCCTTCTTGAGGCGGTTCATCTGCTTCACCACCAGGAAGACGACAAAAGCGACGATGATGAAATCCACCATGGTATTAATGAACACCCCATAGCGGATGGTCACCGCCTCCACCCCCGCGGATTTCCCCCTGATCGTAAACACCAGGCTGGAAAAATCCACATTGCCTAGCACCCAGCCTATGGGCGGCATGAAAACATCCGCCACCAGGGAACTGACTATCTTCCCGAAAGCGCTGCCGATGATAATGCCCGCCGCCATGTCCACCACATTGCCGCGCATCGCAAATTCCTTGAACTCCTGCAGCATACCCATTTCGATCTCCTTTCCACGGTGACAGACTCGAGAAAACCGGACACCAGCATACGCCAGGATGCAGGTGCCAACAATGCAGTCGGGAATGCGCGGGCTGGCCCACGCCGGGAGGCTGCCCGGGGGCGCTTGTAGCCGCCAAATCCCGGATGTAGACTAGATCCGCCATTCCAGTGGAAGCGGCATCGCTTCGCGCACCTGCGGAGACCGATGCGCAAGGGGCGCCGCTGCCTGCTTGCGCCAGCGTCCCGATCCCTCGGCGATGGCGCGCTGCGCCCCAGTAACCAACGATAAGCAAAGGGAACCATCATGAAAAAAACAGCTCTCCTACCGCTCGCCGCCGCCTTCACTGCAATGCTCAGCCCCCTCGCGCTCTCAAGCCCGCCCGGATATGCGGTGGATTCCAACGGAAACATCGTCAGGAGCGGCACCGGCCTGTGCTGGCACAACAGCGACTGGACGCCCGCGATGGCCGTCCCTGGCTGTGAGGGCGCGCCCCTCAATGCGTCCACTGTGCGCAAGGCTGCCGCGCGCGCGCCTGCCGTTGCCCACGCCCGTGCGCCGGCGCCTGCCCGGAAGACGCTCTTCTCCGACAAACCCTTCACCCTGCAAGGCGCAAACTTCGCCACAGGCTCCGCAGTGCTGAAATCGTCGGCATACACTCAGCTCGATACCGTGGTGAACTTTGCCAATACGCACAAGGACTCGACCTTGAAGATCACCGGCTACACCGACAACCGCGGCCGCGAAGCCGCGAATCGCGATCTGTCCGCAAGGCGCGCCGAAGCCGTGAAGGCTTACCTCGTCAGCAAGGGCGTGGATGCCGGGCGTATCGCCACTGACGGCAAAGGCTCCGCCAACCCGGTCGGCGACAACCGCACCGCGGCGGGACGCTCCAGAAACCGGCGCGTGGAAATCACCGCCGTCGCGCGCGTTCCCCAATAGTTCCGCCGCGGCAGCCAGCGAGGATGGGCAACGCAGCGCGTGTGCCCATCCAGCGCAACTCGGCCTCGCTCCAGCGCCAATGCCTGCAATGGGCTGCACAACGCTACCAACCCAGGATTGCAGTACAATCAGTCCGCCTTCCGCAGCAATGCAGAAATATGCGGGACGGGTGCTTCGTCCCAATTGCTGCCTCTCCATGCCACCTTGAAAATCAGCCCATGACAATCAAAGGGTCAGAGAATATTCGTGACATTTTCTCCATCTTTCACGATGGACATATTGAATCATTTGCCACTGAGGAGCGAGGCTTGCTCCTAGCCGTCAGGGTTCAGTACCTTGCACAGCGCATCAACCCGCTCTTTCGTAGATTCTTTGTCCGCCTAGCTGTTGTAGAAGATATACATTTTTCAACTTGGCCAAGTGACCTCAAGTCCGTACCTGCCGTGTTGAGAGACGTAAATGCCATCTTTAAACCAGAGTTGGAAATATTGGAGGGCAATGTTAGCGAGGGCGAGATCAAAGTGGTGTGCAACCAGCCGGCGCCAGGGTTTGACTATTGTGGTGGCGAGCTCTATTTTCGAGCAGCATCCGCCGAGGTCACAGATGAAGCCGGAAAGAGCTACACAATTGATGAGCTAGATTCGTTATGTAACGCTTATTGGGAAGAATGGGCTAGCAGGACCGCGAGGCGAAAGAATGGGCAGCAAGCGTAGCCCGGATGTAATGCAATGGAATCCGGGATGGGGTAAGCTGCCGGTTCAACCCGGATTCCGCTCCACTGCATCCGGGCTACGCTCGCTGAATACATTAAGTCGACCGCCGGGGAGGAACACCTCAAAGTCGTCGACGACGTGCGATCGTAGCGCGCGTTCGAACAGTTCCACCACGCTTACGCACTACATAACACATTACACGTTTGGCCGCGCGCCAAATCTACGCGGTCGCAACCGGAAAACATACAGATAGCGGAACAACATGACGCGCCAGATTAGATGGAAACGTGGTCTTTTGCGAGTATGGCTGATAGCCGCGTGCGCCTGGGCCGGTTTTGTCGTGTACACGTCAAGAAGCGAGATCGCATACAGCTGGGAATATTCTGAACACATGGATCATCTCCGCGAGCAAGCCCTTGGAAGCTATCTCAAAGATTGCGCAAGAAATTCGCCGAAGCCACAGACGTATAAACAAAAGCCAACGTTCGACGCTCCAGTGGGTAACGAGTATGACGCGATAGCCAATCAAATGGCTGAAGAAGATCGCGCGAAAATGGCCTGCGACCAGCAGTTATCCAAAGAGCAGAGACAGATGATAATGAACTCAGTTCGCACTCCGGACTTTGGCTGGATAGCCGCAGCCATCTTCCCCCCAACCATCGGAGTAAGTCTCATGCTGCTTTTGGCGCTCGCATGCTATCGGGTGGGGAAATGGGTGCTCGCCGGGTTCTCTTCGGGCCAGTAGTCGGTCGCTAGACATCGTACCGCAATCGACTGTTATTGGACATGAAGCGGGCATTGCGGGCAACGACGGAAATCGTCCGTTATTGCCGAAATAACTGACCTAGCGTGAGCAATCTTAAAGGGCTGCTTAGGGCACGCTCCCGCCCTTCCCGCCCCCCAGCCATGACCGCTTTGGCCGCCTGAGCCGGTCGGCCTGGCCTCGCAGGCGAAATCCTTTTCCGCGCGTATCCGCTTCGTCCTCTACAGCTTCCAGAGCGTGGCCACGCCTATAGTGATGAGCTTGCCGTGGTCGTCCTTGAGGAGTTTGACAACACCGGTGCCGCTCACCGGGTCGCGCCCTTCGATGTAGATGATGAAGAGGCTGGTGCGCGGGTCGTAGACTGGCCTTGAGAAGCGGATGTATTCGCGCGCCTTGGGATAGGCCGTGCGCCATTTGGCCCAGCCGCCGCCATCCGGCTGAAACAGCGCTTCGTATCTGCCGTCGTCCACGATGTAGCCCTTGTCGGGCTGCGATTTGAGTGCGAGGTGGACGGAGGCGTTGTTGCGCTGGTAGAGGCGCTCGACCATGCTGGCGGCCGCCGGATCCCTGGGCGCGAGCACGGCGAGGATGGATTGCTTGCGCGCCTCGGTGCTGCGCGCGTCGTGGCCCCACAGCGGTGCGATGACGGTCCTGGGGCTCACCACGTTATAGCCGCCATCGGTGTAGGGATGGGCGATGACCTGGGTGAGGACGCGCGTTTCCGATTCGGAAAGGCCGTCTGCCGGGCTCTCGGCGTCGCCCATCATGTGCATGAGCGCGGAGACGGCCAGCCCTCCGCAGACCAGGATGAACAAGGCCGAAGCGATTTTCTTTTTCATGGATTTCCCCTTTTTCCCTAACGCGGCAACGCGCCGCCCTGTTCGTCTCAGCGCACCCAGAGCTTTTCCGTGTGCAGCAGTTTCAGCGTGCCGCCGGTGTCGCGGTAGAGGTGGAATTCCCCGCTGCCCGCGCCCGCGCTTTCGGTGCGCACGTAGATCAGGAACAGCCCGCTGGCTTCGCTGTATGCAGGCCGCGAGTAGCGCACGACGGCGCGCACCTGCGGATGCGCGGCCATCAGGGCTTTCCAGCCGCCGCCGCCGAACTGGAAATATTTGGCATAGGTGCCGTCGTCCACCACGTAGCCGTCTTTGGGGCCGGGGGTGAGCGGGAGCCGCAGCGATTTGGCGTTGAGCGCGTAGAGGCGGTCCACCAGGGCGGATATGTCCTCGCCCGCCTTGCGGAAGCCGGTGACGATGAAATCCTTGGCGTCGTAAGGCATGCCGGGGTTGCCGGACCACAGCGGCACGGTGAGCGAGTCCGGCATCACCACGTCGTAGCGTCCGCCGGTGGACGGATGGAGGGCCAGCTGCGCCAGCAGCCTGGTTTCACCCGCCGAAAGCTGGCCGGCCTCGTGCGGCGAATTGCCCGCCATGTGGGCCAGCGAGCCGATCAGGAAGCCAACCGCCGCAAGCACAATGATCGCCGGCGTGACCAGCCTGGCTGCAATGTTTTTCCTCATTTCTTCCTCTTGCGCCGCGCGTAGCGGCAAAGACGGAAATATACCCGATATTGCGTATTGCCGTTGCCCCTGCGCTTTGCTAATTTCGAGCCTTCTACCCCAACCCGGGCCGGGCCGCGCGCAAGGCGCGGCGCCGCCTTACCAGGAGGCCGCCATGTTCAAGCTGCTCAACATCACCCGCATCGCCGAATGCAGCGTGGGCGAGTGCGCCTACAACGCCGGGCATGCCTGCCATGCCATTGCCATCACGGTGGGCAACGGCGATACGCCGATGTGCGACACGTTTTATGTCGCCAACGAGCACAGCGCCGGCCACGGACATGCCGGCGTGGGGGCATGCAAGGTCAGCGGCTGCGCGCATAACCGCGAGCTGGAATGCACTGCGAATCGCGTGCTGGTCGGCAAGCTGGACGCACGCGTGCGCTGCATCACCTACATCCCGGCCTGATTCCTGGCCCGGCTTACCCCCTCCACCGCCTCGCTGATGGCTGCGGCGAGTTCCTCGACGGCCGCCATCCTGGCGTAGCGCTGGCGCCACGCCAGCGCGATGCGGCGCGCGGGCGCCGGGCGCACAAAGGGAATCGCCCGGGTCAGGCCGTTGCGGTATTTCTCCTGGTTGGCCGAGGCGGGCAGCACGGTGATGCCCAGGCCGGAGGCGACCATGTTGCGCACGGTCTCCAGCGAGTTGCCCTGCAGCATCCGCCCGCCCCGGTGCGACAGCTCGGGGCAGGCCTCCACCACCTGGTTGCTGAAGCAGTGCCCGCTGTTTAGCAGCAGCACGTTCTGCGAGGCCAGCTCCGCCGCGTGCACGCGGCGCCGGTTCGCCCAGGGATGGTCCGCGGGCACCACGGCGTAGAAGTCCTCGTCGTAGAGCGCCTGGGTGGCGATGCGCGGTCCCCCGAACGGCAGGGCGATGATGGCCGCGTCGAGCACGCCGTTTTCCAGCATGGTTTCCAGGTTGGCGGTGAGGTTCTCCTCGATCTCCAGCGGCATGGCGGGCGCGCGCCGCTTCAGCACCGGAATCACCTCCGGCAGCAGGTAGGGCGCGACGCTGTAGATCACCCCGACCTTGAGCGGCCCCTGCAACGGATCGAGCCCGGCACCGGCGATCTGCCGCACGCGCTCGCATTCCTCCAGCGCGCGCCGCGCCTGGGCGACGATCTGCTCGCCCAGCGCGGTCAGCGTCACCTCGGCCGGGCTACGCTCGAAGATCTGCACACCCAGCTCATCCTCCAGCTTGCGCACGGCGAGCGAGAGCGCGGGCTGGCTGACGAATACGCGCTCCGCCGCGCGGCGGAAATTGCGCGTCTCGGCGACGGCGACGATGTAGCGCAATTCGTTGAGTGTCACGACGTTTCGGGCGGATGGCGATGCGATAACTTTAGCAAATCGCTTTTATTTAAACAATCAATTTGTTTTATCGCAACACCGCACCCTACACTGCCCCCCGTAACGACCGAGATCGTTGCGCGTAACCGATACCGAAAGGAGTGCAGGATGAAACAGAACCCCCTCAACCCCCGCCTCGCCCTCAGGCAGGGCGCGGCGCTGGCCGCGCTGCTGGGCGCGCTCGCGGCGGCGCAGATTCCCGCCGCCCACGGCGAAGATCTTTCCGCCTGGAAGCTGCCGCCGCTCACCGCACCGGCGGACAATCCGCAGACGCCGGCCAAGGTCGCGCTTGGCCATCAACTGGCGTTCGACACCCGGCTTTCCAAAAACGACGCGCTGAGCTGCGCGGGCTGCCACGTACCTTCCGCCGGGGGCGCGGGGCTGACCGCGCGCGCCTTCGGCCAGGGCGGCGAGCTGGGCCGCTGGGCGCCGTCGTGGGACAACTCGGCCTATTCCACCGCGCTGTTCTGGGATGGGCGCGCCGCCTCGCTGGAAGAGCAGACCGGCGCATTGCCCGGCCACATGGGGCCGATTAGCGCTCCCGGCGAGATGGGTGGCGATCCGGTAGCGGCCGCGGCGCGCCTGAACGCCATCCCCGGCTACCGGAAGCAGTTCAAGGCGGTGTTCGGCAGCGACGCCACGCCGCGGAACATCGCCCAGGCCATCGCCGCCTTCGAACGCAGCCTAGTGGCGCGCAACTCGCCCTTCCAGCGCTATGTGCGCGGCGACCGCAAGGCGCTCTCTCCCGCGGCGAAGCGCGGCTTTGCCGTGTTCCAGGGCCGGGGCATGTGCGTCGCCTGCCACACCCCGCCCCTGCTGACCGACAACGGCTTCCACAACATCGGCGTGCCGCAGGCGGGGCCGCTCAAGGTGGACAGCGGCCGCGAGGCGGTGACCCATGACCCGGCCGACGCAGGCAAGTTCAAGACGCCGTCGCTGTACAACTCGGGCGCCTTTGCCTTCTACATGCACGACGGGGCGTACTCGACGCTGCAGCAAGTGGTCGCGCACTACAATCGCGGCGGCAGCCGCGGCCCCAGCCAGGACCCGGCGATCATGCCGCTCAAGCTCAGCGCACGCGAGCAGGCGGACCTCGTCGCCTTCCTCAACAGCCTGACCGACGAAGGCCTGAACCGGGTCGGCCGGCCGGCGCTGCCCTGAACGCCAGCGCGCAGCAAACCCGCGCCCGGCGGGGGCTGGCGTCCCCGCCGGGGTGCGTGCCGGACACCGGCGCGCAAGACCGCTACGCTGTCAATGTTATGCTATAGTTTCAAGGCTGGGCATCCGCGCCCCGCCTGATTATCTAAAGGGGAATCCATGAAACACGCCGTCTTTCTGCTGGCGCTCGCCGGCATTTTGCTGCTGCAAGGCTGTGTCGCGCCGCAGCCCAATCCGGCCTTCCGCAGCTGCGCCAACGCCTGCAGCAAGCACGAGGACAACTGCATGGTCAACGCCACCACGGCGCGAGAAATCGACCGCTGCAATGCGTCCCAGGATGCGTGCGTGGCCACGTGCGACAAGAAATATCCGCGTTATCTGCAACACTGATCACCTGAGGGGGGAATGATGAAGAACTACATGAAGCTGTCTTTACTGGCCGGCGCGCTGCTGGCCCTCGCCGGCTGCGGCCCGAGCAAATACCAGCCGCCGCTGGACAAGGATCCGCACGCCGTGCTCAAGCTGAAATTCAAGTACCAGGCCATCGTGCCGGGCACCACCGTGGGCGCGCGCATGTATATCCGCGAAAACCCGAAGTCCAAGTCGGATGCCTTCGAGTATGCCTACAACCAGAGCTTCGGCTCGGTGGCCGCGAACGGCAAGAACCTCGAGATCCCGATGGCCGCGGTGAACGTGCGCCCCGGCAAGCCAGCGGACGTCCAGATGGCGGTGTATTTCTTCTGGTATACGACCGAGAGCTATATGATCATGGTGAACAACACGCCGCAGTGGCAGACGCGGCAGGTGTACCACGAGCGCGCCTGCACCGCGCAACTGAGTTTCACGCCCGATAACGGCCAGGTCTACCTGCTCGACTACAGCAGCCCCGAAGTGGACCGCGACTGCCGCGCCAACGCCTATCTCCAGCACCATCGCGGGCGGCGCTTCAACCTCGCAAAGGTCGCTTCCTCGACCGTGGTAAAGTAGCGCACCCGCCCGCGGGCTGCCCGGTGCGGCCCGCGCGCTTTCCTGACATTCCTGGAGAACACACATGAAATTCGCCCGACTCGCAGTTCTTTCCCTGCTCTTCTTCTCCGCCGCGGCGCTGGCCGCCCCGGCCAAGGACAGCACCATCAAGGAACTGATGAAGGTGGTCAAGACCCGCAAGCTGATGGACGGCATGCGCGCGCAGATGAACGTCCTGATGGACAACTCGGTCAAGGCCGCGCTGCACGGCAAGACGCCCAACGCCAAGCAGGAGGCGGCCATCGACAAGATGAAGAAGCGCATAGTCGCGCTGCTGGACGATGAGCTTTCCTGGAAGCGCTTCGAGCCGCTGAGCATCAAGCTCTACAAGGAGACCTTCACCGAAGAGGAACTGCAGGGCATGCTCAAGTTCTACCAGACGCCAGCCGGCCAGGCCGTCATCAACAAGATGCCCACGCTGATGCAGAAGACCATGATCGCGGTGCAGGGCATGACCCAGGACATGGAGCCGCAACTGCAGCAGATCGAGGACGACTTCCAGCGCGACATGGCGGCGGCGAACGCCAAGGCCAAGTAAGCCCGACGGCCGCCCGCGCGCGGCTGGAATGGCGCGCGCACCGGGAACGCAGCAGCGCCGGGCGCGCGGAGCATCCCCGCGTCGAACGCCCGGAGCGCCCGCAGCGTTGAAGCGCACGATCCATTGCGGCCTGGCACGATGCGCTCAGACGCTGTAACATCATGATTCACAGTCAAGGCATAGGATGAACCCATTGCATCGCGGTCCGCAGGACACCGTGCAATAGACGTTAAACCATACTTGAGAGGATGAATATCATGAAGAGCGCAAGTACACTTCTGGCTGCACTGCTTTTTACCGTGACATCCGCAGCATATGCCGACACCGCGGGCACCCGCGGCGCGCCGACTCCGCCCACCACCGGACAGGGCGCGGCCACCACGGTTTCCACCAGCCCCGCGGCCACCGAGTCCGGCGGCCACGCCACCAAGGGCCTGAACACCGCGGTGACCAACATCACCAAGCCCCACGGCAAGACGAACAGCAAGGCGCACCGCCACACCCGCCGCGTCAGCCGCCACAGCGGCAGCATGGAACGGGTGGATCATCCGGCCCGCGTCGAGCGCCCGGCGCTGCCTGAGCGTCCCGGCCGCTAAGCGCGCGGCCGGCAAGGCATTGCCGGCCGCGCCCACATCGGGCAAACTGGGAGAGGCGGATGGCGACATCCGCCTCGTTTTCCATACGTGAGAGGAAACAGCATGAACAAAGCCCTCCCAGTTCTTGCGTTGCTGGCGCTCTCGACCCCGGCGCTGGCGGACGACGCGTTCAGCCTCACCAGCGGGTTCGACTACACCACCGGCACCTACGGCAATACGCAGTCCACCCAGATCCTGTACATCCCGGTCACCGCGAAATACGAGAGCGGGGATTGGACGGCGAAGCTGACCGTGCCCTATATCCGGGTGACCGGCCCGGGCGGCGTGCTGCAGGGCTTCGGCCGCGTGGCGCCGCCGACCAGCGCCAGCACGCCTACCAGCCCGCGCTTCGGGCGCAGCGCCGGCGGCGGCACCGCCACCAACAGCGGCCTGGGCGACATCGTGGCCGCGCTGGGCCGCACGGTGATCGGCGGCGGAGAAGATGACGTATTCCAGCTCGACGTGGTGGGCAAGATAAAGTTCGGCACGGCCGATCCCAACGCGGGGCTGGGCACCGGCGAGAACGACTACTCCGGCCAGTTAGACGCCACCTACTGGCTGAGCGACGAAACCTCGCTGCTCGGCACGGCCGGCTACCGGATCATCGGCCAGCCGGCGGGCATCGCCGTGAACAATGTCTACTTCGGCTCGGCCGGCGTGGACCATGCCACAAGCGACGCGACCAACGTCGGCGTGCTGTTCGACTACGTGCAGAAGATCACTTTCTACGGCTACGACCAGAAGGTCGGCACGGCCTACGTCTCGCACAAGCTGTCGCCCACGCTGAAGATGATGGGCTACCTGCTGAAGGGTTTCAGCGACGGCAGCCCGGACCGCGGCATCGGCGCCAACCTCACCGGCTATTTCTGACCCGCAGGCCGCCGCACCCTCGGGCGGGCGCGGCCGCGCGGCCTCACTGGGGCGCCAGCCCTCACCGGGGCGCCGGACCTTGCGACACCTCCACCACCCCCTCCGGCCGCAGCCACCGGGCGTAGGCACGGCGCACCTCTTCCGCGCTGACGCGCACAAACTTGTGCGCGGCGCGCGTGGGCTCGTCCAGCGGCAGGTCATGCGTGGTGCGGTAGATCAGTCCCTGCGCAATGGCGTCCACGCTGCCTTCGCCCAGCGCGATTTCCCGTAGCACCAGCCCTTTCGCCTGATGCAGCTCGGCGGGACTGACGCGCTCGCGCTGCATCTCGCGCAGTTCGCGCGCGACCATGGCGCGCACGCGCGAGACGTTGGGCGGGTCGCAGGCGTAGTTGACCATATACGTGGTGCGCGTGTGGTCGAAGCTGTAGCTGGATGAGACGTAGTACACCAGCCCGGCATTGCCGCGCAGGTCGCGGTACAGGCGCGTGGCGTAGAAGCCGCCGCCCAGCGCGCGGTTGCCCAGCATCAGCGGATAGTAATCCGGGTCGGTGCGGCGCACGTCCACCGTCTCGGCCAGCGTCACGCGGTCCTGCACGCGGCTGGCGTCCGGCACGGCGAAGGTCGCGGCGCGGTTGTCCGGCACCGCAGGCAGCACCGTCTGCGGCTTGGGCCCGGCGGCCTGCCAGACGCCGAAATACCTGCCGACGACGCTGCGCGCCGCGCCGGGATCGACATCGCCGATGACGACGATCACCGCCAGGTCCGGACGGAACACCTTGCTGTAGTAGGCCTTGACCTCATCGAGCGTGAGCGCGGAAACGGTCTTGCCGGTGGCCTCGCGGTCGGTGGGGTCGCCCTTGGGCGCAAGCGCGGTGATGAGGCTGCGCCCGGCGAGGTAGTCCGGCGACTGCAGGCGGCCCTCCACCGCGGCGGCGGTTTCGCCGCGCACGATCTCGAAGGCCTGCGCCGGCAGGGCGGGATGCAGCTCGTTGTCGGCGAGCAGGGCCATGCCGCGGTCAAACTGCGCGGCGGGCACCTGCAGCGCGAAATCGGCGCCGGCGGCCTCGTTGGCGCTGATGTCGTCCAGCGCCTTCTGGAAGGCGAGCCGGTCGAGGCTCGTCGTGCCGTATGAGAACATCTGTCCCAGCACCTCGCTCACGCCCTCCTCGCCCTTGGGCGCTTCCAGCAGCGGCTCGTTGCGGATGTGGCCGTATACGCTCACCGTCTTGCTGATGGTCTCGCGCTGCACGATGAGCTTGAGGCCATTGGGGAACACGGTGACCACGGGGTTGAGCGTGGAGCGAGGTATGTTGAGCTGCATCACCTGCTTCTTCGCCCAGGCCGGGAGCTTCACGGCATGCGCGGGACCGGCGCCGAAGGATTCCTTGCCGCCGAAGCCGCTGGAGGCGATGGGCTTGCCGGAGGGCTGCGGCGTGAGGATGGCGCTGATCGCGTGCGCCTGGTCGAGATACTCTCGCGCCACGCGCTGCACGTCGGCGGGCGTCACGTTGCGGTAGGCGGCGATGTCGTCCTGTGGCGACTGGCGGCCTTCCAGCGCCACCGCAGTGGACCACAGGTCGGCCAGGTCGCTGGTGGAATTCTTCTGCAATTCGAGATCGGCCACCTCATGGCGCTTGGCTGCTTCCAGCAGGTCGGGTGGCACGCCGTGCGCCGCGATGTCGGCCAGCACGGCGCGCAACTGCTTCAGCAGCGCCGCGCCATCCGCGCCCTTGGGAAAGCCCGCGGCCGCATAGGCCAGGCCGGATTTCGGCAGCGGGTTATACATGAAGCCGGTGAACAGCGCCTTGCCCTGCGGCACCAGGGCATAGAGCTGGCCGCGCTGGCTGTTGAGCACGTCGCCCAGCAGATCGGCGGCGGCGTAATCCGGACTGTCGAAGCCCGGCAGGCGGAAGGCGAGCACCGCCATGCCGTAGGGGCGGTCGGTGGTCATCGCCAGCGCTTCGGGCCGCACCGGCGCCAGCTTCACCGGCGGGCGCTCGGGCAGCCTGCGCGCGGGAATATCGCCGAAGCGCGCCTGCACCAGGGCGAGCGCGGCCTGCGGGTCCACGTCGCCGGCGATGATGAGCACCGCGTTGTTCGGGACGTACCAGGTGTCATGGAAATTTTTCAGCATCGCCCACGTCGTCTGGTCGAACGAGGGACGCGTGCCCAGCGCGTCATGCGCATACGGCGTGCCCTGGAACATCTGCGCCAGCAGCTTGACCGACAGCACATAGCCGGGATTGGAGAGATCGGCCGCCACCTCCTGCTCGATGGCCCCGCGCTCCTTGGCCCAGCCGCTGGCGCCGCCGGAGAGGCCGCGCATGCGCAATGCCTCGATGCTCAACGCGAGGTCCAGATCGTCCGCGGGCGCGGTGTAGAAATACTGGGTGAGGCTCTGCTGCGTATCCGCGTCGAAGTTGCCGCCCATGCCCGCGCCTATGGCCGCCAGCTGCGGTCCGGTCAGGCCCGGGCTGCCGCGGAACATCATATGCTCCACCGCATGCGCCGTGCCCGGGAACCCGGCCGGCGCCTCGTTCGACCCGACGCGGTAATTGATCTCCGTCGTCACCACCGGCGCCAGCGGGTCGCGCACCACGATCACCTGCAGCCCGTTGGCCAGCGTCGCGCGCAGCACGTTCTGCTGGGCGGGCGCTGCCGCCTTTGCCGTGGCCGGGGCGGAAAGCATGACCAGCAGAGCCGCCAGCGCGGCGAAAAAGATATTCCCGGGAAAGTCTCCCCTCCTCATTATCCAGTCTCCTTCATTCGTGTCTTCAGGTTGGCGCGTCCGCGACTTGCGTCACCTTATACGCAGACCACGGGTGCAGGCAATCGGGGAATCCCGGCCACTCGCGTTGCGAGCCGCCGGGCGGCGCAAATTTCACGCGGCGCTTGCGGCCGTTCCCGTTTCCGGCCCTGCGCTAGCTCACCACACGACGACGGACGGCGAGGAAGCACACCATGATCCGGGAAATGTAATTCTTGTCGCTCAGATTTCAGAATGGACCTGGCTTTTGCCTGACCTACTATTGAGGCTTCCATGATTTGCGGCAACGCGCGGAATCCGTCGCCGCGTCGTTCCGGCCTGCGCCGGAATGACGCGTATTGCATGGAAGCTCGTCCTGAATTACGGAACGATCGATAATCCCCCTTTTTGCACAGGGGAACCCGCTCCCCGTCGGCGGACGGGCGCGGCGGAAAGACGGGCAGCGCGCGGCCGGGGCGCGCGAGCGCACCCCGGGCCGCACCGCCTCAGAACAGGTAGGAGACTCCCACGGTGAACATGGCGATGTCGTGGCGGGAGGTGTTGTTCGTCGGCGCGAAGTATTCGAAATCCGGATACCTTACGCCCAGGTAATCCGACGCCTGCACCTGGCCGGACCAGTGTTCGGCGAAGCGGTGGGAATAGCCGAGGCCCACCATGGGGCCGAAGGAATAGCGCGTGACCGTGCTGGTGGGGCCATCCATGGTGGCGAACGCGTTATAGACGCCGCCCTTGATGAACAGTTTGTCGGCCGGGGTGACATTCACGCCGCCCTGCACGGCGATGCTCAGCGCAGCCGCCGAGTAATGGTAGGACGTGAAGATGGTGTTCGCGCCACTGGCGGCGGCGATCCTGCCGTGTACCGCACCGAGGGCGGTAATGCCGGCCTCCCAGCCGAAATTGGCGTTGATCCATTGCCCGAAATAAGCCTCCCCGCCGCCATTCCCGCCCTTGTCCTCCGACACGCTCACCACCGGGTAACCGGCGTTGCGCATCGCGACGGTGGCCTGACCGGTGAAGCTGGGCTCCGATGCCCAGCCGAGTTCGCCGCCCGCGTAAAAGCCGTCGGCCATGGCGGGAGCGGTCAGAAGCGCCGATACAGCCACTGCCGCGCAGATTCTGAATGCTGTCTTCATCGCGATTTCCTCCGTCGTGTTGAACAATGCCAATTCTAGCCCTTTCCGCTTGACGATAGCTCAAGATGAGCGTGCTGAAAATACCACACCGCGCTTGCAGCGGGAATACGTGGCCACCGGCGGATGTTGGCCGGAACAGCGGATCGGCCGCAAGCTAGTTGAGCCGGCTGGCCGGCATCGAAGGCGCTTACCGACGTGTGCGCGCCAAGAGCGCAACGCAGGCATGGCAATCGAATCGCCGACTCATGCCCATTGCAGATATAAAGATTCGGGTAAGCAAACAGTTGCGGCCGCTGGGGCGGCGCGCGGCCGTAAGTGCTGCCGCGTATAAGCGTATGCGCGTATTTACTGATGCGCAAACGGAAGATAAGGTTGACTAAATTCGCGCTCGGGATCGAGCGCCACACGTGAAGCTCGTATCGACCTGTCATCCGCTTTTCAGGTTCTCCCGCAACAATTCCGCATTGAGGAGGAGACTGACATGATGGAAGGACCCGGCCGCCGGCCACGCAAGGCATCGTGCCTGAAACGCGAACTGCGCCCGCGAATCGCAAGCCGCAACGGCGCGGATGGACAGAATACCGGCGCGCACGGCATGCAGCACTGCCGCACGCCTCGCGCCTGGTGCGCAACATGCAAGTCCGCGTCTCACAGCCGCGCCCCGCGCGAGATTTCCCGAATCGCAGACATGAATCCGCCGCGCGTGCAGGCGGAGGAACCGCAGCCCATCCCACATGCACGCCGGCCCCGCCCTTTTTCCCGCGCATTTCCATCAGGCGCGGACGGCGCGGCAGGAACAGGAACTCCTCTCAGCGAAAGGAGGTGAAGTTCATGGCTACAATCGAGAGACAACTGCAACTCGAAGGCCGCGTGGTGCGCATTCTGGTCACGGTGCTGCTGCTGAGCTGGGTCGGCGGTGCGGTCGAAGCAAACCATATCCTCAAGCTGCAGGGCCGGCTGGACAATCTCCAGGCGCAGCGCGACGCCGCCCGCGCGCGCGCGAACGCCGCGCTATGGGTGGCGGAGGACCAGCGGCTGGCGGTGCGCGCCTGCTACAGCAGGCAAATGGTCACCTGGAGAGGAAGCGTAATCCACCTCGTCAGCGACAACTGACGCCGCACACGCGGCGTATGACCGGCGCTTCCTGCCGGAGCTGGCGCGCCCATCCCCCGCTCTCCTGCGGGGGAGAACCGTTTCCCGCCGCCAGTCACTCAGCGGCGCAGCAATTGCGGGAATTGCCGTGTCACCCCTCGCCCTTCTTGTACGGACTGTGCGCTTCCAGCTCATCCACATAGCCGGCCACTGCCTGGCCTTCGCGGGCGAGGTAGTCTTCGACGGCGCGGGCGAAGCTGGGGTGGGCCAGCCAGTGGGCGGAGCGGGTGACCTCGGGCAAAAAGCCGCGCGCGAGTTTGTGTTCGCCGCCGGCGCCGCCCTCGAAGCTGCGGATGCCATGGGCAATGCAGTAGTCCATGGGCGCGTAGTAGCAGGCCTCGAAGTGCAGGCCGGAATGGAATTCAAACGCGCCCCAGGAGCGGCCGTACATCACGCCGTTGGCGACGATGCACAGGGCGCTGGCGATGGGGCGGCCCTCGCGTTCGGCGATGACGAGCAGCATATTCTCAGGCAGGGCGCGGCCGATGCGGCGGAAGAAATCTTCGTTCAGCGCGGGCGGAGAGAAATGCGTCTCGCGGGTGTGCGCGTAGCAGGAGGCGAAGAAGCGCCAGTCCTCTGCGGTGGCGTCACGGCCCTCGATGCAGCGCACGCTCACACCCGC
>DATFUZ010000096.1:0-31404 GCA_035260545.1 Gallionellaceae bacterium | reverse complement strand
CATCTGCTGGTGGCCATGGACTACTGCGCCCAGCATCACCTCCTCGGACAGTTCCTGGGCTTCGGATTCCACCATCAGCACGGCCTGGGCGGTACCGGCAACGACCAGATCCAGCCTGGTTTCCTTGAGCTCGGTTGCCGTGGGATTGAGCACGTACTCACCGTTCACATAGCCCACGCGAGCGGCGCCGATCGGGCCGTCAAAGGGAATACCGGAGAGCGCAAGCGCAGCCGAGGCGCCGATCATGGCCGGAATGTCGGCATCGATCTCGGGATCCGACGACATCACGGTCGCCACGATCTGAACTTCGTTGTAGAACCCTTCCGGGAACAGGGGACGCAACGGACGGTCGATGAGGCGCGAGGTCAGGATTTCCTTTTCGCTGGGGCGGCCTTCGCGGCGGAAGAAACCGCCGGGGATCTTGCCCGCAGCATAGGTGCGTTCCTGGTAGTCCACAGTCAGCGGGAAGAAGTCCTGCTCGGGCTTGGCATTCCGCTGGCCCACGACGGTGACCAGCACCACGGTGTCGTCCAGGCTGACCATCACGGCGCCGCTGGCCTGGCGGGCGATTTCGCCGGTCTCAAGCGTAAGCTGGTGCTTGCCGTAAGGGATGGTTTTCTTGTAGTGACTCAATGTAGCTCTCCTGTGCATTGCAGGGCGCACACCCTCCCCGAGGGCAGGCCCGCCGTTTGAGAATAATTATTGCGACGCAAAAAGTAACGCGGGTCGCTTATGCGACCCGCGTTATTCTCGTTACTTGCGCAGTTCCAATCGCTGGATCAGTGTGCGGTAGCTTTCCTCGTTCTTGCTTTTGAGGTAGTCCAGCAGCTTGCGGCGGCGGCTCACCAGGCGCAGCAGACCACGGCGCGAGTGGTGATCCTTGGCGTGCTCCTTGAAGTGACCGGTCAGGTAGTTGATCCGTGCGGTCATCAGGGCGACCTGCACTTCAGGAGACCCCGTGTCGCCCTTGGCGCGCTGGTAGTCGGTGACAATCTGCGCTTTCTGCGCTGTCGTAATAGACATAATTCCTTCACTCTCCACTAAAAAAGTACGTTATTTTACCCTTTAGTGAGGGGTGAGCTCAAGCCCCATGCTGCGTGGAGGTTTGCCCCAGCCCGGCTGGGCCTGCCGCGGCAGGCGCGCGCGCCGCAGCCGCAGGGACTGCACTTACGTCGGAACAGTTTGCTTACGAACCAACAACTTAGGTGACGGCGCGGCAATGTAGTTGCCCTGGACGTAGTCAATGCCCAGGGTGGCCAGCAAGTTGGCTTGCGATTCGTCGGCCACGTTCTTGGCGATGGTCTGCATATGCAATTCCCGGGCGATTTCGACAATCGCGTGAACGGTGGCCTTGGCGATCTTGTCGGTGGCGATGCGCTCGATCAGCGCACCGTCTATTTTCAGGAAGTGCACGGGGAACGCGCGAATGTAGTTGAAGGCCCCGAAGTCGGCGCCAAAATCGTCGATCGCAAAGCGGTAGCCGCGCTGGGTGAGCAGCGCCATGATCTCCTGAAGCTTGCCGATATTGCGCGAGATATAGCTCTGGGACAATTCGAACACGAACTGACTGGACTTGATGTGATGCGCGCGCGTTACTGCCTCGAGGAAAACCGGAATGTCTTCCTTGGTAAAGAACTGTTCGGACAGGTTGACCGACAGGACCTGGCGCGCATCCTTGCGTTCCGCCAGCACTTGGGCGGCCTTGTCGATCACCAGGCTGTCGAACTCCTGCATCATGCCGAAGCGCTCCGCCGCCGAGAGGAATGCTCCCGGGTTGATCACCTTCTGGTCCTTGCCCTCATACTCCATGTCGGGCAGCCGCAACAGCACCTCGCAAAGCCTTTCGCGCTGGCGCTTCAGACCCGCCATGGGCTGATAATACAGAACCACCTGGCGCTTATGCAGGGACTCCTGCAAGCGCTTGTGCCAGCCGATGCCCGTTTCGGCGACGATCCCCTGCTTGTCCCGCTCGAAGATGCGGAAGCAGTTCCGCCCCTGCATCTTGGCCTGGTGCACGGCCGTATCGGCTTCCCTCAGGTACTCGTGCGCGGAAAGAGTCGCATTGTTGATGAGGGTGATCCCGATGCTGAAATAGATCTTGATCGAATCGCCAGCCTCGAAGAAAGTGAACTCGCGCATCAGCGCGATGAACGATTCGGCAATTTCCTGAATCCTGTCCTGGTCGACGTTGTAGGCAAGCAAGGTGAATTCGTCGCCGCCGTAGCGCGCAAAGACGTCGTTCTCGCGTATGCGCGACCCCAGTTGCTTGGCGACCTGGATCAGCAGCCGGTCGCCCGCCGCATGGCCATAGGTGTCATTGATGTTCTTGAACCTGTCCAGGTCGAAAAAAAACAGCGCGCTGCAGCCGCCGCTGCGCGCGATCCGCTTGACCTCGTGCTCCAGCCGCTCCACGAAATAGGCACGGTTCACCAGCCCCGTCAGGCTGTCATGATCCACCATGCGGCGCAGGGCCTCGTCCCGTTCGCGCAAGGCGTTGATGGTCGTATTCAGCGCGACGCCGATGCTGGCGATCTCCTTGTCGCCGGACGTCGCCACGGTGATATTCGTCTCGCCGCTGGCCAGGCGGGACAGCGGCTCCTCCAATTCGGAAAGCGGCGTCAGCGCCCAGTGTACGGTAATACGCATCACGAATGCCGCGGCCATCATCAGCACCGCGATCAGCAAGCTGGCGTAGAGAATATTATGATCCAGCTCGCTGGAAATCTTGCTGTAATCGATGACAACCTCGACGAAACCGATGGTTTCGATCTTCTCCCGCGCCTTGTTGTCCAGCGAATAGTTGATCATTCCGTCGCTGTCGATGGACTTCACCCATATGGGCGCAATCACGCGCATCTGGGAATTCGAGCCCTTCTCGAAGATCATGGGCTTCTGCTCGGATTCCGTCCTGCTCAGCTTGCGGAAGTCGTCGGCAGACAGCTTGGGGAAATTCGCGATCACCCCGCCCTTGCGGGTGTACTCCGCAATGACATCCTTCCCCTTCTCGTCGAGATACTTGGCCTGCGCGATCTCGGGAAAGCTGCTCAGGTAGCCGATGGATTGCTTGAGCTGCGCCGGGTTGTTCGTGGCATAGATGGGAATGCCGATCTCGTCCAGCTTGGCGACCCAGTTCTCACCCTGGCGGCGCACGCTGCTTTCGATGACCAGGTTGGTCGCAAACCAGATGGCGACGATGACCAGCAGGTAGACGATGAGCGTCCACACGAATTGAATGAACAATATGCGGTTGGCCAGGCTGCGCGGCGCGCTTCTCCCGATTTCAGAGACAAGGCGCGCAATACCGCCCAGCTCAATGCGCAATAGCGCGCTATGCGCCCGCTTCAGCAGCGCCAGCACGGCTTCCCTGATCCGCCCTTCCCTAATAATGTTCCCTCGCATACTTCTTGTACCGTCTGGGTATTGCCAGACCGAGGCGCTGCGCCATCACCGGGTTGATCCGCAACGCAGCTCTGTCGGGATAGACGATGTCCGGGCCGGGGATGTTCTCGGCGCCCTCCGCCGACTCCAGACGATCCAGCACCTGTTGCGCGATGTTCCGGTAATCGCTGGTCACGCTGAGCAAGCCGCCGAGGTTGAGCAATTCATTGCTGAACACGACGACCTGCTTGCTGTTGCGGACGCTGAACGTCATCACTTCGCGCAAAGCATTACCGCTCAGCACCCGGTTATCCGGCAATAGCCAATACCCCTGCACCTTATCCGCCATCTGTTTATAGGCGAACAGGTATTCCTTGTCGGTATTCACGGTGGCGATGTGCAGGGTAATGCCATGCCTTTTCGCGATTGCCGAGGCGACTTGCATCATATCCTCCAGCCCGGGCCCGCCGATGACACCCACGTCCGTCGTGGAGGGCGACAGCGCACGCCACGTCGCAAAGGTTCGTGAAATGGACGGAATCATGCTCACGCCCTTATGCTTTGGCGACAGCAGGCCATACTCCTGGTAATTGAACACCTGGCAAAATACGACTTGCCTGTCAGGCAGCGATTTTGCCGCAATCGACGCGCTCATGCCCACGCTGACAAACTGCTTGCGCTCCTCGTTCCTGTAGGGTTCCAGCATGCGGATATTTTCCACCTGACTGGGTGTCAGGTACCGGATGCTGCCGCGGCGGCCCAGTTGACGTGCAAGCAGGTTGGCGACCTTGGTGTAGGCAGGAATGTTCTCGCTGACGAAAATAACCACTTCCGGCGCAACATGCTTCACTACCGGCGGTGGTGGTGGCGGCGGCGGCTGCACCTTCACCGGCGGCGTACAGCCGTACAGCAGCATGGCCACCGTTACGAGCGCGGGGCGCCAATACTTGAGCATTCTTTTCCCTTTACTAATTATTGTAGTTCTGTATGCGCATAATACTACGCTATAAGCCAAAAATGGCAAGCGGAAGGGGGCCGCCGCCACGGCAAATGCGTTGCGCGCCTGAACGGCGCACCGCCCGGGCTAAAAGCGCAGCCTATGCCGGCGCTGCCGCGGCGCCCCTGGCGACCGCCGCAATCAGCCTTTCCGGCATCACCAGCCCATTCTGGAGCCGCCCCACGCCCACGAAGCCCAGCGGCCCGCGTAGATTGACTTTGCCGTCCGGCATTCCGCATTGCAGCCTGATACGCTGACCTTGCGCAAGCCGCCTTACCTCGCCCGCATCCAGGTCCAGCACGGGCATTTCAGGCAACAGGCTGTCCACGGGAAGCAGACAGGCATCGCGTTGCTCCGCGCTCATTGCCTCGAGCTGCTCCAGCGTATATGCGTCCCCGATCGAGAACCAGGCCGTGGCCGTGCGCCGCAGCGCAAGCAGGTGGGCCCCGCAGCCGAGGGTATGGCCTATGTCCTCGGCCAGGGTACGAATGTAGGTGCCCTTGCTGACCCGCACGCTGATTTCCATCACATCGCCGGAAAAACTTTCCAGCTCCAGTTCATGGATGGTCACCCGCCGCGGTTCCCGTGCGATGGTTTCCCCCTTGCGGATGTATTCGTACAGCGGCTTTCCCTGATGCTTGAGTGCGCTGTGCATGGGGGGGATCTGTTCGATGTCGCCGCAAAACTGCCGCAGCACGGCACGCACCGCAGCCTCGTCCGGCATGGGGGCGCCGGTCGGCATGATTTCCCCTTCGGTATCGCCCGTGCTGCTGGTAGCACCCAGCTTCACCCGTGCAAGATAAGCTTTCTCCGCGTCGAGCAGCCCGGACGAAAACTTTGCAGCCTCGCCGAAACAGACCGGCAGCAGCCCCGTCGCCAGCGGATCCAGCGTTCCGGTATGCCCGGCTTTCTCTGCCTGAAACAGGCGTCGCACCTTCTGCAGGGCGGCGTTGGAACTGAGCGTCAGGGGCTTGTCGAACAGGAGCACCCCGTCGACCTGACGCCAGGTGCGTTTGGTGGACAAGATTCAGTCCTTCGGATGATGGGAATCGGCCTCAATGGCGTCGTCTATCAATTGCGACAGGCGCGCGCCACGCTCCACGGAAGCGTCGTAGAGAAAATGCAGCTGGGGAATGACGCGCAGCTTCATGGCGTGGGCAAGCTGGCTGCGCAAAAAACCGCTTGCGCGCTCCAGCCCCTTCTGCACGTCCTTGTTCTGGCCCGACAGCACGGTGTAATACACCTTGGCATGCGAATAATCGCGCGCCACTTCGACGCCGGTCAGCGTCACCATGCGCACACGCGGGTCTTTCACCTCGAGCCGCAGCAGTTCGGCGAGTTCACGCTGAATCTGCTCGGCGACGCGTTCCGTTCTGGCAAAGTCCTTGGGCATATGCTACCTGGCACAAAGTTGAAAACCGCGACGATGCCGCAATCAATCACCCCGAGAGCCGGCAAAAGATCCGCATGCTCCCGGCGACAACTGCGCGCGCGGGATCGTTTTCCCGCGCGGCATCATTGCTTCGCAGTCGTTTTTCAAAGGGCCCGCGCCACCTCGATGATCTCGAAAACTTCCAGTTGATCGCCCACCTGCAGGTCGTTATACCCCTTGAGCGACAGGCCGCATTCGAAATTCGCCTTCACTTCCTTCACATCATCCTTGAAGCGCTTGAGCGAATCGAGGTCTCCGGTGTGGATCACGACGTTGTCGCGCAGCACGCGGACCTGCGAATTGCGGCGCACCACGCCGTCGGTGACGTAGCAGCCGGCCACGGTTCCCACCTTGGAAATGTGGAACACCTGGCGGATCTCCACCATGCCGATGACGTTTTCCTTCTTCTCCGGTGCGAGCATGCCCGACATGGCGGCCTTGATCTCGTCCACCATCGCGTAGATGATGTTGTAGTAGCGCACATCCACGCCGGAAGATTCCGCGAGCTTGCGCGCCGCCGCGTCGGCACGGGTATTGAACCCGATGACGATGGCCTTGGAGGCCAGCGCCAGGTTGATGTCGGACTCGGTGATGCCGCCCACCCCGCTATGGATCAGGTTGACCTTGACCTCATTGGTGGAAAGCTTCTGCAGCGACTGCGCAATCGCCTCGGCGGAGCCCTGCACGTCCGCCTTGACGATCAGCGACAGGGTGCGCACCTCGCCTTCCGCCATCTGCTCGAACATGTTCTCGAGCTTCGCGGCCTGTTGCTTGGCGAGCTTCACGCCACGGTACTTGCCCTGGCGGAACAGCGCAATTTCGCGCGCGCGCTTCTCGTCGGCCAGCACCATCAACTCCTCGCCGGCGTCAGGCACCTCGGACAAGCCCTGAATTTCCACGGGAATGGAGGGGCCGGCTTCGCTGATCGCCTTGCCGGTCTCGTCCAGCATGGCACGCACGCGGCCGTATACCGCACCGACCAGCACCGCATCGCCGCGCTTCATGGTACCCGTTTGCACCAGCACGGTCGCCACAGGGCCCTTGCCCTTGTCCAGGCGGGCCTCGATCACGATGCCCTTGGCATGGGTGACGCGCGGCGCCTTGAGCTCCAGCACTTCGGCCTGAAGCAGCACGCTCTCCAGCAACTGGTCGATGCCCTGGCCGCTCTTGGAAGAGACTTCCACGAACATGGCGTCGCCGCCCCAGTCCTCGGGCACCACGCCTTCGGCAACGAGTTCCTGCTTCACGCGCTCGGAATTCGCCTCGGGCTTGTCTATCTTGGTCACGGCCACGACGATGGGCACGTTGCCCGCCCGCGCGTGGTGAATGGCTTCACGCGTCTGCGGCATCACGCCGTCGTCCGCCGCCACCACCAGAATCACGATGTCGGTCGCCTTGGCGCCGCGGGCGCGCATGGCGGTGAACGCCTCGTGACCCGGGGTGTCGAGGAAGGTGATCATGCCACGCGGCGTATCGACGTGATAGGCGCCGATATGCTGGGTGATGCCGCCCGCCTCGCCCGAGGCAACGCGGGTGCGGCGAATGTAGTCCAGCAAGGATGTCTTGCCGTGGTCGACGTGGCCCATCACCGTCACCACCGGGGCACGCGGCTCCAGCTCAACGTCCTGATGCTCGGCGGCCTCGGCCAGCCAGGCGTCGGGCTCGTCGGCCTTGGCGGCCTTGGCGATATGGCCCATGTCCTCGACCACGATCATCGCGGTTTCCTGGTCCAGCACCTGGTTGATGGTCACCATGGTGCCCATGGACATCAGCTTCTTGATGATCTCGGTAGCCTTGACCGACATCTTCTGCGCCAGTTCGGCGACCGTAATCGTTTCCGGAACGGCAATTTCCCGAACCACCGGCTCGGTGGGCAGCGAGAAGCCATGCTGCTGGGCGGGCGACGCTTCAGCTCTCGCATGTTTCTCGGTATGTCGCGGCGCGCGTGCGCGCCCGGCCCATCCGCCACCGCCACCGCCCAGGCGGCTGTCGGTAGAGGGTGTGCGTTTCTTGTGGCCCGCCTCGCTCCATGGGCTGCTCTTGTCCACCGACTTGGCGCCTTTTTTCGCGCCCGGCTTGGCAACCTTGTCTCCCGGAGCGGGCCGGTGCAGCGTACCTTCGGCCAGGCTGGGTGCAGCAGCGGGTGCAGCCGGCGCTTCGGCCGCCGGCGTCTCCGCTGGCTTTGCCTCAACCTCGGGCACCGCGGGCTTTTCAGTCTCGACGGCCACAGCGGCGGCCTTGCGCTTCGCGCGCTCCTTCTTGGCCTCTGCATCGGCGGCCTGGCGCGCCTGCAGCTCCGCCAGCCGGCGCTGCTCTTCGTCACGCAGCGCCCTTTCGTGTTCGTCGATGACATTTTCCGGCTTCTTCGCAGCCGCTTCCGCAACCGGTGCCGGCGCTTCAACTTTCGCGGCGGCAGGCGCGACCACCCGCTTCTTGCGCACCTCGACCTGGATGGTGCGCGCCTTTCCGGAGCTGTCCGCCTTCTTGATTTCCGTCGTTTCACGCCGGGTCAGCGTAACCTTCTTGGTCTTGGCGGCGCCATGCGCTGAACGCAGATGATCCAGCAACTGCGTCTTATCCTGCTCGGACAACGCATCGGTCTCTTTCTGCTTGGCGACACCGGCAGCATGCAACTGTTCCAGCAACAGCTCGACCGGCAGGCCGAGTTCCGCGGCAAATTGCGCTACGTTCATTTTCGCCATCGTTACCTCTTAACCTTTAAAGTATCCAAAAACTACGCAAACCAGGGGGCGCGTGCGGTCATGATCAGCGCGTTTGCGCGATCGGCGTCCATACCGGTCAATTCCACCAGTTCGTCCGCATCCAGGTCGGCAAGCTGCTCCTGCGTGCCGACTCCCTTGCCCGCCAGCGTGCGGGCGGTTTCCTCATCCATGCCGTCTAGCTTGAGCAGGTCCTCGATGTTATGCTCAACCTGCTCCTCGTTGGCAATCGCCTGGGTCAGCAGGGCGTTTCGCGCGCGGCTGCGCAGCTCATTGACGGTGGCCTCGTCGAAAGCCTCGATCTCCAGCATTTCCTCCAGCGGCACATAAGCCACCTCTTCCAGTGTGCTGAAGCCCTCCTGCACGAGGATGTCGGCGACCTCCTCGTCCACATCCAGCTTGTTCATGAACAGGTCGCGCACCTTGGCGAACTCCTGCTCGTTCTTCTGGCTGGATTCCTCCACCGTCATGATATTGAGTTCCCAGCCGGTCAACTGGCTGGCCAGGCGCACGTTCTGGCCGTTGCGGCCGATGGCCTGGGCGAGATTTTCCTCCTCGACCACCACATCCATGCTGTGTTTGTCCTCGTCCACCACGATGCTGGTCACGTCCGCGGGCGCCAGCGCATTGATGACGCCTGTGGCCGGGTCTTCCGACCACAGGATGATGTCCACGCGCTCACCTGCAAGTTCGTTGGTGACGGCCTGCACGCGCGAGCCGCGCATGCCGACGCAGGTGCCTATGGGGTCCAGCCTTGCATCGTGCGAACGCACGGCGATCTTGGCGCGCGAGCCGGGATCGCGCGCCGCGCTGACAATCTCCAGCAGCCCCTCCTCGATCTCGGGCACTTCCAGTTCGAACAGTTTGACCAGGAATTCCGGCGTGACGCGGGACAGCACGATCTGCGGCCCGCGCAGCGCGCGATCCACGCGCAGCAGGTAGGCGCGCACCCGATCCCCCACACGCAGGTTTTCCTTCGGGATCATCTGGTCGCGCGGCAGCAGCGCCTCGATCTTGCCGAATTCCACGATGGCGTTGCCGCGCTCCATGCGCTTGATGGTGCCGGAAACCAGGTGATCCTTGCGCGCCATGAAGTCGCTCAGGATCTGCTCGCGCTCGGCATCGCGGATCTTCTGGAAGATCACCTGCTTGGCGGCCTGCGCATCGATGCGGCCGAAATCGACGGATTCCAGCGGCTCCTCGATGAACTCATCCATCTGGATGTCCGGATCGCGCTTCTGCGCCTCTGCCAGCTTGATGTGCAAATCGGGCGTCTCGAATGTCTCGTCATCCATCACCTGCCAGCGGCGGAACGAGGAATAATCACCGGTTTCCCGGTCAATACTGACGCGCACGTCCGCCTCTTCGGAGAAGCGCTTCTTGGTGGCGGACGCCAGCGCGGCCTCAAGCGCACCGAACACCACCTCCTTGTCCACGTTCTTTTCCCGCGCCAGCGCGTCCACCAACATCAAAACTTCGCGATTCATCATCGTCTCCAACAATTATGCATTTGCGCGTGCAAACCCGTCCATTCAGAACACCGGCGACAGGCGGGCCTTATCCACATTGACCAAGGCTATTTCCACCCGCTTGCCATCCATATCCAGTTCCAGCATGCCGCCCTTCACCTCGCCCAGCATGCCGATGAAATTCTTGCGTCCATCCAGCGGCACCCGCAGCTTCAGGCTCACCCGCTCGCCGCGAAAGCGCACAAAGTCCGCTTCCTTTTTCAGCGGCCGGTCCAGCCCCGGCGAAGACACCTCCAGCCGGTCGTAGGCCACGCCCTCGACCGCAAACAGCCGGGTCAATTGATTGCTCACCCGCTCGCAGTCGTCCAGCGTGATCCCGCCGCTCTGCGCGCCTTCGCCGGCCTGCCCTTCGGGCAGCCGGTCGATGAACACCCGGACCATCCCGCGTCCCGAAATCTCAAGGTCGACCAGCTCATACCCCAAGCCATCCAGGGTCGTTCCCACCAGTTGGGATACATCCATAACGTTTACCCACAAATAAAAAACGGGCCCGAAGCCCATCTTTAAAAATCGAAAGAAGTGTAGCAGAAATATCGCGAAAACGCATCATAATATTCACTTACCGCGGCGGGTTACGTGTAAATTACAGCCTTCGCACCCGCCGCGGACGGGGGTTGCTACAATACGCGCCGTCGCATTCGGCCACCCACCGTCCCATGGCGTATCACCTAGGTCTCGATTTCGGAAGCAGCGGCGCCCGCGCCTGCGTGGTGGACGATGATGCAAATTTCGTCCATACCGACCGCCACGATTACCCGGTACAGCACGCGCAGAGCCCGCTGGGCTGGCGCGAGGCGTTGCTGAGCCTGCTCGGTCGCCTGCCGGCCCATCTTGCAGCCGAGCTCGCAAATATCTCCATCGATGCGACTTCGGCCACGGTGCTGCTGTGCGACAGTGCGCTGCGCCCCCTTGCCCCGCCCCTGCCATATGCGGATGGCCGCGCCAGCGCCGAGGCCGCCGAACTGAAAGCAATTGCGCCCGAAGGCCACACCGTATGCAGCCCCACCTCGGGCCTGGCGAAATTTCTCTGGCTGACGCGCCATACCGATCTGTCGCAGGCGGCATGGTTCCTGCACCAGGCGGACTGGCTGGCCGCATTGCTGACCGGCATTGGCGGCGTTTCGGATTACCACAACGCGCTCAAGTCCGGCTATGACGTGGAGCGCTTGTGCTGGCCCGGCTGGGTGCAGTCCTTGCCTCATGCCCGACTGCTGCCGCGGGTGGAAGCGCCCGGCGCAGCGATTGCCCCGATGCAGCCGGCGCTGGCCGCGCATTTCGGCATCGGGGTGGGCTGCACGGTACGCACCGGAACGACGGACAGCATCGCCGCCTTCATCGCGGCGGGCGCCCGTGCGCCAGGCGAAGCCGTCACTTCGCTCGGCACCACCATCGTGCTGAAGCTGCTCTCAGAGCGGCGCGTCGAAGCGGCGGAATTCGGCGTATACAGCCATCGCTACGGCAACTTGTGGCTGGCCGGCGGAGCGTCGAATGCGGGAGGGGGCGCGTTGCGTCAGTTCTTCAGCAATGCACAGCTTGAGGAACTCAGCACGCGCTTTGACCCCGCAATGGACAGCGGCCTTGATTACTATCCGCTTCCCGCGCGAGGCGAGCGCTTCCCGATCAACGATCCCCTGCTTGCACCGCGCCTGGCGCCGCGCCCGCCCGACGATGCCCGCTACGTCCACGGCCTGCTGCAGGGACTGACGCGCATCGAGGCGGCAGGATACGCCAGGCTGGCCGAACTCGGAGCAACGCCGCTGAAATCGGTCATCACCTGCGGCGGCGGCGCGCGCAACCCCGCGTGGCTGGCCATGCGCCAGAGGCTGCTCGGGGTGCCGGTGACCGCCGCCGCCCAGGCCGAGGCGGCCTGCGGCGCCGCGCTGCTGGCCTTGCGCGGCAGGCCGGATGCCGGGTGAGCATTGCATGCGCCGCATCCTTGGTGTAAGTTATCCCATTCGCTAGGCCATTCATCAATCCCCACCGGCAAACATGACGACCCCCACTCCCGCAAATCAGTTGAACATCCGCATTTCGTGGCTGGCCATCGTGAATTACCTCGGCGCGTTGCTCACCACAGGCTGGATGCTGTACTTGCTGTATGGTTCGGCCGGCCTGGTGTACGCCCTGCTGGCCCTGCTGGTGAGCGGCTTCATCCTGCGCTTCGGCGCATCGCCGCTGCTGGTCATAGCGGCCGGGATCCTTTACTTTCACTTCCATGCAGCGGGGCTCTGGTTGCCGGCATTATGCTGGCTGGCCGCGGGCGCCGCCTTCCTGAATGACCTGCAAGACTACAGGATGCGTCACTCGCCCGGGCAGGAACCGGCCTCGCAGGCTTCCGACCAGCAGCCTTCCGGTCAGCAGGCTTCCGGCCGCCGGTCACAACGCAGGCAACCGCCCGCCCAGCCATGAAGCAAACGCTGCTTGACGCGGTCGGCGGCCTGCCCGCACTGAAGTGCGGGCACGGGAGAGACCGCGCCCTCATGAAGCACATCGTGAACGATGCAGTGGAGTCGTTCTACGGCACGGCCTGGACATCCCGGAAACGAATTATCGTCCCCGGACCCCCGTCAGCCCAATTGGAGTAAAATACCCCCCGAGCAGAGAACATCCGGTGGAGCGCCCCTGGCGAAAAGGGAAGATGGGGCACACTGCATTCCGTTAGACCATGCAAAACACGATCAAGACCATTCTTTCGGCCAAGCGCAGATCCTTCCTCACCAGCAAGCCCGTTTTCCACTATCACGCCCCGGCAACCGAGATGGACCTGTTCATGACAGCCAGGCGCCTCGACTGCAAATTGATGGTGGCTCTGTGCCAGTGGCTGCGCGCCGCAGGCTATGGGGACATCAACGACATGCTCATCTTCCGCGATGAGTACTTTTCCACCATCACGCAAGGCGCGCTGACCGGCTTCATCACCTTTGCCCATGACGAGGCGGGCAATGCCTACGCCTTCAAACCGCAGGACGGCGGCATCTACTTTGTCTCGATGTACGAAAACGCCTACGCGCACATGGCCGACGACTTCCATGGCTTTCTCCAGGAGTTGATCCGGCGCAACTACAATCTCGCCCATTGGCGCGAATCCCTGAAAATGATCCGGGACGATCCTGCGGCGACTGGAAAGGAGAACTGATCCGATGAATAACCCGCTGCGCAACACGCTGGCCGCTGGCATCGGCCATCTGGCCATCACGCTGTGGGTGGGAAGCCTGTGGGGGGTGGGGTTCCTTGCGGTGCCCATCCTGTTCGAGGCACAGCCGGACAAGATGCTGGCCGGCATGCTCGCCGGCAAGATGTTCACGCTGATCTCCTACCTCGGCATTGCCTGCGCGCTCTATCTGCTGGCGTGGTTCGGCGTCCGGCCGGGTCGCCGTGCGGTGCGCGATCCCTTGTTTCTCATCGTCGCGGCGATGCTGCTGCTGGTGCTGGTGAGCCAGTTCGGCCTGCAGCCGCAAATGGCCGCGCTCAAGGCGCTTGCCCACCCCGGGGATGTGACACAAAGCGTCTATGCAAGCCGCTTCAACACCCTTCACCACACCGCGACCGCGCTCTACATTGGCAAAGCCCTGCTGGGTGCAGCGCTGGTGCTAATAAGCAAAACACGGTTGATTTTCAGCGCCGCATAATATACCTTTAAAAACAATCGCCAATAGTTAGGTGCCCTGTCCGCACATGAAGCGTCGCCACGCCGCCAGCGAAATCGAAAATCTGTTCACGCCCAGCGAGCCGGAGCCCGCCTGGGGCGCTGTCGTGGAAATCATTACCTGGGTAAGCCCTGCGTATGATTTCACCGCGCTGCGCGCCGTATTCGATGACGTGCTGCGCCTGTTTCACGGCGACTATCCGGGCTATTGCAGGATCGAGACCCCCTACCACAACCTGCCGCACACGCTGGACGTGTTTCTGTGCGCAGCGCGCCTGACACACGCGCTGCATCTCTCCCGCATCAAGCTGACGGATCGGGAAATCGCCCTGGTGCTTACTGCCACGTTGCTGCACGATGTCGGCTATGCGCAGTTGCGCGACGGCACCGAAACGGGGACAGGCGCGCAATACACCCCGACCCACGTCGCGCGCGGCATCGAATTCATGCGCCAGTATGCCAGGGAGCGAGGGATTCCTGCCGATTTCGCCGACGACCTCGCGCCCGTCATTTCCTGCAGCGACCCAATGCTGTCGGTCACCAACATCGACTTCTCGGACGAGCGTATCCGTCTGGCCGGGAAAATCGTCGGCACCTCCGATCTCGTCGGCCAGATGGCGGACCGCAATTACCTGGAAAAGCTGGTGCTGCTGTTCCAGGAATTCCAGGAAGCCGGAATGGGAGGCTATCAGAGCGTGCATGACATGATGCGCAAGACAGAGAACTTCCATGCAAAGATCCAGAAGAAGCTGGACGAGGATTTCAGCGGGCTGTACCGCCATTTTCCCCAGCACTTCAAGGTGCTCCTGGGCGAGGAGCGCAACTTGTATATGGAATCCATCGGCAAGAACATGGAATACCTCTCCAAGGTCACGACGATGGACGAATCCGAATACTTGGCCCAATTGCGCCGGGGCGGCATCATCAAAGAGTTCCTTTCCGCCCCACCGAATCAGTGACTCTCAATCAAGCAGGTAAGGAAAGCGGAATGATCCCCAGCCATTACGAGCGCATAGGCGGCGCCGAAAAAGTACGCGCCCTGGTGACACGTTTTTACGAGATCATGGACGAATTGCCCGAAGCGCACGGCGTACGCAAGCTGCACCCGGCCAGCCTCCGCGGATCGGAGGAAAAACTCTACGACTTCCTCAGCGGCTGGATGGGCGGCCCGCAGTTATATGTGGAAAAACACGGCCATCCCATGCTGCGCCAGCGCCACCTCCCCTTTCCCATCGCAGATTCCGAACGCGACCAGTGGATGCACTGCATGAAGCAGGCCCTGCAGGAAGTGGTGGAAGATGAAAAGCTGCGCGCCGAACTGACCGCGGCCTTTTCCAAGGTGGCCGACCACATGCGCAACCGCGGCTGACGGCAGCGCTCCAGCCCGGTCAAGGTCAGGCTGAAACGAACTCCAGCGCGTTGCCGTCCGGGTCGCGGCAAAACAACGCCTGCCTTCCCGAGCGGCTGCGCGTGTAGCCGATCCCCGCCGCCTCCAGGCAACCGCACAGCGCATCGACATCGTCGACCGCAAGCGCCACATGGCGGTCGCGGCCGCCATGCGCCGGCCTGACCAGCCCCGCTTCCGGATCGGGCAGCCGCATCAGGTGTATCTGCTGTTTTTCGTTCAGCGCGTACCACACGCCGGGAAACCCCAGGTCGGGCCGCGCGGTGTCCACGGTCAGCCCGAGCACGCCCTCATAGAAGGCGCGCGAGCGCTCCAGGTCGGAAACGAGAAAGGTGGCATGCAGAATGGCGCGGATTTTCATCAGATGTCCTGCGGGATGACTGCCCGAACTATAGTGCCGCTCGGCAGACAGGGCAACCCTGCGGGCTGAACGATGCCGGGTGGCGGCCAGCGCAGCGTCAGGCTCGGCGCATTGTGTTCCCCCGGCGATGGCGGCAGAATATGCACTGCGCCCGAATGACGGAAACGCCGCATGGCCGCTACACTCTTCATGATACACGGGATGTGGGGAACGTCCCGCGATTGGGGGCGCTATATCGCCTTTTTCGAAAGCCGCGGTTACCGCTGCATTGCGACCACCCTGCCATACCACGACTCGGATCCGCGCGACCCGCCCGATCCGCGCCTGGGCACCGCTTCGCTGCTGGATTATGCCGATGCGATGGAGCGTGAACTGCGGCAACTGGACGAGCCGCCTGTAATCATGGCCCATTCCATGGGCGGGCTGGTGGCGCAGATTCTGGGCGCCCGCGGCCTGGCCCGTTCCCTGGTGCTGCTGACGCCCGCCGCCCCGGCAGGAATACTGTCGCTCACGCCTTCCGTGATCCGCAGCTTCTGGCGCACCCAGTTGCGCTGGGGCTTCTGGCGGAAGCCGTTGCGCCAGACCTTCGCCGACGCGGCCTACTCGTCACTCAATCTGTTGCCGGAGGAAGAACAGCGCAAGTGCTACGCAGGATACGGCTACGAATCGGGACGGGTCATTTTCGAAATCGGCTACTGGCCGCTGGACCGGCGGCGCGCAGCACGCGTGGATGAAGCCCGGATTACCTGCCCCATGCTGGTCGTCGCTGGTACGCAGGACCATATCACCCCGGCGCCTGTGGCACGCAAGGTAGCCCGCAAGTATCACGCCGTGTCGACCTACCGCGAGTTCCCCGGGCATGCGCACTGGGTGCTGGGGGAGCCGGGCTGGGAGGACATCGCGCAGTATGTCGCCGACTGGCTGGAGCAGCAGCGCCCGCGTTAGCCCGATGGCCGTTCACGCAATGCGCATAAAATTGCCCGCAGCCAAAAAAAATCGGGGCAGGATTACTGCCCCGATAAAACCAGGCATTGCGCCTAGCAAGGGATGGCGGTACTTTATCGAAAATCGACGATTAACGCGATAGCAGTTCGTCGAGCAACTCTTGGATTGATGAACGGTCGCGCAAATTTCGACGAACGGTCGAATTTCACAAATGAACGGTCATTTTTCCACGTATACACCTACCTTTCAAGTGGGTATTGACGCTTTGTGTTGTGGCGGAGCAATGGCGCCTTGGCGCCGGCTTTTTCCGAGCGGAACCACTTTCCCAGCAGCCAGCTTAGCCCGCTGCCTCGCCTCGTCCCCATCCCGCCCGTTGGCAAGCACGACCCCCATGCGGCGCCGGGTGAACGATTCCGGCTTGCCGAAAAGGCGCAGATCGGTGCCCGGAACGCGCAGCGCCTCATCCAGGCCGGAAAATGCGATGCCTTTTTCCTCCATTTGGCCGTAGATGACTGCAGATGCCCCCGGCTCGCGCAGCGATACGTCCACCGGCAGCCCAAGAATGGCGCGAGCATGCAGTTCGAATTCGCTCAGGCGCTGGCTGCATAGCGTGACCAGCCCGGTATCGTGCGGGCGCGGACTGACTTCGCTGAACCACACCTCATCCCCCTTTACAAACAATTCGACCCCGAATATCCCCAAGCCACCAAGATCGCCGGTCACTTTCTCTGCAATGTCCCTGGCGCGCTGCAGGGCGAGCGGCGTCATGGCTTGCGGCTGCCAGCTCTCGACATAGTCGCCGTGCACCTGCACATGGCCGATGGGCTCGCAGAAATGCGTCTCGGCCACGCCGTTCGCGCCCATAGCGCGGACAGTGAGCTGGGTGATCTCGTAATCGAAATCGATCTGTCCCTCGACGATCACCCTGCCCTGGTTCACTCGTGAACCGCTCGCGGCATAATTCCAGGCTGCTTCCACTTCTTGCGCTTTGCTCACCCGCGACTGCCCCTTGCCAGAGGAGGACATTACCGGCTTGACGAAGCAGGGATAGCCTATCCCTTCCACCGCGGCGCGCATCTCTTCCAGACTGTCGGCAAAGCGATAGGGCGAGGTCGGCAACCCCAGCGTTTCGGCGGCGAGCCGGCGTATGCCCTCGCGATTCATGGTGAGCTGGGCTGCGCGCGCGGTCGGAATCACCCGGGCCAGCCCCTCGTGCTCGATTTCCGCCAGCGTGGCAGTGGCAATGGCCTCGATCTCGGGCACAATGATATGCGGCTGCTCCTGCTCGATCAGCGCGCGCAGCGCCTTGCCGTCGGCCATGTTGATCACGTGCGCACGGTGGGCCACCTGATGGCCGGGTGCATTTTCGTAGCGATCCACCGCAATGGTCTCCACCCCCAGGCGCTGCAGGGCGATCAGCACCTCCTTGCCCAGTTCGCCGCTGCCCAGCAGCATGACCCGGGTGGCCGATGGACTGAGCGGCGTGCCGATGGTGACTGAAGTGTTCATGGTGTTTTCGTTCCTGGTTGAAAGTTGTCCAGTTCATGCTCGAGCCTGCCCGAAAACAGGCTCGCCACAACGATCAGCGCCGCTCCCGCGACCTCATGCGCCTCCATGCTTTCCCCTGCAAGAAAATACGAGGACACGGCGGCCACCACGAGTTCCATCATGAACACCACGATGGCCTGATTCGCGGGCAAATGGGTGAGTCCGTACTGCACGGAAATGCTGGTTGCGCACAACACCAGGCCAAGGGCGAGAAGCAATCCCCAGGCCGGAGGCGAAATGGCGCCCACGTGCATGACCAGCCCGCCATGATACAGCATGCCAGCCAGCGTGAGCGTGGCGGTGCCGAACCACACCGCGGCGGCCTTGAAAGCAACGCTGAGGTGCCGGATCCGGCGGGTCAGCACGTTGGTGAGTGCAAATGCAAACCCGGAAGAAAGCCCCAGCCATTCAGCGGTATTTTCCGGTAGCGGGAAGCCTTCCCCGGTGTGGTGCAGCATCACGAAAGCCCCCGCCAAAGACAAGGCCACCACAACGTAGCCGTAACGGTTCAGCCGTTCGCCGAGGAAGAACCGCGACAGCAGGACCGTCCACAGGGGGGCGAGATAGAACAGCAGCAGCACGCGCATGACTTCGCCGCCCAGCATGGCGAGCACATAACTGAGGTTGGTCCAGCCCGAACTCAGGATGAGCGCGACGCCCCATCCCCATCCCCGCCGCAATTCGCGCCAGACGCGCCCCACCACCAGCAAGCCCATCAGCAGGGCGATGAAATAGGCAGCAAAGGTCGCCGGCTCCCCGGCAAGCCCCTCCTGGGCAAGGGAGCGGAACGGGTACCAGATCAGCCCCCAGACCACGGCCGCATTCAGCAGGCTGGCCACCGCCACCACATTTTGTTTTGATGCCAAGCGCTACACCTTTATAATCCGGCTTTCAGGATATTCATAAAGATACCCATAACCGCACAGAGTCCTCTTGCGCATGCCGCGCACAGTCCCGCCAGGGAGCAGCCCCCCGGAATTGAAGAAAGCCCTCTCGCCAACCCCATGAACCCAGACCTGAACCGCCTGCAGCCCTATCCGTTCCAGAAACTGGCCGCCCTCTTCCGCGAAGTCACGCCCAATGCGGCGCTGCGGCCGATCAGCCTGCACATCGGCGAGCCCAAGCACGCGACGCCGCAGTTCATCAAGGATGCGCTGATCGCCGGACTGGACGGCTTGGCAAATTATCCCATAACCGCGGGCAGCGACGCATTGCGCGGTGCCATTGCCGACTGGCTGGCGCGCCGCTACGGCATTCCCGCGCCGAACGCCAAAACGGAAGTGCTGCCGGTGAACGGCAGCCGGGAGGCTCTGTTCGCCTTCGCGCAGGCGGTGCTGGACCGCACCCGCCCTGATCCTGTCGTCGTCTGCCCCAACCCCTTCTACCAGATCTATGAAGGCGCCGCCTTCCTGGCCGGCGCAGAGCCCGCCTTCATCAACACCTTGCCGGAAGATGGCTACGCCCTCGATTTCGGCCAGTTGCCGGAAGAGACCTGGCAACGCACCCAACTGATCTACGTCTGCTCGCCCGGCAACCCGAACGGGCACGTAATCCCGCTCGAGGAATGGAAGACCCTGTTCGAGCTGTCCGACCGCTACGGTTTCGTCATCGCTGCGGACGAATGCTATTCGGAAATCTACTTCGAGCGCGCCCCGCTGGGTGCGCTGCAGGCCGCCCGCCAACTGGGCCGCGATGACTACCGCAATCTGGTGGTGTTCTCCAGTTTATCCAAGCGCTCCAATGTGCCGGGCATGCGCTCCGGTTTCGTTGCCGGAGACGCGAAGGTGCTGGAGAAATTTGCACTCTACCGCACCTATCACGGCTGCGCGATGGGGCCGGCCATTCAGGCCGCGACCGTCGCCGCCTGGGCCGACGAAGCGCATGTGGCCGAAAACCGCCGCCTGTATAGCGAAAAATTTGCCCGCGTGGCCGAAATTCTACGCCCGGTGCTGCCGCTGGCGATGCCGGAAGCCAGCTTCTATCTGTGGGTGCGCACGCCGATTGCGGACACCGGCTTCGCGCAACGCCTGTATCAAGATTATAATGTCGCCGTGCTGCCGGGCAGCTATCTCGCGCGGGAAGCGCGCGGCGTCAACCCTGGCGCAAACTTTGTACGCATTGCACTGGTGGCGGCCATGGACGAAACGGTCGAGGCCGCGCAGCGCATTGCGGATTTCACCCGAAAACTGAAATAACACCAAACCAGAACAGGAAAAAGCCATGCCGCAATTGCAGAAAATCATCGAAGATGCCTTTGAACGCCGCGCCGAGATCACTCCGCGCACCGTGGACGCCCAGCTCAAGGAGTCCATCGGCACCGTCATCGAGTATCTCGATCAGGGCAAGCTACGCGTGGCGGAAAAAATCGATGGCCAGTGGGTCACCCACCAGTGGATCAAGAAGGCTGTACTGCTGTCGTTCCGCATCGAGGACAATTCCTTCATCAAGGGCGGCTTCACCAACTACTACGACAAGGTCCCCTCCAAGTTCGCCGACTACAACTCGCGCGACTTCCGCGAAGGCGGCTTCCGCGTGGTGCCGCCGGCCTCCGCGCGGCGCGGCGCCTACATCGCGAAGAATGTGGTGCTGATGCCTTCCTACGTCAACATCGGCGGCTATGTGGACGAAGGCACCATGGTCGACACCTGGGCCACCGTGGGCTCCTGCGCGCAGATCGGCAAGAATGTGCACCTTTCGGGGGGCGTGGGCATCGGCGGCGTGCTGGAGCCGGTGCAGGCCAACCCGACCATCATCGAAGATAATTGCTTCATCGGCGCGCGCTCCGAGATCGTGGAAGGCGTGATCGTGGAGGAAGGCTCGGTGATCTCGATGGGCGTGTTCATCGGCCAGAGCACGAAGATTTACGACCGCGAAACCGGCGAAATCCATTACGGCCGCGTTCCCGCCGGCTCCGTGGTGGTGAGCGGCAGCCTGCCTTCCAAGGACGGCAGCTACAGCCTGTATTGCGCCGTGATCGTAAAAAAGGTTGACGAGAAGACGCGCGGCAAGGTGGGCATTAACGAACTGCTGCGCGGATTCTGAACCGGATCGAACCGCTAACTTGGAGAGATTGCCATGATCATCACACCGTTGTTGAAGTTGGCTGTCGAAAGAAATGCGTCTGACCTGCTGTTCTCGGTCGACGCGCCTATCACCATCAAGATAGACGGCATCTCCAAGCCGATCAACGAGCAGCGGCTGGACGCGGAATCGGCCCGGCGCATCGCATATGAAATGATGTCGCCGGACCAGATCGCCCAGTTCGAGCGCGAACTCGAGCTGAATTTTTCCTTCCGCGTGCCGGATGTGGGCAGCTTCCGCGTGAACGTCTTCCGCCAGAAAGGCGACGTTTCCATGGCGATCCGCTATGTGCGCGCCAAGGTGCTCAATGTCGAGGAACTGAACCTGCCGGTCGTGCTGAAGAATCTGGTGATGGAAAAACGCGGCCTGATCCTGGTGGTCGGCGCTACGAGTTCCGGCAAATCGACCACGCTCGCCTCCATGCTGGAGCACCGCAACAGCATGGTGACGGGGCACATCCTCACCATCGAGGACCCGATCGAATATCTGTTCAGGCACAACAAGTCCGTCATCAACCAGCGCGAAATCGGCACCGACACCCATTCCTACGAAAACGCGCTGATCAGCGCCATGCGCGAAGCGCCGGACGTGGTGATGGTGGGCGAAATCCGCGACCGCGAGACCCTCAAGCAGGCGCTGATCACGGCGCAGACCGGCCACCTGTGCCTCTCCACGCTGCACGCCAACAACAGCTACCACGCGCTGAACCGCATCATCAACTTTTTCCCCTACGATGCCCGGCCCAGCATACTCTCTGACCTGTCGATGAGCGTGCGCGCGGTCATCTCGCAGCGGCTGGTGCGCGCGGTGGACGGCAAACTGATCCCGGCGGTGGAGATCCTCATCAACAGCTCGCTGATCGCCGACCTGATCAAGAACGGCGAGATCGAGAAAATCCGCGATGCCATCGAGCAAAGCGTGTCGCCCGGCTCGCAGACCTTCGAACAGGCGCTGTACCAGCTGTTCAAGAAGGGCAAGATCACCAAGGATGAGGCCTTGCGCAACGCCGACTCGGCCAGCAACCTGTCCGCCATGATCGACTATTCCGAGACCCGCAAGATGAAGGCCTACGACCCGAACGACCCCGCCAACCAGAGCGCCGTCGCCCGGACGGGCAATGCGGATTTCGGCTCGATCAAACTGGACATCGACGTCAACCGCTAAGAATATGACAAAAAAAACGATACTGTACGGGATTCCCAACTGCGGCACGGTGAAGAAAGCGCGCACCTGGCTGACGGACCACAACGTCGAGTACGCTTTCCACGATTTCAAGAAGCAGGGCGTTGACGAAGCCATGCTCTCGGGCTGGCTGAAGCAAGTGGGCTGGCAAAAGCTGCTGAAAAAGACCGGTCCCACATGGGGACAATTGCCGGATACCGTCAAGGCCTCCATCAAGGATGACGCTTCCGCGCTCAAGTTGATGGTCGAAAAGCCCAACGTCATCAAGCGGCCGGTGCTGGAAAAGAACGGCAAGGTGCTCGCGACCGGCTTCAGCGAAACCGACTATCAGAATCTGAAAATCTAGGCATTACCACACTCATGAGCACCACCCTGGAACTGACGCAACAACTCATCTCCCGCCGTTCTCTCACGCCGCATGACGAGGGTTGCCTGGATCTCATCGGCTCCCGCCTGGAACCCCTGGGCTTCAAGCTGGAAAGAATGCGCTGCGGCGAAGTGGACAATCTGTGGGCACGGCGCGGCACAGAAGGTCCCGTGGTGTGTTTTGCCGGCCACACCGACGTCGTACCGACCGGCCCCGCAGATAAGTGGTCCAGCGACCCGTTCACCGCCACCATACGCGATGGCATGCTGTTTGGGCGCGGCGCCTCCGACATGAAGGGCTCGCTCGCGGCCTTCGTCACCGGCATCGAGAAATTCGTCGCACAGCATCCGCGGCACCAGGGCTCCATCGCCCTGCTGCTCACCTCCGACGAAGAAGGCATCGCGGTGGATGGAACCGTGCGCGTGGTGGAAGCGCTGCAGGCGCGCGGCGAGAAGCTGGACTACTGCATTGTGGGTGAACCCACCTCCGTCGGCAAGACCGGCGACACCATCAAGAACGGCCGGCGCGGATCGCTTTCCGGCACGTTGACGGTAAAGGGCGTCCAGGGCCACATCGCCTACCCGCACCTGGTCAAAAACCCCATCCACCTTGCCGCGCCCGCCATCGCGGAATTGGCGGCAACCGTGTGGGACGAAGGCAACGAATACTTCCCGCCTACCTCGTGGCAGATCTCCAATATCCGCGGCGGAACCGGCGCGACCAATGTGGTGCCGGGCACGGTGGAGATCCTGTTCAACTTCCGCCACTCCACCGCTAGCACGGTCGAGAGCCTGAAGCAGCGGGTTCACGCCATCCTGGACAAGCACGGCTTCGAATACGACCTGGAGTGGGAACAATCGTCGGGCAAACCCTATCTTACGCCGCGCGGCGACCTGGTGGATGCGGTGAGCGCGGCGATCAAGGAGGTCGCGGGCATCGACACGGAACTCTCCACCAGCGGCGGCACGTCTGACGGCCGCTTCATCGCCGACATCTGCCCCCAGGTCATCGAGCTGGGGCCGCTCAACGCCACCATCCACAAGATCAACGAGTGCGTGGCCGTGGCCGATCTCGATGCCCTGTCCGAAATCTACTGCGGTACGCTGGAACGCCTGCTGGCCAAATGACGCAATCCCCAACGCATTACCAGGCGGCCGCAGCCGCGCTCAGGACGGTGCGCGATTGCCTGCGTTTCGCCGTCAGCCGGTTCAATGAGGCCGGGCTGTTCTTCGGCCACGGCAGCGACAACGCCTATGACGAAGCGGCCTACCTGGTGCTGCACACGCTGCACCTGCCGCTCGACCGCCTCGATCCCTTTCTCGATGCGGCACTGACCCCGGACGAGATCGAGGCCGTGCTGGCCATCATCGCCCGGCGCGTAAATGAGCGCCTGCCCGCCGCCTACCTCACGCACGAAGCCTGGCTTGCGGGCCATCGATTCTACGTGGACGAGCGCGTGATCGTGCCGCGTTCCTTTTTCGCCGAACTGCTGGAAGAACAGATGGCGCCCTGGGTGGAGGATCCCGAATCCATCCGCAGCGTGCTGGACCTTTGCACCGGCAGCGGTTGCCTTGCCATTCTCGCCGCGCTTGCCTATCCCGATTCCGTGGTCGACGCCGTGGACATTTCCCGTGACGCGCTGGAAGTGGCGCGCCAGAACGTGGCCGATTACGGCATGCAGGAGCGCGTGCATCCCATCGAGTCCGACCTCTTTGCCGCCCTGAATGGACGGCAGTATGACCTTATCATCAGCAACCCGCCCTATGTGAACGCGGAATCCGTCGACGCCCTGCCCCCCGAATACCTGCACGAGCCCGAACTGGCCCTGGGCAGCGGCCAGGACGGACTGGATGCCACCCGCATCATCCTGCGCGACGCAGCACGGCACCTGACCCCGAACGGCATTCTTGCGGTGGAGATCGGCCACAACCGCGCGGCGCTGGAGGCTGCGTATCCCGAAATGCCCTTCACTTGGCTGGAAGTGCAGACCGGAGACGACTTCATTTTTCTCCTGCACCGCGAAGATCTGATCTGATGGCGGTAGACCATTACGAAAACTTTCCGGTCGCATCCGTCCTCCTGCCTCGCCGCCTGCGGCGGCCGGTGGAGATCATCTATCATTTCGCTCGCCAGGCCGACGACTTCGCCGACGAGGGCGAACTGCCGGATGCCGAGAGGTTGGCGAAACTCGATGCCTTCCGCGCCGAACTTGGGCGCGTTGCCGCGGGTGAAACACCCGAGACGCCGCTATTCGCCGACGTGGCAAGCATCGTCGCGGAGTTCCAGTTGCCGCTGCAGTTGTTTCATGACCTGCTGGATGCCTTCTCGCAGGATGTGGTCAAGAAGCGCTATGCGAATTTCGACGACGTACTCGACTATTGCCGCCGTTCCGCGAACCCGGTGGGGCGCCTTTTGCTGCACCTGTACGACGAAGCTACGCCGCAGAACCTGATCTATTCGGACGCGATCTGTACGTCCTTGCAGTTGATCAATTTCTGGCAGGATGTGAAAAAAGACTACGCCATTGCACGCATCTACCTGCCGCAAGACGAGATGGCGGAATACGGGGTCAGCGAAGAAGCGATTGCACAAGGGTACGCCGACGAAGCCTGGCGCAGGCTGATGGCCTTCCAGTGCGATCGCGCTCGCGCAATGATGAAGAGCGGCGCGCCACTGGGCAGCATCCTCGGGGGCCGCATCGGCCTGGAGATGCGCTTGATCATCGCCGGCGGCCTGCGCATCCTCGACAAGCTGCGCGTCGCGGATTACGACATGTTCATCCGCCGCCCGGTGCTCAAGCCCGTGGACTGGGTTATCATGCTGTTCAACAGCGCACCGTTCCGATTCTGAGATGCCGCGCAGCCCCCTTTCCCGGAATGGGTTCCATTCAAGCCAGCCAAGAACAGGCGGCAAGGGTGAGGCAAAGCGTACCGCGCGGAACGCAGGGCAAGGAGCCGAAGGCGCGGCCAGCGTAGCTATCGTTTGTATTTGAACTGAAATGACACCCGACGAGTATTGCCAGGACAAAGCCGCCTCCAGCGGCTCCAGCTTCTACGCCAGCTTCCGCTTCCTGCCGAAGGACAGGCGGCGTGCACTGACGGCGCTCTATGCCTTCTGCCGCGAGGTGGATGACGTGGTGGACGAATGCACGGATCCCAACGTGGCGCGGACCACACTCAACTGGTGGCGCGACGAGGTGTCGGCCATCTATGGCGGCGCCCCCCAGCATCCCGTGGGGCGCGCATTGCAGCCCCTGGTGCAGCAATTCAACCTGCCGCGCGAACATCTGCTGGAGATCATAGACGGCATGGAGATGGATCTGGATCAGCACACATACGCGGATTTCAAGTCTCTCCAACTCTACTGCTATCGCGTCGCCTCCGTCGTCGGCCTGCTGGCAGCCGAAATTTTCGGCTACACCGACCGCAAGACGCTGAAATATGCCCACGACCTGGGCATCGCCTTCCAGCTTACCAATATCATCCGCGACGTGGGCGAGGATGCACGGCGCGGCCGCATCTATCTGCCGCTGGATGAGCTGGCGCAATTCGGCGTCCACACCCGGGACATTCTCGATCTGAAGGAAACGCGTGAACTGCACCAGTTGATGGAATTTCAGGTGGCGCGCGCCCAGCGTTTCTATGCGCAAGCGCTGGAGCAGCTTCCCGCCGCCGACCGCAAGGCGCAGCGCACCGGCCTGATCATGGCCGCGATCTATCGCGCCACGCTGGATGAGGTCGTCGCAAGCGGCTGCCACGTGCTGCGCGAGCGGGTTTCCCTGGGGACTGGTTACAAGCTCTGGCTGGTGCTCACCACGTGGCTGAAGAACTGAAGGTCGCGGTAATTGGCGGCGGCTACGCCGGCATGGCCGCCGCCGCCGCTCTCGCCGGACGGGGCATACCGGTGGCCGTATTCGAAAGCGCCCGCCACCTCGGCGGACGGGCGCGCGGCGTGGCCCGCGACGGACTGATGCTGGACAACGGCCAGCACATCCTGCTCGGCTGCTATCGCGACACGCTGAAGATGATAGCGCAGGTCGGCGGCAATATCGAACGCGATTTTCTGCGCCTGCCGCTGCAACTTACCCTCCATGAGCGCTTCGAGCTGAAGGCCCCCGCCTGGCCTCCCCCGCTCCACCTGCTTGCTGCACTACTAACCGCACACGGCCTCACCCTGGGGCAACGCCTGAATGCGGCGCGCTTCATGCTCGCGATGCGCCACCGCGATTTCCGGCTGGCGGAGGACCAGCCGGCGTATGAGCTGCTGCGCGACACTTACCAGGATGAGACGCTTATCCGCCTGCTGTGGGAGCCGATCTGCATCTCCGCGCTCAACACCCCGGTCCGCAAGGCTTCCGCCCAGGTGCTGCTCAACGTGCTGCGCGACAGCCTCAACGGCAGCTTTGCCGACTCCGAGATGCTGCTGCCGCGGCTGGACTTTTCCGCGCTGTTCCCGGAACGCGCTGCAGACTACGTAAAGCGCCATGGCGGCGAGGTGCACCTTTCATGCGGTATCGAAGCCATCGTCCCCGTCGACGGGGGCTTCGGCCTGCATACGGCGGAAAGCCGCCGGCATTTCAGCCACGTGGTGTGCGCGGCTTCACCGGCAAATTCGGCGCGGCTGTTGCAGGCGCTGCCCGACGCAAGGGAGATAGGTGGGCAAATCGAAGCGCTGCATTTCCAGCCTATCTACACCGTTTATCTGCAATACCCTGCGCACGTGCGCCTGCCGCAGGCGATGCTGGGCCTGGACGGCCACTTGTCGCAGTGGCTGTTCGACCGCGGCCGGATCGCCGGCCAGGACGGACTTATCGCCGTGGTGATCAGCGCGGAAGGCATACATCAGGCGCTCGGCCACCCTCACCTGGCGGAACGGGTTGCGGCCGAACTGCGTGAAGAATTGGGAATCCTGGACGCGCCGCGATGGCATCAGATCATCGCCGAAAAGCGCGCTACGTTCTCCTGCGAACCTGGTCTTGCGCGTCCCGGCCATCTTACGCCCGTCTCCGGTCTGTTTCTGGCGGGCGATTACACCGCGGGCGACTATCCCGCCACGCTGGAAGGCGCCGTCCGCAGCGGTTTGCGTTGTGCGGCCGCCATCAGCGACGTCTCCGCATGATCGCCAGATCGGCACGCGAGACAGCGCCGGCGAAGGCGCATCAACCGGCCACCTAGCGCCCGGCAGCCGGCCTGTTTCCCCCGGCGCGCGACATGCGCTCCGGCCGCTGCCCACCCTGCAGACCGTCGGACAGCATGTGCGAGATCTGCTCCGCGGGCATGGCGCCCCCAAAGAAAAATCCCTGCAATATCGTGCAGCCGTTTTCGCGCAGGAAGTCTATCTGCGCGGTGGTTTCCACGCCTTCCGCCACGATTTCCAGGCCCAGGCTGTTCGCCATGGAGACGATGGCCTTGGTGATGGCGGCATCGTCTACGTTGTTGGGAAGGTCCTGGATGAAACTGCGGTCTATCTTAAGCGCATGGATGGGAAACCGCTTGAGGTAGCTCATCGAGGAATAGCCGGTCCCGAAGTCGTCCACTGAAAGCATGAAGCCCGCGCTTTTCAGTTCCTCCAGCTTGCCCACCGAGGTCTCTTTGCTCTCCATCAGCATGCTTTCGGTGATCTCCAGTTCCAGCAGTTCCGGCGGCAGATCGAACTCGCGCGTAATTGCCAGGATGTTGGACACCAGGTTTTCGTCCGAGAATTGCCGCCCGGAAAGGTTGACCGCGATGCGCAGCGGAGTGCCCGCATCCAGCCATTGCCTGGCCTGATCGCATGCTGTACGCAATACCCAGTCGCCTATCGGGATGATCAGGCCGCTTTCCTCCGCCACGGGGATGAAATCCGACGGCCCTACCACGCCGAGATCCGGCCGCGGCCAGCGTATCAGCGCCTCGACGGCAATGACCTTGCGCGTTGCAAGGTCCACCTGCGGCTGGTAGTGCAGAACAAACTCTTTCTGCTCCAGGGCCTTGCGCATGGCCGACTCGAGCGCCAGCCGCTTGAGAGCCTTGCCCTCCATGTCCTGCTGGAACAACTGGTAGTTGTTCTTGCCGCGGCTCTTGGCGTAATACATGGCGACATCGGCGCACCGCAACAGTGAGTTCATGTCTGTCGCATCGTCCGGGTAGAGGCCGATGCCGATGCTGGCGCCGATGTAGATTTCGCTGTCGCTCAGCCACATCGGCTTGGCCATTTCATTGAGGATTTTCCCCGCCACGATCGCGGCGTCGGCATGACCTGGGATATCCTGCAGGATCACCGCGAATTCATCGCCGCCGATGCGGCATACGCAATCGCTCCCGCGCAGGGTGCGCGAGATCTTTTCCGAGACCGCCTTCAGCAGCAGGTCGCCGATGTTGTGCCCCAGGGTGTCGTTGACCACCTTGAAATTGTCCAGGTCGATGAACAGCACGCCGACGTTCTGCTTTTCTCGCGCGGCCACGCCGATGGCATCTTCCAGCCGCTGGTTGAAGTAATGACGGTTTGGCAATTCGGTGACGTTGTCGTAGTGGGCGATCTTTCTCAGCTTGTTGTCGTGCGCATCTATCTTCTCCAGCATCTGATTGAAGCCTGCCGCAAGGAATCCGATCTCGTCCTTTCCGGAATCGTCGCTGCGAACGGAATAGTCCTTTTCGTCCGATACGGCATGCATCAGCTCATGGAGGCGGGATAGCGGCCGAATGATGATGCGTTGCAGCCAGGAAATGATCGCGAACGCCAGCATCAGCGCCAGGACGCCTGCCAGGAAGACGGCGCCCAGGGCGCGCCACATGCTGTGATAAAGCACGTCCATGTCCAGGCGGATGACCAGCGTTCCCAGGTCCTGGCCCGGCTTGCCGATGGGATGCGCAATATCCAGGCTGTCCCCGGTGTAGGTGAAGCCCTTCTTGCCCGGCATGGGAATGTCCGGCAAGGCCGCATCGCGCTTGTATTCGGCAAACAGGGCGCCGGTCGGAAGATAGATCGCGGCCTCCCTCACGTTGGGTGATCCCCGCAGCGCAAGCAGCGTTTCCTGCGCCACCTTCTGGTCGTTGAAGGCCACCGCCGCAGCCGCGTTGTCCGCGACGATATTCGCCTGCGTCAGCAGATCATCCTCCAGGATCGTCCTGACCTCGGCGTACTGGTCGCCGATGACCAGCGCCGCCACGATGAGCACGGCAAGAAAATTGCTGCCCAGGAAGATCCAGAAGATCTTGGACTTGATGGAGACGTTCCGGAGACGCCTATTGGGCGAGTTTGTCCGCTGGGTCATCCTCTGTATCCAATCCATACACCTTGTGCGCCAGGCGCCGCAGGCGGGAGCTGATTTCTATGTCCTCGCCGCGTGCCGCTTCGAGGTTGACGTCGAAAGTCACCCTGTTGCCCTGCATCACCAGCTTCATGACGACACCCTTCTTCAGCCAGTCGTCCGACTCGCCGATGGTAAGCACCTCTTCGTCGCCGACCTCCGACAGCCAGTCATCGAAACTGTCGTTTTCCGAGTCAGCCACAAACAGGATGTCGCATCCGTCCGCAGAGTCGGCCGACCCCAGATGGCGCAACACCAGCGTCATATCGCCAACCGGCTTGCCCGACAGCCCGACGAAATACTGCATGACCTCATCCGGCGCGGCGACGCACAGCATCAGCTGCTTGCCCATATCGTCCGGCCAGTCGATGAATGTGGCGAACTTGTATATGAAGGCGCTCTTCAACCGGTAATCCGGCGCTGCTGCCCCGGCGGCCATCGCGGCGGGCCCCGTTCCGAGCAAAAACAGGAGAACAAAACCCCATTTCCGGAGCATCATGATCTACCCGGTTGCGGCAACGCAGCCAGCGGCATGCGGCCGTATCCGCCCTCTGTCCGAAATGAACGATGTGTGTGTGTTCGCGGAGATGCCTACGCGGGCGCGGGCAAGCTTGGGGAACGCGCCGGCGAAACCGCGGGCGGCGCACGCGGCCGTGCCGATCGCCGATGCGCCCACGGGAGACCCGGGCGCCGCCTGTCGACCTATCGCTCTGGTTACCATAGATCCCCTTGCGACCTGTTATGCGGGTAACTGCCGGACCCTGCGCATATCTGCAGGCGCGGAGCCCGGTTGCCTCTGTAAATATGTGTTTTCGGCAACTACCTGGCTTTGATGTTACCACACCGTGCGACAAAAGCTTTAAATGTTCGGTGCTTAGAAACACCGAAGAAAGGAATAGCGATGCGGCGGATAACCGCCGCGCTCAGTCTCCCTGCAGGGCCAGCGCGCCGGAACGGCCTTCCATCTCGCCCATGATGACCTCATGGCATGGCAGCGTGGCGGGCTGGGACTGGAAATACTCGCGCATCGAGACCAACTCGTATCCCTGCGCTTTCCACCCCGCAAGCAACTGTTCGAACACCGGCAGGAATTTTCCGCCCTCCAGTTCTGCGTGCAGAGTGTAGACGTGGCCGGTCGCCGGAACCGTACGCGCCGTCAATTCCAGCAGATGCTGGCCCACGTTCTCCGGCGTGATGCCGTCGCGGCCAATCAGTTCGTCCAGCGTGGGCAGTGTGGTGGGTAACTGCGGGCAGGCAATGATTTCGGCATCCCAGGTGGGCAGAAAAGCGTGCGTGCCGCGCGTGTCGGAACTGTAGTCGAAGCCCAGTTGCTGCAACAGGCGGAGGGCATGGCGGTTGGTCTGCCAACCCGCAGCCGCATGGGCCCGCGGCATCTCGCCGAAGATGCCCTGAAATGCGTTGACCGCGCGCTGCAGTTCGCGCCGCGTCCAGTCCGCATCCTTGCCCACAACGTAATCCTGCCACCGGATGTGGTCGTAACAGTGGATGCCTACCTCGAAACCCG
>DATFUZ010000095.1:0-4710 GCA_035260545.1 Gallionellaceae bacterium | reverse complement strand
GTCCGCTGCGCGCACCCAGCGCTCCGGCCAGATAGGCGGTAACGATGCCTGCAATCGCCACGCCCACATAGCCCGCGAACTCGTTCAGGCCTATGGTCAGTCCGCGCTGGTCGGCACGGGTAATGTCCAGCTTCGCGGTCTGCGTCATCGACCAGGTCAGCCCCTGGTTCACGCCGAGCAGCACCGTGGCGGCGACGATCCAGCTCCATGAAGGCGCGAAATAGACCAGCAACGGGATGGGAATGGCGGCCAGCCAGCCCAGCACCAGCACCTTCTTGCGCCCCAGACGCTCGGACAGCCGGCCTGCCACGAAATTGAGCGTGCCCTTCACCAGGCCGAAGGCGACGACGAAGGCGGCGAGCAGCATGAAGGAATTCCTGGGTACTGCGAATTCCGATTCAGCCAGCGCAGGGACGACCGTGCGCATCATGCCGATGGTAAACCCGACCAGCATCACCTGCACCAGTTGATGCAGGAACTGATCGAGATTCACCCGGATGCCGTGGGAAAGTTCGATGTCCTGCATGGACTACGCCGCGATGTTGGCCGCGACGATCTTGCCCATTTCTGCGGGCCGCGGCGGAATGTCCTTGAGCAGGTGGTCGATGAAGGCCTGTTTGTCCATCTGCAGGCCGGGATTCCAGCGCCTCTCGAAACCTATGGTGGAAGAGGGCTTGCCCGAGAGGCCCGCGCCGCACACGCTGCCCGCCTGGTGGCCGGGGAACAACTCGACTTCGTCCGGCAGGTTCAACAGTTTCGTGTGCAAGCTGTCATGGAGCATGGCCGCCATTTCGCGCTCGTGCCCCAGCAGGTCCGGGCGCCCGGCCGCACCGACGAACAAAGTATCGCCGGTCACCACGAACCACGGCGCGTCGCCGCGGCGCTTGTCCGTCACCAGCAGGCAGATGCTGTCGGGCGTGTGGCCGGGCGTGTGCAGCACTTTAACTTCCACATTGCCGATGTCCAGCAATTGTCCGTCGCGCAGCGGCTCGAATTCGAATTTGACCAATTGCCGGTCGACTTCGCACAGGCAATAGGGCGCGCCCGCCATCTGCGCCAGCTTGCGCCCGCCGGAATAATGGTCGGCGTGGATATGGGTGTCGATCACGTAATTGATCGTGACATTGGCCTTCGTCGCCTCGTCTATGAACCATTGCTCGTCGCCCGCCACCACATCCACCGCCACAGCGCGGCCCTTGCCGCCGCAGCCGAAGAAATACGACAGCGTGGATTCCTTGCTCGCCAGTTGCCTGAAAAACATGCTTGCTCCCGTTAAAATACCAGGACCTTGTCGGCCCATTCCGTCCATTCGCCCAGTTGCGCCAGGGTGCCGCGCCGCGCGCCCTCGGCGAGTTCCGCCTCCGCAAGCCCGCGCGCATCCATGCATGTGCCGCAGACGCCGATTTCTGCACCATGGCGCGCCACGCTCCCCAGTATCACCTCGATGTTGTAGAAACCCTGGGGCACCTTCTGCCCGCGCTTCGCCGCGGAGGCGCCATCGCCGATCAGGAACACGCGCACCACGGTTCCCTCCCGCTTCGCCAACTGGCCGGCCAGCCGCAGGCCGTTGTAAGTGCGCTCGCTGCCGTAGGGCGCTTCATTGAGGATAAACAGCGTTTTCATGGCATCCTCCGTCGCTGGCAATCAATCTAACGTATATTAGATTGATTAAACCAGAATGTTCCGCCAGTTGTCAATTTCGCGTAAAGTAGCGTCTATATGTTCTGCGATTAAATGGAGTGAACGAGTGGAAGAGGGCCGCAAGATCAAGGATATGCTGTACGAGCAGGTGGCGCGCATCGGCAAGGTGCTGTCCAGCCCCAAGCGCCTCGAACTCATCGAACTCCTGTGCCAGGGCGAAAAAACGGTCGAGACCCTGGCCAATGAAGCCTCCATCAGCATCAAGCTCGCCAGCGCCCACCTGCGCGAACTGCGCACCGCCAGCCTGGTCGAGACCGAGCGCCATGGCAAGCATATCCGCTATCGCCTGGCGAGCAAGGCTGTCGCCGACCTTTGGGTGCATGTGCACACCCTGGCGGAAGAGCGTCTCGTCGCACTGCAACTTGCCCTGAATGATCTCGCGGGTGAGGCGCAAAGCCTGGCCGCGAGTGACCGCGCAAGCCTGCTCAGGGCTGCGCGCAAGGGCGAGGTCGTTGTGCTCGACGTGCGGCCGGCCGAAGAATACCTCACCGCGCACCTGCCTTTTGCCCGCTCAATCCCGCTCAACGAACTGCGCCAGCGCCTCAGCGAACTGCCCAAGGACCGCGACATCGTCGCCTATTGCCGCGGGCCCTATTGCCTGATGGCGCACGACGCCGTCGCCTTGCTCAAACAGCACGGTTTTTCGGCCCTGCATATGAAGGATGGCGTGGCTGAGTGGGCCGTGGAGGAAGGAGAGCGGTAGCGGCAATGGTCTTGCGCGTTCTCGGAATGGCTCGGCGCTGCGCGCAAATTGGCGCGCGGGACGGCGTGCCGGCCGTTCCGCCTTTGTAAAGGGGGGATTGGGGTGGCCTTGATGCATTTCCTGCCCGGCCCCGCTGAGCGCCACGCTTTGCGCGGGGGGCGGCCCCGCATGCCGGTTACTTTCTTTGCTTGAGCAAAGAAAGTAACCAAAGAAAGCACCCCCCGGCGACCAGCCATGCGATCGCCCGAAACATTCAGAAAATACACCAGGCCACAAACCCCATTCCCCCTCACCGTTTCCGCCCTGCGGCGGCGGAGCCATCATAGAATCCGGGATGTTTCTTCCCCACCCATGAAATGAATCTGGCGATCACGTCATGCTCGCGCAGGCTTTCCCAGGTGTGGTAGGAACGCTCCAGTTCCTTCTCCGTGAAGGTGGCGTGGATCTTGTCGTGGCAGATGCGGTGGATACGCTCTTTGATTTTGCCCTTGCGACTGCGCGGCACGAGGTGGTGTTCGCTGAGGTTGGTGTCGCCCAGGGGACGGCCGCACAGCGGGCAAGGATGCAGCGGGTTGTCGTTAATTTCTTGCATTGTGGCAAATACCGCCCGACGACTCAACGCTATTGCTTGTTGTATAACTTGCGCAACTCGTCCTTCGCCTGTTCCAGTACGCGCCGCTGTTCGTCGTCGAGATTTCTGCCGGCGCGGTTGATGTAGAACGCCAGCATGGACATGGCGGAGCGGAAGGGCGGGGCACGGCGGCGGGTGCTGGCCTCAGCCGATTGCATGAGCGAACGGGCGATGCGCCTGGGGTCGCGCCAGGTGAAGACGCCTTCTTCGAGGTCCAGCGCGTTGCTTTCGCGGGTGACCCGGTCCGACCAGTTGCTCGAACGGGATGGTTGTTGCGGAGTCATTTTCAGCGTTCCCCGTCAAAAAGCAGGAAGGCAGGAAGGTAACGATTATAGCCAGAGGCACGGCCGCATATGGCTAACGCAGTGGTTCCTGGTTCTGGATGTCGCGTTTCTTCTGCTCGTACTCTTCCTGTTCTATCTCGCCGCGCGCATAGCGCTCGTTGAGGATGTCGAGCGCCGATTTTTCCCGGGATGGTGTCGCGCTGCCGCGTGGCCCCCAGAGATTCCCGAGCAGAATGATGAGGACGACAATGACCAGCCCCCAGAACAGCAGCATGCCGAATCCCATCCCGCCCAGGCCCCAAGTTTCCATATGTCCCCACATGCCGGTCTCCTGGTGTTGAGGTGATCACAACTTCGTGCGGCCCAGCCTGAGTGCGTTGGTGATGACTGACACCGAACTGAAGCTCATCGCCGCTGCCGCGATCACCGGCGACAGCAGCAGGCCGAAAAACGGGTAGAGCACGCCCGCCGCGATCGGCACGCCGATGCTGTTGTAGACGAAGGCGAAGAACAGGTTCTGGCGGATGTTGCGCATGGTGGCGCGCGACAGCCGCACCGCGCGCACGATCCCGTGCAGATCGCCCTTGACCAGCGTGATGCCTGCGCTCTCCATGGCCACGTCGGTACCCGTTCCCATGGCGATGCCGACCTGCGCCTGCGCCAGTGCGGGCGCGTCGTTGACGCCGTCGCCCGCCATCGCCACGAAACGGCCCTGCGCCTGCAATTCCTTGACCACGGCAGCCTTCTGGTCCGGCAGCACTTCCGCCTCCACGCGGTCTATGCCCAGTCTGCGCGCCACGGCTTCGGCCGTGACGCGGTTATCGCCGGTCAGCATGATGATGCGTATGCCCATCGCATGCAGGGCGCGGATGGCTTCTGGCGTCGATTCCTTGACCGGATCGGCCACGCCGAGCAGCCCTGCCGCCTGCCCTTCAATCGCCACCCACATCACGGTCTGGCCCTGCTGCTGCATGACGTCGGTCCGTTCTCCGAGCAGATCGCCGGTGGCGATGCCAAGTTCCTCGAACAGTCTGGCGTTGCCCAGCACAACCTTGCGGCCGTCGACCGTCCCGACCACTCCCTTGCCGGTGAGCGAGTTGAAATCGCTGACCACCGACAGTTCCACGTGCTTATCGCGCGCACCGTTCACGATGGCCGCCGCCAACGGGTGCTCGCTGGCGCGTTCCAGGCTGGCGGCCAGGCGCAGCACCTCGGCGCTGTCATACCCGGCCAGCGGCTGCACGTCCATCAGCCGGGGTTTGCCTTCGGTCAGCGTCCCGGTCTTGTCCATGACCAGCGTATCGACCTTTTCCATGGATTCCAGCGCCTCGGCATTCTTGATCAGCACGCCGCCCAGCGCGCCGCGCCCGGTGCCCACCATCACCGACATC
>DATFUZ010000094.1:0-17653 GCA_035260545.1 Gallionellaceae bacterium | reverse complement strand
CTGCTCGACGATGTCCACGTATTCGCAGCCGCCGTAATAGCGCTTGCCGGGATAGCCCTCGGCATATTTGTTGGTGAGCTGGCTGCCCTGGGCTTCCATGACCGCCGGGCTGGTGTAGTTCTCCGAGGCGATCAGTTCGATGTGATCCTCCTGGCGGCGGGTTTCATTCTGGATCGCGGCCCACAGTTCGGGGTCAACGATGGCAATGGTGTTTTTTCTGGAGAACATGAGGCCCTTCCCAACAGGTATCGTAATAAAAAGCACATTTTACCATGCGGCCCGGACAGCCCGGAACTTCGTGCAGTGGTGGGTGGCGCCAGGCGCGATTTTGCGCCGCGGCCGTGCAAGAAAATTGTGTTTGTTCAGTTGGTTGCCGGTGTGGCGGGCGCGGGGCTGCTGCGGGCTCGGCGACTGGGCACGGCGGGAGGGGGGGCATCGACAGCGTGCGAGCCCATGAGAATGCGCTGGTGGTAATCTTCCCAGTCCGCGGATTCTATGATGCCGCAAAGATAGAAGGCGCTGCAAAGCCCCGTGGCGATCCCGCGCCCGACCGGATCGGCGACGGCTTGAAGGGCATCCTCGAGCATGTCGATCGCCATGCTCCTGTCGAAATCTTCCATCGTGTTCCCCTCCCTTTGGGATGTGGGCAGTCGGGTGCTGGCAAAGTAAATAACCATGATTCTGTAATGGCAATATTACCCGGGGCGGCGAATTATGACAACTGTGTGACGGTGTCGCGCGGCACCTAGGCGCCTGTTGGGTGTGCGCAACATTCTGATCGGCCTGCGCGGGGCCGAGGCATGGGGGGCAGTGCATGGACGGATTTGACAGGTCGGCGGTCATGGCTTAGAATTCGCGCCCTTTAAAGATTTCTCCGTTTTGGGAACAGCCATGAAGACATTTTCTGCCAAGCAGCACGAAGTCCAGCACGACTGGTATCTGGTGGATGCCAGGGACGCCGTGCTGGGCCGCCTGGCTAGCCAGATTGCGGCGCGCCTGCGCGGCAAGCACAAGGCCATCTACACGCCGCACGTCGACACCGGCGACTTCGTTGTCGTGGTCAATGCCGACAAGCTGCGCGTGACCGGCAACAAGGCGCAAGACAAGATGTATCACCGCCACACCACTTTCCCCGGCGGCCTGTACTCCACCAACTTCACCAAGCTGCAACAGCGTCATCCCGACCGCGTCCTGCAAAAGGCAGTTCGCGGCATGCTGCCCAAGGGTCCCCTGGGCTACGCGATGCTGCGCAAGCTGAAGATCTACGCGGGCGACTCGCATCCGCACGCCGCGCAGCAACCGAAACCCATAGACCTGTTGAAGGCATAATATGAGCGTGAACTACAACTACGGCACGGGCCGTCGCAAGAGCGCGGTCGCCCGTGTATTCATCAAGCCCGGCAAGGGCAATATTGTCGTTAACGACAAGCCGGTCGACCAGTTCTTCTCCCGCGAGACCGGGCGCATGGTCGTGCGCCAGCCGCTGGAGCTGACCGGCCTGACGGACAAGTTCGACATCCTGGTCAACGTGCACGGCGGCGGCGAATCCGGCCAGGCCGGCGCGGTGCGTCACGGCATCACCCGCGCGCTGATCGACTATGACGCCAGCCTCAAGTCCGCGCTGAGCAACGCAGGTCTGGTCACCCGCGATGCACGCGAGGTGGAGCGCAAAAAAGTCGGTCTGCGCAAGGCGCGTCGCCGCAAGCAATTCTCCAAGCGTTAATATCCGGCTTGGATTGCCCGAAAAAACCGCCTTGCAGGCGGTTTTTTCGTTTGGCGTTGTTGTATCATTAGCGGTCGAAAGACCTGTAATTGGAGCAAGCGATTGATTAAAGTAGGCATAGTGGGCGGAACAGGCTACACGGGCGTCGAATTGCTGCGCCTGCTGGCCCGGCATCCCGAGGTACAATTGACCGCCATCACGTCGCGCGCCGAGGCGGGCACGGCCGTCGGCCAGATGTTTCCCAGCCTGCGCGGCCATGTCGACCTGGCGTTCGTCCATCCGGACCAGGCCGATCTCGGCGCCTGCGACCTGGTGTTCTTCGCCACCCCCAACGGAATCGCCATGCAGCAGGCGCAAGCCCTGCTGGACGCGGGCGTGCGGGTGATCGATCTGGCCGCCGATTTCCGCATCAAGGACGTCGCCGAATGGGAAAAATGGTACGGCATGGCCCACGCCAGCCCCGCTCTGGTGGCCGAGGCGGTGTACGGCCTGCCCGAGGTCAATCGCGAGCAGATCCGCAATGCGCGCCTGGTGGCTAACCCCGGGTGCTATCCGACGGCAGTGCAGCTTGGCTTCATTCCCCTGATCGAGTCAGGGCTGGTGGATGACGCCCAACTGATCGCCGACGCCAAATCCGGCGTCTCCGGCGCCGGGCGCAAGCTGGAGCTGGGTTATCTGTTCGCCGAGGCTGGCGATAACTTCAAGGCCTACGGCGTGCCGGGTCATCGCCACCTGCCCGAGATCAGGCAGGGGCTGGCCGAGGTTGCCGGGCATGCGGTGGGGCTGACCTTTGTGCCCCACCTCACTCCGATGATACGCGGCATGCACGCCACGCTCTATGCACGGCTGAAGAAGGACGCCGACGTGCAGGCGCTGTTCGAACAGCGCTATGCCCGGGAAAATTTTGTCGATGTGCTGCCTGCCGGCAGCCATCCGGACACGCGTTCGGTGCGCGGTGCGAACACCTGCCGCATTGCCCTGCACCGGCCGCAAGGCGGCGACACCGTGGTGGTGTTGTCGGTGATCGATAACCTGATGAAGGGCGCCGCCGGACAGGCCGTGCAGAACATGAATATCATGTTCGGCCTGCCCGAAAGCACGGCGCTGGAAATCGTGCCATTACTGCCATGAAGAAGCTACGCCTGCTCAAGAGAAAATTCAGCATCGCCGCGCCGCAACTCGCGGTGCGTCCGCAGCGCCCCTGGTACGTGCGCTGGGGCGTGGGCGTGCCCGCCGTGCTGCTGCTGGGCTGGCTGCTGTGGTGGGCCTACACCACCGGCCTGGAGTTCGCGAGCGGCCATCACGCCAGGACCGAGGACGAACTGAGCAGCCTGAGACAGCAGGTGTCCACCTTGCGGGACGACAACGCGAAGCTGAACAGCCAGCTGGTGGAGGTGGGCCGGCAGATCCAGATCGAGCTGGCGGCCAATTCGGAGCTGGCGCAGCAGCTCAAGAGCCTGAACGACGAGAAGGCGCACCTGGACGAGGACCTCGAGTTCTACAAGAACATGACCGAATCCGGCGTTCATGTCGACAAGCTCACCATCCAGCGCCTCAAGGTGACCCAGGATTCGCTGCCGGGCGAATACCACTGCAGCCTGCTGCTGGTGCAGGGGGGGCAGCGGCCCAAGGAATTCGTCGGCCGCGTGCAATTCGTGGTGACCGGAATGCAGGGCAGCCAGAAGTCCGTGGTTGTGGTGCCGGGCCCGAAATCCCCGGAAGTGGATGCATACGGGCTGAATTTCAAGTATTATCAACGCGTGGAGCGCTCCTTCAGACTGCCTGCGGGGATGTCGTTCGACAGTGTGCAGGTGCGGGTCTACGAGCACGGCTCGGATGAGCCCAAAGTCAAGCAGGATGCGACATTGTCCTGAAACGTAAGGAAATTTTATGTTTACCAAACAGCACAGCAAACCGCAGAATCGAATTGACACCCTGATCGGCGCGGGAACCCGGATAGAAGGTAACATCCGCTTTTCCGGCGGCCTGCGCGTGGACGGAGAGATCATCGGCAATATCATCGCCGAGCCTGGCCAGCCCAGCACCCTGGTGTTGAGCGAGCACGCCAAGGTGACCGGCGAGATCGACGTGACCCACCTTGTGGTCAACGGCATGGTGAACGGTCCGGTGCGTGCCACAGATTATCTGGAACTCTTGAGCAAAGCGAAAATCACAGGAGATGTGGAGTATGGGACCATGGAAACCCATCTCGGTGCGCTGCTCAGCGGCAAGCTGACTCACATCCAGGCGGAGACGAGCAGCGACAAGGTGGTGGCCCTTAAGACGGGTAGCACCGAATAGTTAGCATAACAGCCTGTTTTAACTGCCATCTATGGCGATTCGCAAGGAGATTTGATTATGAACGCAGTAACCGAAGCAGTGATACCGGATTTGCTGGTCTTCACGGACAGCGCGGCCCAGAAGGTCAAGCAACTGATTGACGAGGAAGGCAATGACGAGCTGAAACTGCGGGTATTCGTTACCGGCGGTGGCTGCTCCGGCTTCCAGTATGGTTTCACCTTTGACGAGGTGGTCAACGAGGATGACACCGTGCTGAACAAGAACGGCGTCCAGTTGCTGGTCGACCCGATGAGCGCGCAGTACCTGACCGGCGCGGAAATCGACTACACCGAGGGCCTGGAAGGTTCGCAATTCGTGATCAAGAATCCGAACGCCACCACGACCTGCGGCTGCGGCTCCTCCTTCTCGGTTTAAGAAAGAGGCTACGCCTGAATGCAAACGGGGTGCCTTGAGCACCCCGTTTGTTGTTGGCGGCATTCGGCGCCACCAGTCGCCGCTTATTGTTGTATATCTACAACGCCCACGCCATTTTCATCGCGCATCACCGTGTGGCGCTCGGCAGAAAGCTTCGCCAGTCCCTCGATCACCGCATCGGCTTCCTTACCCTGCAGTGGCTTGGGCTGGAACGCCACCTCGAAGTTGTTCACGTTGATGGGATACATCCTTACCTGAACCAGGCGGCCGTTGTGGAAGCGCAGCGTGGCCACGGCGCTGCGCGTCGAATGGCTGCTGTAGGAGCCGAAGGTGAAGTTGCCCATGCTGTAGAGGATTACCCCGTTCTTGTAGCGCTCGATGCCCTGCAGAATGTGGGGGTGGCTGCCGATGACAGCATCCGCGCCGCAATCGATCGCCATGTGGCCGATCGATTTCTGGTAGTCGCGCAGTTCCGTCTTGCCTTCCTGCCCCCAGTGGAACGACACCAGCACGATGTCCGCCTGCTTGCGCGCGGCGGTCACGTCCGCGCGCACCTGTTCTTCGTAGGCAAAGGCCGTGCCGGGCTTGCCCGGGCCGGCATAGTAACTCTCGGGATAGGTGATGGAATACGCCAGGACGGCGATTTTCCTGCCCGCGGCCTCCAGGATGGCCGGCCGCCGCGCTGCGGCGAGGTCAGCGCCCGCTCCCGCGTGCTTGATGCCGACCTTGTCCAGCGCTTCTATGGTCTGGGCCAGGCCGTCCGGGCCGTAATCCAGCATGTGGTTGTTGGCCAGTGAAACCACGGTGAAGCCCGCATTCTTGAGCGCGATGCTGACCTTGTCGGGCGGCGAGCGGAAGGTGAATTTCTTGTCCGCCACCGCGGTGCCGCGGTCGGTCAGCGGACCTTCCAGGTTGCCGAAGATCACCTGCGACCCGTCGAAGAACTTGCGCACCTTGGCGAACGGGTAGTCATAGCCCATGCCCTTGATGATGGGCCCTGCCGAGGCGTCGAGCATGATGTCGCCGACTGCACTGACGATGAGGTCGCCGGACGGCGTTGCCGGGGCTGCGGCGGCCGGGGCGGAAGCAGGCTGCCCCGCAAGGGCCATGGGCATCGCCGCCAGCAGCGAGGCGGCGGCAAGTAGCGAACAGATATTTTTCATAAATATAGGGTTGGGTTGAGGACAGGTAACCTAGCGGCCGCCAACGGGCGGCGCCGGATGAATCGCGCCCAGTATACACGGGTGCCGGGCGCCGGTGACGCGCGGCAGGTTGGCGGACTCGCCGTGCAAGGCTTGCCGCGCCAGCCAGGCGAAGGCGATGGCCTCCATCCAGTCGGCGTCCACCCCCAGGGCGTCGGTGAGCGCAATGCGGCAGCCGGGCAGCGCCTCGGCCAGCTTGCGGCGCAACGCGGTATTGTGCGCGCCGCCGCCGCACAGGTAGATTTCCTCCGCACCGGGGCAGAAGCGCGTGATGGCGCCGCCGATGCCTGCCGCGGTGAGCGCCAGCAGCGTGGCCTGCACGTCGACCGGCGCTTCATCACCCGGCAGATGCCGGCGCAGCCAGTCCCAGTTGAACAGGTCACGCCCGCAGCTCTTGGGCGGTGCGGCGGCGAAATAGGGTTCCGCCAGCATCGCCTCCAGCAGGGCGGGAATCACGCGCCCGCTCGCCGCCCACGCGCCGTCGTGGTCGTAGGGCTGGCTGCGGTGCGCCGCCACCCAGGCATCCATCAGCATATTGCCAGGGCCGCAATCGAAGCCCGAGGTGGGCGCATCCGGCGGCAGGCTGGTGAGGTTGGCGATGCCGCCGACGTTGACGATCACGCGGTGGCGCGCCGAATCGCGCAGCGTCATGTCGTGAAAGGCCGGTACCAGCGGCGCGCCATGGCCGCCTGCGGCAATGTCGGCGCTGCGGAAATCGCCGACCACGGCGATGCCGCTCAGCTCCGCGAGCAGCGCATGGTTGCCGATCTGCAGCGAATAGCCGTGCTCCGGCCGGTGGCGCAGGGTCTGGCCATGGCAGCCGACCGCGGCGATGTCCGCCGCCGCCACACCTGCGGTTTCCAGCAGCGCCGCCACTGCCACGGCATATTCGCGCGCCAGCGCGTTGCCGAGCAGCAGCGCCTGGTGCAACTCGTCATGGGTGGGCTGGTGCAGGGCAAGCAGGGCTTCCTTCAGCGCCGCGCCGTAGGGCCGGTAATGGGTGGCGCGCATCTCGGGGGTGCCGTCGGTGAACGCCACCAGCGCCGCGTCTATGCCGTCCAGGCTGGTGCCGGACATGATGCCGATGTAGAGGTCTGTCTTATGTCTTTGCATGGGGGCGGAAATCATTGCAGGCGCGCCTGCGCGGGATACACCCGAAACGCAGGCACCGAAGTGTACACGCTAATGGCCGAACCATGCCGGGCATGGCGCAAGGAGGCCGGATCGCGCCGCGGAGGGCCGCTGCGAGACGCAGTCAATCGGTCTGCGCCAGGATGATGTTGTGCAGGAGGCGCAGGCGCGCACTGAGGTCCTGCGTCCCGTCCAGAAAGGCTTGCCGCTGCGCGTTGCTGATCGGCAGGCTGTCGTCCGGCAAGGGCACCTTTGCCGGGTTGCGCGGCGTGCCGTTCACGCGGAATTCGTAGTGCAGGTGGGGGCCGGTGGCCCAGCCCGTCATTCCGACGTAGGCAATCACTTCACCCTGGCTGACGTGCTCGCCCCGGTGCAGGCCGCGCGCGAAGCGCGACAGGTGCGCGTACAGGGTGGAGAAGCTGCCCTTGTGCTTGAGGATCACCACATTGCCATAGCCCCGCTCCACCCCGGCGAAGGCCACCGTGCCGTCTGCCGTGGCCTCGACGCCGGTGCCCATGGGCGCGGCAAAGTCGATTCCCCGGTGCGCCTTCCACCTGTGCAGGATGGGGTGAAAGCGCGCGGCGCTGTAGCCCGAGCTGATACGCGTGAAGGTCACCGGCGAGCGCAGGAAAGTGCGGCGCATGCTGTTGCCCTCGGGCGAATAATAGTTCCCGCTGTCGCCGTTGCGGTAATACAGCGCGCGGTACATCCTGCCGTGGTTGATGAATTCCGCGGCGAGGATGCGGCCGGCCCGCACCGGCTCGTCGTTGCTGTAGGCCATTTCGTAGACCACGGAAAAGCGGTCGCCCGGGGCCAGGTCGTGGTGGAAATCGATGTCGCTGCCGAAGATGTCGGTCAACTGGTTGGCGGTGGATTCGGGCAGGCCGGCCGCGTCGGTGGCCTCGAACAGCGAGGTTCTGATCTCGCCGGTGCGCATGACGATCCGCTGCTCTGGCCTGGGCGTCAGGGACTGGATGGCAAAGCCGCTGCCGATCCGCGCAATCTGCAATTGGCCGCCGCCCTTTTGCGCGCAGCGCAGGAGAAGCAGGCTGCCGTCCGCCGCGGTCTCCGCATCCACCGCAAGGCCGGGCGTGAGCCTCCGGAATGCAGCCGCCGCCCGGCCACGGCGCAAATAGTGTTCCGCCGCGGAGTCGGCGACATCCAGCCGGCGCAGCAGCGCCGCGGCCGAATCACCTCGGCGCACCTCGTCGTAGCGCCAGAAGGTCGAGGCGCCGCCCTCGGGGAGGCTGGACGGCAGGCTGACGGATTGCACCAGAATCCGCGGTTTCCCGCTTGCCATGATGGTTTGCGGCATCACGCCGAACGCGGCCACCACCCCCAGCAACGGCAGGGCGGACCATATGATCAGCCCGCGCAGGGCGATTTTGCGCGATCGTGAAGCGGGTTTTTGCGGTAACATTCGGGCCTCCTGGCTTTACGTTCCGGAGTTGAGTACACCGAGCGCAAGGAAGCACACTTTACCAGAAAGCGGCATGTCCTTGAAGCGCGGCGATAAACGCGCGTCTTACCCGATGCATTAGAGATATGGCACACGAAGAAACACTGGAAATCATCAAGCGCGGTTGCGACGAATTGCTGCTTGAAACGGAACTGAAGCAGAAACTGGACCTCGGGCGTCCGTTGCGCATCAAGGCGGGCTTCGATCCCACGGCGCCCGACCTGCACCTGGGCCACACCGTGCTGCTCAACAAGATGCGCCAGTTGCAGGATCTGGGTCATCACGCCCTGTTCCTGATCGGCGACTTCACCGGCATGATAGGCGACCCCACCGGCAAGAACGCCACCCGCCCGCCGCTGTCGCGCGAGCAGGTGCTGGAGAACGCCCAGAGCTATCGCGACCAGGTGTTCAAGGTGCTGGACCCGGATAAGACCGAGATCGTGTTCAATTCCACCTGGATGGACAAGTTCGGCGCGGCGGACATGATACGCCTGGCGGCGACTTCGACCGTGGCGCGCATGCTGGAACGCGACGATTTCGGCAAGCGCTACCGGAGCCAGCAGCCCATCGCCATCCACGAATTCATGTACCCGCTGGTGCAGGGCTATGACTCCGTCGCGCTCAAGGCCGATATGGAACTGGGCGGCACCGACCAGAAGTTCAACCTGCTGATGGGGCGCGAACTGCAGAAGCACTATGGCCAGCCCGCGCAGTGCATACTCACCATGCCGCTGCTGGAAGGCCTGGACGGGGTGAACAAGATGTCCAAGTCGCTGGGCAACTACGTCGGCATCACCGACGCGCCGCAGGACATGTTCGGCAAGCTGATGTCGGCATCCGACGAATTGATGTGGCGCTATCTGGAGCTGCTGTCGTCGCAGCCTATGACCACGATCAACACGTGGCGCGAGGAAGTACAGCAGGGCCGCAATCCGCGCGACATCAAGGTGCTGCTGGCGCAGGAAATGGTCGCGCGCTTCCATTCGCGCAAGGCAGCGGAAGATGCGCTGGCCGAATTCGAAGCGCGTTTCAAGCAGGGTGTGCTGCCCGAGGATATGCCGGAGATCGCCGTCGCCGCCGCCGGCGGCCAGATCGGCGTGGCGCAGTTCCTCAAGCAGGCGGGTCTGGTGCCCAGCACCTCTGAGGCGATGCGTATGATAGAGCAGGGCGGGGTCAAGCTGGACGGGGAGAAGGTAAGCGACAAGCATCTGCAGATCAAGGCAGGTGCGGTGGTGGTGGCGCAGGTGGGCAAGCGCCGCTTCGGGCGGGTTACAGTCACGGGAGGCTGAGCCCATGAAAGGCTACGATCAACTGGTGGGCGATGCACTCAATCGGGTGCGGGAGATCATGCCATGGGATCTGGGCAAGCGACTCGACGAGGGCGATGCGCCGCTGCTGCTTGACGTGCGCGAGCCCGCGGAGTTCGCGCTGCTGCGCATCCCGGGCTCGGTCAACGTGCCGCGCGGCGTCCTGGAGCAATCCTGCGAGTGGGACTACGACGAGACCGTGCCGGAACTCGCAGGCGACCGCAAGCGCGAGATCGTGGTGATCTGCCGTTCGGGCAAGCGTTCGGTGCTGGCTGCGGACATCATGCAGCAAATGGGCTTTACCAACGTCATTTCGCTCAAGCTGGGCGTGCGCGGCTGGAACGACGCCGAGCTGCCGCTGGAAGACGGCGATGGCAGCGCGCTGGACCCGGACACCGTGGATGAACTGCTCGCGCCGCGCGTGCGCCCCGACCAGCGCAAGCCCGTCCGCAAGCCTGGCTGACGGGCCGCCCGCCCCCGCCGGTTGACAGCAGGGGGTGTTTGCCGGTTAATGGGAGGGTACGGCGGGGCCTTCCGGCAGCAGCGGACGCGAGGCGCCGCGATACCGGAGTTCGCGCATGCCCACGCACAATGCCGACATCGCCGCCATCTTCGAGGAAATCGCCAATCTCCTCGAAATCCAGGGTGAAAACCCGTTCCGCATTCGCGCCTATCATAACGCCGCGCGCACCGTCGGCGAACTGGCGCAGGACGTGCCGCAGCTCCTTGCCCAGGGCGCGCACCTGCCCGGCGTCGGTGCCGACCTCGCGGCCAAGATCTCGGAGATCGCCGCCACCGGTCATTGCAGCCTGCTCGACCGGCTGCGCCGGGAACTGCCGCCCGCCGTCACCGAACTCCTGAAGATTCCCGGCCTCGGCCCCAGGCGGGTGAAGGCGCTGTACCATGAGCTCGACGTGCAGACCGTCGAGCAGCTGCGCCGCGCCGCACAGGACGGGCGTATCCGCGCGCTGCCGGGATTCGGCCCCACGACCGAGCGCCATATCCTGGAGGCCGCACAGGCGCATGCCGCCGCCCCCGGCCGCTTCAAGCTGGGCGTGGCCGCGCAGTACGCCGAGGCGCTGCGCGGCTACCTGGCGGCGGCGCCGGGCGTCACACAGGTGATGGTGGCGGGCAGTTTTCGCCGCATGCGCGAGACGGTGGGTGATCTCGACCTGCTGGTCGAAACAACATCGCCCGACGCGGTCATGCAGCGTTTCACCGCCTATGACGAAGTGAAGGAGGTGCTTGCCGCGGGTTCCACGCGCGCCAGCGTCGTGCTGAAGAGCGGCCTGCAGGTGGACCTGCGCATCATTGCGAGGGAGAGCTACGGCGCGGCGCTGCAGTATTTCACCGGCTCCAAGGCCCACAACATCGCGGTGCGCCGCATCGCGCAGAAGCTGGGCTTGAAGATCAACGAATACGGGGTGTTCCGCGGGCAGAAGCGTATCGCGGGCGAGACCGAGGAATCGGTGTATAGCGCGGTGGGCCTGAGCTATATCCCGCCGGAGCTGCGCGAGGATCGCGGCGAGATCGACCAGGCGCGTGCGGGCAGCCTGCCGCGCCTGGTGGAACTGCGCGATTTGCGCGGCGACCTGCATGCACATACCAAGGCCACCGACGGCCACAACACCCTGCGCGAAATGGCCGAAGCGGCCAGGGCGGCGGGGCTGGAATATCTTGCCATCACCGAACATTCGAAGCGGCTCTCCGTGGCGCACGGACTGGACGCAGCGCGGCTGGCCCGCCAGTGTGACGAGATAGACCGCCTGAACGGCGAACTGCGCGGCATCACCCTGCTCAAGGGCATAGAAGTGGACATCCTGGAGGACGGCCGCCTGGACCTGCCGGATGCGGTGCTGGGCCGCCTGGACCTCGTGGTGGGCGCGGTGCACAGCAAGTTCGACCTGTCGCGCGAGGCGCAGACCGCGCGCATCCTGCGCGCCATGGAACATCCGCATTTCACCATCCTCGCGCATCCCACCGGAAGGCTGATAGATGCGCGCGCGCCTTATGATGTGGACATGGGCCGCATCATACGCGAGGCCGCGCACCGCGGCTGTTTCCTGGAGCTCAACGCCCATCCCGAGCGCCTCGATCTGCTGGACACCCAGTGCCAGATGGCGAAAGCGCGGGGCGTGCTGGTGAGCATCGCCTCGGATGCGCACAGCACGCTGGACTTTCTGAACCTGCGCTTCGGCATCGGCCAGGCCAGGCGTGGCTGGCTGGAAAAGCGCGATGTGCTCAACACCCGCAGCCTTGCCGAATTGCGGCCCCTGCTCAGGCGCAGCATGCGCCCATGATGCGGGGCATAATCATGATGCGGCACAGGGGGATCAGGCGGGTGCGCCGGCCGTGCTGTGCCTGGCCACCTCGGCCGCCGCTTCCCCGGAGGGATATGACATGCGTCCCGTAGCCTTGCCCCCGCCGCGCCTCGACAGTTCGTTTTCCGTGAGCGCGTCCTGCAGCAGCGCCGTTCCGTGCGCAATTTCAGCCAGGATGTGCTCGCGCTGCCTGATCTCGGCCCGTTGCTGTGGGCCGCACAGCGCATAACCCACGCCGACAATCTGCGCATTGCGCCCTCCGCCGGCGGGCGCTATCCGCTGGAGGTGATTGTGGTCGCGGGCACCGTCACCGGCCTGGCCCCGGCGCCTACGCCTACAAGCACGCCGGCCACGCCCTAGTCATCTCGGTCAATACCGCACTGCAACGCTCGGAATTTCAACGAAAAACTTCCGTGTTTGCGCGCCAGGCGGGAACTTTGGGACAGGGACAGTACTCTACAAATACCAATCTGCAAAACTATAACCTTCACATTCGGAGACACAGCCCATGATGAAACGGATCGCAATGACCCTCATGCTTCTGCTCGGTGCGGCAGGCCAGGCGCTTGCGGCGAACGCCACTCCCCAGGCGAGCTGGGAGAAGGAATGCAGCGCCTGTCATGTCGCCTATCCGGCGCGTTTTCTGACCGCAGTGGACTGGGAACGGTTGATGGGCCATCTTGACCAGCATTTCGGCGACAACGCCTCGGTCGATCCGGAAACCGCCAAGGCCATTCTCGGCTACCTCAAGCACCATGCCGGCAGCGGCTCGCGCCACAGTGCCAAGAGCCTGCGCATCAGCGATACATCCTGGTTCATCCATGCACACCGGGAATTGCCGCGCGGTGCCTGGGCCAATCCCGCCGTGAAAAGCGCTTCCAACTGCACGGCCTGCCACGTCAACGCCGCGCGCGGGAACTGGTCCGAACACGGGGTGCGGTTGCCGGCCGGCATCCGCATGGAAGACGAGGACGAAGAGGAGTAATTGCGGTAGGCAGACGCGCCGCGCCGCGCCGTCCGGTGCGGCCGCGTCTTTTGCCGCCTTGTGCCGGGTTTCGCCTTCTGGTAGAATCCGGCGCTCAATTTTTTGTTAGGGTAGTTTGTCCATGACAACTGTACGCGTTAAAGAAAATGAACCGTTTGAAGTGGCGCTGCGCCGCTTCAAGCGTTCGGTGGAAAAAACCGGCCTGCTGACCGAACTGCGCGCCCGCGAGTTCTACGAGAAGCCCACTGCCGAGCGCAAGCGCAAGCTGGCCGCTGCCGTCAAGCGCCACTATAAGCGCCTGCGCAGCCAGGTTCTGCCTCCCAAGCTGTACTAAGCATTTTCCCGGTTCGCACCGCGCGGTATCGCGCGGCGCCGTCCTATGAGCCTGAAGGAAAAAGTCACCGAAGACATGAAAGCGGCGATGCGCGCGAAGGAAACCGCGCGCCTCGGCGTAATCCGCCTGCTGCTTGCCGCGATGAAGCAGCGCGAGGTGGATGAACGCATCACGCTGACCGACGCTGACGTGCTGGCCGTCATCGACAAGATGCTCAAGCAGCGCCGCGATTCCATCAGCCAGTATGAAGCCGCAGGGCGGCAGGATCTGGCCGATGCGGAAAAGTTCGAGAGCGGCGTGCTGCAGGGCTATATGCCGGCGCAGATGAGCGAGGCCGAGATCGCCGCGGCGGTGGATGAGGCGATCGCCGTCAGCGGCGCCAAGTCGCCGCAGGAAATGGGCAAGGTGATCGGCCTGCTCAAGCCCAGGCTGGCGGGCCGGGCCGACATGGGCAAGGTTTCCGGGCTGGTCAAGGCCCGGTTGTCCAAGGCCTAGAGCTGTCGTAAAGTATTGGCCGGAAACGGTGCGGCGCAGCCGCCCGGCCGGCATACCTTACATGCGGGAGCAGTGGCAAGAGTGATTCCAAAGTCCTTCATTCAGGATCTACTCAACCGCCTCGACATCGTCGATGTGATCGGGCGCTATCTCCCGCTCAAGAAGGCCGGCGCGAACTACGTCGCCTGCTGCCCCTTTCATAACGAAAAATCCCCCTCGTTCACGGTCAGCCCCAGCAAGCAGTTCTATCACTGCTTCGGCTGCGGTGCCCACGGCACCGCCATCGGCTTCGTCATGGAGCATGGCGGGCTGGGCTTCGTCGATGCGGTGGAGGAGCTGGCGCGCGGCATAGGTGTCGCCGTCCCGCGTGAAAAGTCGGGCCCCGGCCAGGCACAGCCCAAGGCTGGCCCCGACCTGTACGATCTCATGCAGACGGCAAGCCGCTACTACCGCGCCCAGTTGAAGCTGTCGCCGCGTGCCATAGACTACCTCAAGCGGCGCGGCCTGACCGGGGAGATCGCCGCGCGCTACGGCCTGGGCTATGCGCCCGATGGCTGGCAGAACCTGCAGAATGCCGTGCCCGACTACCAGGACAAGAGCCTGGTGGAAACCGGGCTGGTGATCGCCAACGACGAAGGAAAGCGCTACGACCGCTTCCGCGACCGCATCATGTTCCCCATCGTCAATCAGCGCGGGCAGATCATCGGCTTCGGCGGCCGCGTGCTGGACAAGGGGGAGCCCAAGTACCTGAACTCTCCGGAGACTACGCTGTTCGAGAAGGGACGCGAGTTGTATGGCCTGTTCCAGGCGCAGAAGGCCATACGCGCGGAAGGGCTGGCGCTGGTGGTGGAAGGCTACATGGATGTCGTGGCCCTGGCCCAGTTGGGCGTGGAATACGCCGTCGCCACGCTGGGTACGGCCACCACGCCGTACCACGTGCAGAAACTGCTGCGGATGACAGATCATGTCGTGTTCTGCTTCGACGGCGATGCCGCAGGACGCCGCGCTGCGTGGCGCGCCCTGGAAAACGCCTTGCCCCACCTGCAGGACGGCAAGCAACTGCGCTTCCTGTTCCTGCCGCCGGAACATGATCCGGACAGCTACATCCGCGAACACGGCAAGGAGGCGTTCGAGCGACTCCTGGGCGAGGAGGCTTTGCCGCTCTCCGCCTATATGCTGCGCGAACTGTCCGCCAGGGCGGACATGAAGACGCAGGAGGGGCGCAGCGCCTTCCTGGAACATGCGCGGCCGCTGCTCACCGCCATCACCGCGCCCGCTACCGGCCTGCTGCTGCGCAAGGAAGCCGCCGCGCTGGCGGGGATCACTCAGGCGGAACTGGAAGCGCTGTACGCAATCAAACCGTTATCTGCGGCAGACGCCAGCGGCGCAGGGCGCGGGCGCGCACCTCTCGCACCGCGGCGGGCTGCCCGCCGTCCCCTGTCCGGAGATCGGGTTTTTTTGCGCTGCCTGCTCGCGAAACCGGAACTTGGACGCGATTTACCGCTCGAATGGCCCTCGGAGAGCGAAGATGCCGCGGTGATCGCGGCACTGGCCGGTTTCCTGCGGGAACAGGATTATGCGTCCAGCACGGCCGCCATCATCCAGCAGTTCCAGGGCACGCCCTTCGAGGCGGCGCTCACCGCAGCCCAGGCCGAACTCATGCAATGGGGTGAAGGCTTTGATATTGAAGCTGAATTTCATGGCATGCTGGACAATCTACGGAAAGAGGCGCGCAAAGAGGAGGCGCGTACCCTGCTCGCCAATGCCGGCGGGTCCGTGCAGCGCATGAGCGAGCAGCAAAAGGCTCGCTACCTGGAGTTGACGCAGATCGGAACTGGCTGAACAATATGGGGAAAATAGGGTATAATTGCCGCCTTTTTGGGCTGGCTTTTTCGGAGTCTTAAACATATGGCAACTCAGCGGGACAAAAAACGCACAACCAAGCAGCAGGTCAAGCAGGCCGCAGCGCTCGTCGAAGAGATCGAAGCGCAGGATTCGGCTGAGCAGCCGGACATGGAAGCGCGCCGTACCCGCTTGAAGGCGCTCATTGCGCTCGGCAAGGAGCGTGGCTACCTGACGTACGCGGAAATCAACGACCATCTCCCCGACATGCTCGAAGCCGAGCAGATCGAGGGTATTGTCAGCATGATCAACGACATGGGCATCACGGTGTGCGACGAGACGCCGGACACCGAATCGCTCATGCTGTCCGAAGCCGCGACCGCCGTCACCGACGAGGCTGCCGTGGAAGAAGCCGAAGCCGCGCTTTCCTCCGTCGACTCCGAATTCGGCCGCACCACCGACCCCGTGCGCATGTACATGCGCGAAATGGGGACGGTTGAACTGCTCACCCGCGAGGACGAAATCGAGATCGCCAAGCGCATCGAGGACGGCCTGAAGCACATGATCCAGGCGATTTCCGCCTGCCCGGCGACCATCGCCGAAATTCTCGCGCTCGCCGAAAAGGTCTCGCGTGACGAGATGCGCATCGACGAGGTGATCGATGGTTTCATCGATTCCGAGGATGAGGCCGTGATGGACGAGGAGATGAGCGACGAGGACGTGGAAGCGTCCGAGGAAGAAGAGGATGAGGAGGACGAGGAAGACGACGGCGGTGAGGCCGCCGCCGCGGCCAACCTCGCGCAGCTCAAGGAAGAGGGGCTGGCTCGCTTTGCCGTGATCGCCGACCTCTTCAACAAGCTGGGCAAGGCCTACAGCAGGCACGGCTATCGCAGCAAGCCCTACGACAAGCTGCAGCAGCAGATCTCCGCCGAGCTGATGGAATTCCGCTTTTCCGCCAAGCAGGTGGATGCGCTGTGCGACACCATGCGCAATCTGGTGGAAGAGGTGCGCCGTTACGAGCGCGGCATCCAGGAACTGTGTGTGACCAAGGTCCGCATGCCGCGCGCGCACTTTATCAAGACCTTCCCCGGCAACGAGGAAAATCTCGACTGGGTGCGCCAGGAGATCACCGCGCGCAAGCCCTACAGCGACGCGCTGACGCGTTTCGAGGCCGCCATCGTCGAGCAGCAGCGGAATTTGATCGACCTGCAGAACCGCGTGGGCATTCCCCTGCGCGACCTGAAGGAGATCAACAAGCAGATGACCAACGGCGAAGCCAAGGCACGCCGCGCCAAGCGCGACATGATCGAGGCCAACCTGCGTCTGGTGATCTCCATCGCCAAGAAATACACGAACCGTGGCCTGCAGTTCCTGGACCTGATCCAGGAGAGCAATATCGGCCTGATGAAGGCGGTGGACAAGTTCGAATACCGCCGCGGCTACAAGTTCTCTACCTATGCCACGTGGTGGATTCGCCAGGCGATTACGCGCTCCATCGCGGACCAGGCGCGCACCATCCGCATCCCGGTGCACATGATCGAGACCATCAACAAGATGAACCGCATCTCGCGCCAGATCCTGCAGGAAACAGGGCAGGAGGCCGATGCCGCCACCCTGGCCGAGAAGATGGAGATGCCGGAAGACAAGATCCGCAAAATCCTCAAGATCGCCAAGGAGCCGATCTCCATGGAAACGCCGGTGGGCGACGACGACGACTCTCACCTCGGCGACTTCATCGAGGACGCCAGCATCCTGGTGCCGATCGATGCCGCCGTCTACGGCAGCCTGCGCGACGTGACCAAGGACATCCTGGATTCGCTCACGCCGCGCGAAGCCAAGGTGCTGCGCATGCGTTTCGGCATTGAAATGAATACCGACCACACCCTGGAGGAGGTCGGCAAGCAATTCGATGTGACTCGAGAGCGTATTCGCCAGATAGAAGCAAAGGCGTTGCGCAAGCTGCGTCATCCTTCCCGTTCGGAAAAGCTGAAGAGCTTCCTGGACGGAGAAAGCTAGGAAATTGCACGGGGGCGGTACCGCCGTTCCTGTACAATTCCGGGCCTGGCTCTGAAGCGAGACGAGGCAGCGAGCGAGCGGCAACGATCGTGCGTGCGAGCACGGCGACGGGCCGCAAAGATT
>DATFUZ010000093.1:0-40128 GCA_035260545.1 Gallionellaceae bacterium | reverse complement strand
TGGCCCCACTCCTTCCCATCCCGAACAGGACAGTGAAACGACTTTGCGCCGATGATAGTGTACATTCGTATGTGAAAGTAGGTCATCGTCAGACTCCTTCAAAACAGAAAAGCCCAACCCAGTGTTGGGCTTTTTTGTTTGTAATTCCCGATACTCTCCCGCTTGAACGCAGTGACAAGACGCGCGCAAAGCCGGCGCCTCGTGGCAAAGGCCGGCTGATCCGCGCGAATGAAACGCCACGAAGAGCAGCCCGGGGGCCGGCAAGTCATCGTTTCCGCAGGGTTCCGAATCGGTAAAATATGGGAGCCCGTCGTTTGCCGGCGGGCCTGTTTAACCTCGTGCCCTGTTTCTTCAGGGATTTTACTGGGGCGGGCCTGAGAGGCGCCGCTATCCTTTTGAGAAGAAGGCCGTTTTGCGGTATCATTGCGCTCCATGACAAAGTACATCTTCATTACCGGCGGTGTTGTCTCTTCCCTCGGAAAAGGCATTGCAGCCGCTTCGCTTGCTGCAATTCTGGAATCGCGCGGACTGAAGGTGACGATGCTGAAGCTGGATCCCTACATCAACGTGGATCCCGGCACCATGAGCCCGTTTCAGCACGGCGAGGTATTCGTCACCGAGGACGGTGCGGAGACCGATCTTGATCTCGGCCACTACGAGCGCTTCATCTCCGCGAAGATGCGCAAGGCCAACAACTTCACCACCGGGCAGATTTACGAAAGCGTGATCCGCAAGGAGCGGCGCGGCGAATACCTAGGCAAGACGGTGCAGGTCATCCCCCATATCACCAACGAGATTCAGGCCTTCGTCGAACGCGGCGCGGCGGCATCGCACGACGGCAAGGCCGATGTGGCCATCGTGGAGATCGGCGGCACGGTGGGTGACATCGAATCGCTGCCCTTCCTCGAAGCCGCGCGCCAGATGGGTTTGCGCCTGGGCCGCAACCAGGTGGCTTACATTCATCTTACCCTTGTTCCCTACATCGCGACGGCGGGTGAACTGAAGACCAAGCCCACGCAGCACAGCGTGCAGAAGCTGCGCGAGATCGGCATCTTCCCCACGGCGCTGCTGTGCCGCGCCGACCGCCGCATCCCGGACGACGAACGCGCGAAGATTTCCCTGTTCGCCAACGTGCGCGAAGACGGCGTGATCTCGATGTGGGACGTGGATACCATCTACAAGATTCCCCAGTTGCTGCATGAGCAGGGGCTGGACCGCATCATTTGCGAAGACCTTGCGCTGGATGCGCCGCCCGCCGATCTGTCGATGTGGCAGAAGCTGGTTTCCGCGCAAGAGCACAGCCAGCACCAGGTCACAATCGGCATGGTGGGCAAGTATGTGGAATTGACCGAGTCGTACAAATCGCTGATCGAGGCGCTGCGCCATGCGGGCATACATACCTCGACCAAGGTCAATATCGAATACATCGATTCAGAAGACATCGAGTCCGGCGGCACGCAAGGGCTGGCGCACCTGGATGCCATCCTGGTGCCCGGCGGTTTCGGCAAGCGCGGCACGGAAGGCAAGATTGCGGCCATCCGCTACGCGCGCGAAAACAAGATTCCCTACCTTGGCATCTGCCTCGGCATGCAGCTTGCGGTAATCGAGTATGCGCGCCATGTGGCGGGCATGAGCGACGCAAACAGCACGGAGTTCGATCTGGAGACCGAGCATCCGGTCGTGGCGCTCATCACCGAATGGCTGGATCGCGACGGCAAGGTGGCCAAGCGCAGCGCGGACTCCGATCTGGGCGGCACCATGCGCCTCGGTTCGCAGCGCTGCCCGATCAAGCCCGGCACCATGGCGCACCGTATCTACGGCGAAGAGGTGAACGAGCGGCATCGCCATCGCTACGAGGTCAATAACCATTACGTGCCTGCGCTGGAAAAGAGCGGGCTCATCATCTCGGCGCGCACGCCTTCCGAGCAGCTGCCGGAGATGATGGAATTGCCGCAATCCGCGCATCCGTGGTTCGTAGGCGTGCAGTTCCACCCTGAATTCACCTCCACCCCGCGCGACGGCCATCCGCTGTTCAAGGCCTATATCGAGGCAGCCCTGCAGCGCCACGACGCAGCGCAGAAACTGAAGGTGGCGGCATGAATACGGTACGCGCCAGCGGAGTTACAGCATGAGCATGAAACTGTGCGGCTTCGAGGTGGGCATAGCCCACCCGCTGTTCCTGATCGCGGGCCCGTGCGTGATCGAATCGCGCGAGATGGCGCTGGATACAGCAGGGCGACTCAAGGAGATCTGCCTGGAGGTGGGGATCAACTTCATCTACAAGTCATCCTACGACAAGGCCAACCGCAGCTCCGGCAAGTCGTTCCGCGGCCTGGGCATGGATCGCGGTCTGGACATCCTGGCCGAGGTGAAGCAGCAGATTGGCGTGCCGGTGCTGACCGATGTGCATACCGAAGACGAGATCGAGTCGGTCGCCGCTGTGGTCGACGTGCTGCAGACACCGGCTTTCCTGTGCAGGCAGACGGATTTCATTCACGCAGTCGCAAAAAGCGGCCGCCCGGTGAACATCAAGAAGGGCCAGTTTCTCTCGCCGTGGGATATGCAGAACGTGGTGGAAAAGGCTCGTGAGGCCAGCGGCTCTGCGCACATCATGGTGTGCGAGCGCGGTGCGTCCTTCGGCTACAACAACCTGGTGTCCGACATGCGCTCGCTTGCGGTGATGCGCAATACCGGCTGCCCCGTGGTGTTCGATGGCACGCATTCGGTGCAGTTGCCCGGGGGGCAGGGTACGGTCAGCGGCGGCCAGCGCGAGTTTGTGCCTGTACTGGCGCGTGCCGCAGTGGCGGCCGGCATTTCCGGGCTGTTCATGGAAACCCATCCGAATCCGGCCAAGGCCCTGTCGGACGGCCCCAACGCCTTCCCGCTGGGCCACATGAAGGATTTATTGATGACCCTGAAGGTGCTGGACGCGACCGTCAAGCAGCAAGGTTTGATTGAAGACAAGGTAGACCTGAAAAACGTTTGAGAAGAAAGAGACCAAGGAAGAACATGAGTGCAATTGTAGATGTCATCGCCCGCGAAATACTGGATTCGCGCGGGAACCCCACTGTTGAAGCTGACGTATTGCTGGAATCCGGCGTAATGGGGCGTGCGGCCGTGCCGTCCGGCGCATCCACCGGCACCAAGGAAGCCGTGGAACTGCGCGATGGCGACAAGCAGCGCTACATGGGCAAGGGCGTGCTCGAAGCTGTTGAAAACGTGAATACCGAGATCGCCGAGGCGATTATCGGTCTGGATGCCGCAGAACAGGCGTTTATCGACCAGACCATGATCGACCTGGACGGCACCGAGAACAAGAGCCGCTTGGGCGCAAACGCCATCCTCGCGGTGTCCATGGCCACCGCCAAGGCGGCCGCCGAAGAGGCGGGCCTGCCCCTGTACCGCTACCTGGGCGGCTCGGCGCGCATGGAAATGCCGGTTCCCATGATGAACATCATCAACGGCGGCGCGCATGCCACCGGCGGCTCAGACCTGCAGGAATTCATGATCATTCCCGTCGGCGCGGAAAGCTTCCGCGAGGCGCTTCGTTGCGGCGCCGAGGTGTTCCATCACCTGAAGGCCATTCTGCATCATCGCGGCTTCGCCACCACCGTCGGCGACGAGGGCGGATTCGCGCCGGCGCTGGGCTCGAACGAAGCTCCGCTGAAGGTGATCGTGGAAGCCATCGAGGCTGCGGGCTACGTGCCCGGAACCGACGTGGCCATCGGTATCGATGCGGCGGCATCTGAATTCTACAAGGACGGAAAGTACCACCTGGGCGCCGACAAGCTGACGCTGACCTCGGAGCAGATGATCGACCTGTATGAAACCTGGGTGGACAAATATCCGGTGATTACGCTGGAAGACGGCATGAGCGAGCACGACTGGGAGGGCTGGAAGAAGCTCACCGACCGCCTGGGCAAGAAGATCCAGCTCGTGGGCGACGACGTGTTCGTGACTAATACCAGGATCCTGCGTGAAGGCATCCAGCAGGGCATCGCCAACTCGATCCTGATCAAGGTCAACCAGATCGGCACGCTGACCGAAACCTTCGCCGCGATCGAGATGGCCAAGCGTGCAGGCTACACCGCCGTGATCTCGCATCGCTCGGGCGAAACCGAAGACTCCACCATCGCCGACATTGCAGTGGCCACCAACGCCCTGCAGATCAAGACCGGCTCGCTGTCCCGTTCGGACCGCATCGCCAAGTATAACCAGCTCTTGCGCATCGAAGAAGACCTGGGCGATTGTTCCTCCTATCCAGGGCGGGATGCCTACTATCAGCTGAACTGACCCTTCCCCCATATGCGCCGTATCCCGCTTATACTGGCCGCCCTGATCTTGCTGTTGCAGTATCCGTTATGGTTTGGCAAGGGCGGCTGGTTGAAGGTGTGGGAGCTCGACCGCGAGGTCGAGGCGCAAAATCTGGCGAATCAGAAAATGCAGGCGCGCAACGCGGTGACCGACGCCGAGGTGCGCGACCTCAAGCAGGGCACGGCCGCCATCGAAGCGCGCGCGCGCAATGACCTTGGCATGATCAAACCCGGTGAAGTCTACTTTCAGCTCGATGACGCTTCACCTGCCGCGTCCGCACCGGCCCCAGCGGCCGCAGCAAGCCTCCAGGCCGGCGCTGCCGGGTCAGCCGGCCGCGGCAGGTAGTCCGGTGGCGGGTTTGCGGAACGCGTTCGGAGTTCTCATTTTTTTGTGTGCCGCTATTGTCCCGGTGCTGGCACGGGCACAGACGGATTCCGCACGGACAGATTCCGCGCAGCCAGAAGCGCTTGTTCCGCGCATTCAAGGCGACATCGGCGTGCTGGCGGATATGGAGCAAAGTCCGATCAGGGGCGAATCCACCAGCGCGCAGGTTTTTCCATTCGCTTTTTTCGATTATGGGCGTCTGTATGCGCGCGTCGACACCTTTGGTGTAAAGACGCTGCCCATGGGATACGGTTATCTCGAACTGGCGGGCAGGGCGGAATTCAACGGTTACAAGGCGGCGGGCAATCCCGCGCTGCGCGGCATACAGGACCGGCAAAACGCCGTGCCGCTCGGCCTGGGCACTTTCCAGATTACGCCGATTGGCGGGTTCTTTATCTATGCCCTGCATGACTTCGGCGGTTCGAGCGGGAACCAGGTCGAGCTGACCTATGTCGCGGAACTGGATGCAGGCCCTGTGACCTTCTATCCCGAGGCGGGATTCGAGCATTTCAGCCGCCAGTACACCCAGTATTATTTCGGCGTTTCCCCCACCGAGGCGGCGGCCAGCGGCTACGCACCCTACGGGCCGGGCGCCGCGACCAATCCCTTTCTGTGCTTGTTTGTCCAAGTGCGGCTTGCGCGAAGCTGGGATGCGGATTTCTATCTGCGCCGCAAGTGGCTGAGCACGACCATGACCGACAGCCCATTGGTCGATACGGCCCGTCCGATTACCGGATTTGCCGCAATCACCGCCCACTTCGAATAGATTTTCACGTCTATTCAGTCAGATGGTCTTCAGGTGACGGCCTGCATCGCGCTACGCCATAGACAAGTAAGTTTGTCGGGTATAAGATTTTGTTGAACTCCCGGGTTCCATCGTCTTTCCCGGATCAGAAGGAGGCGCGAAAATGGACAAGCACTATGTCTCGGAATTTGCCGTCTTCATGGAGCACTACCTGCACGATCATCCTGAAGTGGAGGCCGACCAGCACTATGGCTGGGACTTGTTCTGGAAGCAGCAGGGCGACGCCCTTCCCTGCGACTGGTAGTGTGCCGCTGGCGGTCACCAAATGAGGCCGCTCGAGCGGCCTCGCGCGACGCGCTGACCGCCGCTCAATCGGCGCGCGGGCCGGTCATTTGCTCGGGCCGCACCCAGCGGTCGAAGTCGTTCGCAGCAACATATCCCAAGGCGAGGGCGGCTTCCTTCAAGGTGCTGCCGTCCTTGTGCGCGCGCTTGGCGATTTCGGCCGCGCGGTCGTAGCCGATATGCGGGGTCAGCGCAGTCACCAGCATCAGCGAGCGCTCCATTTGCTCCGCTATGCGTTCGCGGTTGGCCGCGATACCGAGCACGCAATGTGCCTCGAAGCTGCTCATGCCGTCGGCCAGCAGCCGTACGCTCTGAAGAAAATTTTGGATAATCATCGGCTTGAATACATTAAGCTCGAAATTCCCCGAGGCGCCGCCGAAATTGATGGCGACGTCGTTGCCGAATACCTGGCAGCAAAGCATGGTGACGGCCTCGGCCTGGGTCGGATTGACCTTGCCCGGCATGATGGAACTGCCAGGCTCATTCTCCGGGATGCTGATCTCGCCCAATCCGGAGCGCGGGCCGGAGGCCAGCCAGCGCACGTCGTTGGCTATCTTCATCAGCGCAGCGGCCAGCGTTTTCAAAGCGCCGTGCGCGGCAACCAGCGCATCATTGGCCGCCAGCGCGGCAAACTTGTTTTCAGCGCTCCTGAAGGCCGTGCCGGTCGCCTGCTCCAGTTGCCGGGCGACGCGGTAGCCGAATTCGGGATGCGTGTTCAGCCCGGTGCCCACCGCCGTTCCGCCGATTGCCAGGCTGTATAGCGGCGTCAGCGCGGCGATAACGACCGATTCCGCCAGTCCCAGCTGCGACACATAGCCGGAAAACTCCTGCCCCAGCGTCAACGGCGTCGCATCCTGCAGATGGGTGCGCCCGATCTTGATGATGGCGGAGAATTCCTCGGCTTTTTCGTTCAGCGTGGCGCGCAGGGTGCGCAATGCAGGCAGCAGATTTTCGGTCACCACATGCGCCGCCGCCACATGCATGGCGGTGGGGAAAACATCGTTGGAAGACTGGCCCATATTGACCTCGTCGTTCGGATGCACCAGCCGCGCATCGCCGCGCCCGCCGCCCAGCAGTTCCGAGGCGCGGTTGGCCAAGACCTCGTTCATGTTCATGTTGGTTTGCGTGCCGGACCCCGTTTGCCATACCGAGAGCGGGAACTCCTGCGCATGCTTGCCGGCGAGCACTTCATCGGCGGCTTCCACGATCGCGGTCGCCTTGGCGTCGTCGAGTCGGCCCAGGTCGCGGTTGGCCACGGCACAAGCGCGCTTTACCCCGGCCAGCGCATGGATGAGTTCATCGGGCATGCGCTCGGTCGAAATATGGAAATGCTCCAGCGAGCGCTGCGTCTGCGCGCCCCACAGCCGCTCCGCGGGAACGGCGATATAGCCGAATGAATCTTTCTCGTTTCGTGTTTCTATCATCTTCTCGTCACAGGCATCATTGCGTCATTCCGCAAGATGCGATCAATTGCAGTACCGGCTGGCGGCCGCCTCGGCCTGGCCGATCTGCTGGTTGCGGGCCGCGTCGTCCATGTAGGAAGGGTTGCCCTGGGCGTCGTAGGTGGCGATGCGCGGGGCATTTTTCAAGGTATCCAGTTGCGAACGGGCCAGCGCGCAGTTCTGTTCCTTGATCTTGGCCTGTTTTTCCTTCTCGGCTTCCTTCTTTTCCGCCTCCTTCTGGGCCTTCCTTTCCTTGTTGAGTTCCGCTTCCCGTTCAAAGATGGTCTTGGATGCCCTCGGGCCGGATGCGGGTGTCGTCTCGTTGTCGACGGAGGACTGAATGTGGACCTGCTGGGACTGGACATTTTCCGGCGGCGGGCCATCGGAATAGTGCACGGTGCCATTCGCATCCACCCATTTGGTCAGGCCTGCATAGCTATTGAGGCTCGCCAGCGTCAGCAGGATCGCAATGCAATATCTCATGTCTGTCTCCTTGGAAAACGCCGGGCAACGGCGCCAGGCGGCGGCAAACGCCCGAGGCGCGTCTAGCGGCATGGTGGCGGCTAACTATACCGTCATCACCGGCCTCAAACAACTGTTCCCGGGAAACCGGGCGCGGCGCTGGCGTATCCGCCACGGGACGTCCGCGGAGGGATGTGCGCCAATTGGCCTTGGTGTATAATGCGCGCTTTGCAGGGAGCGTCCACCTATGCGTATCATCCAGAAAGCGCTGACATTCGACGATGTCCTTCTGGTTCCAGCTCATTCCAATGTGTTGCCGCGCGACGTAAGCTTGCGCAGCCAGCTCAGCCGCAATATCTCCCTGAACATCCCCCTGCTGTCCGCAGCCATGGATACGGTGACCGAGTCGCGCCTCGCCATTGCCCTGGCGCAGGAAGGCGGCATCGGCATCATGCACAAGAATATGTCTTCCAAGGCGCAGGCGGCGGAGGTCGCCAAGGTCAAGCGCTTTGAAAGCGGCGTGGTCAAGGATCCCGTTACCGTGACTGCAGACATGACAGTGCGCGACGTGCTGAATCTCACCCGGCAGCACAAAATTTCCGGCCTGCCCGTGGTAGACGGCAAGCAACTGGTCGGCATCGTCACCAACCGCGACCTGCGGTTCGAGAGCAACCTCGATCAGCCGGTGCGAAATATCATGACACCGAAGGAGCGGCTCATCACGGTCAGGGAGAACGCCAGCCGTGAAGAGGCGCGTACCCTGATGCACAAGAACCGCATCGAACGGGTGCTGGTCGTGAACGACGCCTTTGAGCTGCGCGGCCTGATCACCGTCAAGGACATCCTGAAATCCAGCGAGCATCCCAACGCCTGCAAGGACCACCACGGCCGCCTGCGCGTGGGTGCGGCCGTCGGCGTGGGCGAGGGCACGGAAGAGCGCGCAACCCTGCTGGTGGAGGCCGGCGTCGACCTGCTGGTGGTCGATACCGCCCATGGCCATTCCCAGGGCGTGCTCGACCGAGTCAAGTGGGTGAAAAAGAACTTTCCCCAGATCGACGTGGTCGGCGGCAACATCGCAACCGCCGCGGCGGCCAGGGCGTTGGTGGATCATGGTGCCGACGGCGTCAAGGTCGGCATCGGCCCGGGTTCCATCTGCACCACGCGCATGGTCGCAGGGGTGGGCGTACCGCAAATTTCGGCCATCCAGAATGTCGCCTCGGCCTTGGAGGGTTCGGATGTGCCGGTGATTGCCGACGGCGGCGTGCGTTTTTCCGGAGACATCGCCAAGGCGATTGCCGCAGGCGCGCACTGCGTCATGCTGGGCGGGCTGTTCGCAGGTACCGAGGAGGCGCCCGGGGAAGTGGAACTGTTCCAGGGCCGGTCCTACAAGTCCTATCGCGGCATGGGCAGCCTGGGCGCCATGCAGCAAGGCTCCAGCGACCGCTACTTCCAGGACAACATCGAGGGCAGCCAGGACAAGCTGGTGCCGGAAGGCGTGGAAGGGCGCGTGCCGTACAAGGGCAGCGTGCTCGCCGTCATCCACCAGCTCATGGGCGGCCTGCGCGCCAGCATGGGCTATCTCGGCTGCCCCGACATCGCCACCGTGCATACCAAGGCGGAATTCGTCGAGATCACCGCCGCGGGCGTGCGCGAATCCCACGTGCACGATGTGCAGATCACCAAGGAAGCACCGAATTACCACATCGACTAACGGCGGGAAGAGAGAAAGGGGAGGGGACAAGGGTAAAGCCGCATCGTTTTCCCCCTTGAGCGCAGCAGGCGCGGTCCCTTCTCCCTTTACCCTTCTCCAGTTTTGACATGCACAAGAAAATCCTCATCCTCGACTTCGGCTCACAGTTCACGCAGTTGATTGCGCGCCGCGTGCGCGAAACGCACGTCTATTGCGAACTGCACCCCTGGGACATGAGCGAGGCCGAGATCCGGGCGTTCAATCCGGCCGGCATCATTCTTTCCGGCGGACCGAATTCCGTATACGAGGAAGAGACGCCCAAGGCCCCGCAGGTGGTGTTCGAACTGGGCGTACCGGTATTCGGCATCTGCTACGGCATGCAGACCATGGCGGCACAGCTGGGCGGCCAGGTCGAGTCGGGCAAGGTGCGCGAGTTCGGCTATGCCGAAGTGCGCGCGCGCGGGCACTCAAAGCTGTTCGAAGGCATACAGGACAAGACCAATGCCCAGGGGCACGGGTTGATGGATGTATGGATGAGTCATGGCGACAAAGTGACCGCACTTCCGCCGGGATTCAAAGTAATTGGTTCCAGCGAGGCTGCGGAGTATGCCGCCATGGCTGATGAATCGCGCGGCTACTACGCCGTGCAGTTCCACCCCGAGGTCACGCACACCAGTCAGGGCAAGGCCATCATCAGCCGCTTCGTGCACCAGGTCTGCGGCTGCGGCGAGGACTGGAACATGCCGGATTACATCGCCGAGGCGGTGGAAAAAATCCGCGCCCAGGTAGGCAGCGAAGAGGTCATCCTCGGCCTGTCCGGCGGCGTGGATTCCTCGGTAGCGGCGGCGCTGATCCACCGCGCCATCGGCGACCAGCTCACTTGCGTGTTCGTGGACAACGGCCTGTTGCGCCTGCACGAGGGCGCCCAGGTGATGGAGACCTTCGCCGAGCACCTGCACATGAAGGTGATCCACGTCGATGCCAGCGCCGAATTCATGAAGCACCTCGCAGGTGTCACCGATCCTGAGCACAAGCGCAAGATCATCGGGCGCGAATTCGTCGAGGTGTTCCAGCGCGAATCGGCCAAGCTGCAACAGGCGAAGTGGCTGGCGCAGGGCACCATCTACCCGGATGTGATCGAATCGGCCGGGGCCAAGACCAAGAAGGCGCACACCATCAAGTCGCACCACAATGTGGGCGGACTGCCGGATACGCTGCACCTCAAGCTGCTGGAACCGCTGCGCGAGCTGTTCAAGGACGAGGTGCGCGAGCTGGGCGTGGCGCTCGGCCTGCCGCGCGACATGATCTACCGCCATCCCTTCCCGGGTCCAGGCCTGGGCGTTCGCATTCTGGGCGAAGTGAAGCGCGAGTATGCCGACCTGCTGCGTCGCGCCGATGCGATCTTTATCGAGGAACTGCGTAACGCCAGGGATGCCGATGGCCAGAGCTGGTACGATAAGACCTCGCAGGCGTTCACCGTGTTCCTGCCGGTAAAAAGCGTGGGCGTGATGGGCGATGGGCGCACCTACGAGTGGGTGGTGAGCTTGCGCGCGGTGCAAACCCAGGACTTCATGACAGCGCACTGGGCGCACCTGCCGTATGAACTGCTGGGCAAGGTCTCCAATCGTATCATCAACGAAGTGCGCGGCATCAACCGCGTCGTCTACGACATCTCGGGCAAGCCGCCAGCCACCATCGAATGGGAGTGAACGGTGTCGGCCTCGCATGGAGATAACAGCAACCGCGAACTGTCAGGCATGCCGCGGGTCCGGGATACTGCCTGAGCTCAGGGAACCAGGTCGTGTCATTTGCCAAGAGAGCGTTGCGAGCAGCTTTATCCGGGCTCAGACGTCATTTTGTGTCGATCAGGAACGCTCGCCTCAGGATCCGCGCGGCCAGACATAAATCGCGGCTGGCATCGATCGCCGGCGACTTCTCCGCCTACCCCAAGGTGGGATTCGTATTTCAGTTTCATAACAAGAGCGGAAACCTGGAAGCGGTCTTGGCTCCCTTCGTTAAAGCGCTTAAGGCGAAGAACGTCATCCTTTTCGCCGATGGCTGCGTTGACAGCACCTTGCCAGCCGCGTCCAGGCTGCTGCTTGGCCCTCAGCAGCTTGTGATTAACAGAAACTATACGCACGAGATCAGCAACTACCGGATGGCGGCCAATATCCTGAGCGGCTGGGGTTGCGAATACGCCGTCTATCTGCAGGACGACGACGTATATGCGCGGCCGATCTCGCTGTGGCTGGACAGCGTCCTGAAGATGATGGAAGCGGATGCCTCCCTTTCCATCGTTGGCCTGAACGGCGGGGTGAACGTCACCACAAATTCGTTTCGCAAGGCCGACAAGCGGTTTACCAGCGCCCGGTTTGAAAGCGTAAGCATCCCCAACGGGAGCGGTGGCTTCGACGTGATAAACCGGCTGGGCGAGTTTTCCGAAACGGGAAGCGTGACGATTCCCGCGACCGCGGATGCCTCAAGCCATGTCTACTGTGCCACCGTCAACAGAGCGCCCCAGGTCATGCGGGTGTCAGACATCCTGGATCTGGGCTATTTCCCCCGGGAAATGGAGCCCTATCAATATGACGATTACTTCAATTGCTTCACGGCATGGCTGAATGGAAAGAAGTGTCTCCTGGCCCCGCTCAGTTCAAAGCGCGGAGATGTCGGTGTGGGTGGCATGCGATTATTCAATGATGTCACGATAAACCGCAGGCCCGCTCATTTCGTCCGGAATCACAACTTCATCGTAGAGAGATTTGGGGATTCCATTCGCGCCGGCATCATTCAGGACCGGGTGAATCAGGCCAACGCCAGCCCGGGCAGGGGCGACGTCTGATCATGCCGCCAGCTACGGCGCCTTGTTTCCGCCGTTTTCGCTGGATTGCCATGCATCCCCCGACCGCGTCGCGCGGCTTTCCTCTCCAGCGCGCACCCATGGTTGAACGACGCGATCAAGTCCTGGCGACATGAAATACAGAAGCGAAATAGACGGACTCCGGGCGCTCGCTGTCGTGCCTGTCATTCTGTTTCACGCCGGGTTCCGGGCATTCAGCGGCGGGTTCGTCGGTGTAGATGTCTTCTTTGTCATCAGCGGCTATCTGATCACCACTATCCTGCTGGCGGACATGCGGGCAGGGAATTTCTCCATCGTGCATTTCTATGAACGACGGGTGCGTCGCATCCTGCCGGCGCTCTTCGTCGTGATGTTCGTCTCGTTTGTGTTCGCGTGGCTCTCGCTGTTGCCGCGGGACATGAAGCAGTTCTCGGAAAGGGGCCTGGCAATCTACGATCCAATTCCGCTATTTTGCAGAGGTGCCGAATGCGAATACATGTCCGGCGGCAAACCCCTGTACAACGACCAGGACCACCTCAGCGTCTTTGGCTCGAGGCTGGTCATGCAGGACATGAGGCAGCGGGGTATCCTATCGGGTCGCTAGCCGTTTCCTTCCTGCGCAGGAGTCCACGCTTCCCGGGCGACGCCCATGAAAAAACCGGCCGGCATAGAGCCGCAGGCCGGTTTTGCGCCCGCTCGCCGGCGGGGCCGGCGCATTCCCGATTCAGGAATGGGTTGGCAAGTTGTGATGGGTGTGTGCCGCGACGACGACGTGTCCTTTCCGGCCGCTGGCCCGCGCCAGTTTGCTCTCGGTGTCGGCCTGGGAGACGAGTTCGCCGATTCTTTCCCTGTTCAGCCAGGGTGTAGTGATCGCACGGGGGCCGTAATCCAGCGGCAGCACCAGCGCCTTTTCACGTATGTGCGCTGCCTTGTTGGCCTCGGCTCGATGAATGACGTCCCAGTTCGGGCCGGCCACTGCGGGCAGGCTGAATGCGATAAAAAGCGCAAGGATCGCAGGAAGGGCACGGTTTTTCATTCATATACTCCTGAACAGCATTACTGAAAGTCCTCAATCGTATGAGGGCTGAGCGGCCTCACGCTGCATCACCGGGGGAGGCTCCTTGTACCGCGGGTGTGACAGGCGGCGGTTTCAAAAGTTCAAAAAAGGAATGCGGCGCCTGGGCCGCTGGGGAAGCCGGGAATATTGCGCATGGCGCCATTTCCCGCTCCGCTTTCGGGGTTCGCCGTCCGGCCCGATCACTTGCGTACGGTGGGCATATTGTTTTCGTGCGCGGTTCTTGCTATCGTGGCTATGCATTTTCGCAGATTGTGCGGAAATGCCGGTTTGTGCCGCAAGATATACGAAGATAAACGGCGCGCGAAACACCTCGCCTGGAGGGACCGGAGCGCATGGTCAGGCACATCCGGCCGCGCACAAGGGTAATTCCGTTTCGAAGCCCGCCCGCACGCCGGGTGTGCAGAGGCCCAAGGGATAGCACAATGGAAAAGCACACGAGGGGGGCAAACCGCGCCAATCCGGCCCAGGAAGAGGCGGCGACGCAGGTACGCGAATTGCAGCGCACCATCGTGAAATTGCGCGCCGAACTCGATCAGTCGCAGGCCCGCAGCGACACGCTTGTCCGGCAAACCCGGCGTGATGCCGAGCGCGAACTGGCCCAGATGCGGCAGACCGTCGTCAAACTGCGCGAAGCGCTGGAGCAGGCCAACTTCGAACGCGAAGCGGCGCTGCGAACGACGGAGGCTGCGTTTGCCGAGGAAAACACCCAGTTGAAGACGCTGGCCAGTGCACTGCGCGGCCAACTGGAAGGCGCCCGCCTGGAGCGCGATCAGGCGCTGCGCAATCAGCAATCTGAAATGCAGAGTGAACTCAGACAGTTGCGTGAGATGATCGGCATCTTGCGCAACCAGCTTGAACAGTGCCAGGGAGCGGAAAAGGCCGTATGGACAAGCAAGTAAGCAAGGCTGGCGCCGCCAAAGCAACCGGCACCGACCAGAAGCGCCGCCTCCGCGAAGCCGAACTGCTGCTGGGGATCTCGCGCAGGATTTCGGGGATGGATTCCCTGAACACCGTGCTGGAGGAACTCATCAGTCTTACCGTTTCCGAACTCGATGCCGAGCGCGGTTCGCTGTTCCTGAATGATCCCGCCACCAACGAGCTCTATTCCCGCGTCGCCCAGGATACGCACGAGTTCGAGATTCGCTTCCTCAATACCACGGGCGTGGCCGGATACGTTTTCAATACCGGCGAGGGCGTGGTGGTGCACGATGCCTACTCCGACCCCAGGTTCAACCGCAGCGTGGACGAACAGACAGGTTACGTGACGCGCAGCATCCTGTGCGTGCCCATCCGCACGGCGAAAGGCGAGGTCATCGGCGTTGCCCAGGCGTTGAACAAGAGAAAAGGCAAGTTCACCCGGCGCGAACTGACACTGTTCGAGACCATGGTGGCCCAGGGGTCGCTGGCGCTGCAAAGCGCGCAATTCATCGAACGCCTGGAGCACGTGCGCAAACAGGAAATGGAGTTCATCAACGTGGTGTCGGAAATGACCTCCGACATCAAGCTGGGCTCCCTGCTGCGCAAGGTGATGAGCGAGGCCACGCGCATGCTGAGTGCGGAACGCTCGACGCTGTTCCTGTACGACGAAAAGACCGATGAACTGTGGTCCGAAGTGGGGGAGGGGCTGGAATCCATGCAGATTCGCCTGCCGAGCACCGTGGGCATTGCGGGCGCGGTGTTTGCATCGGGCAAGACCATCAACATTCCGCACGCCTATGCCGACCTGCGCTTCAATCCCGAGTTCGACCGGCGCACGGGGTACTTTACCCGCTCCATCCTGTGCGTGCCGGTGATAAACAAGTTCGGCAAGACCATAGGTGTCACCCAGGTGCTGAACAAGCGCGGCGGACCTTTCACCGGCGAAGATGAAGCGCGGCTGCGCGCCTTTACCGCCCAGGTTGCCATCGCACTGGAAAATGCCAAGCTTTTTGCCGATGTGCAGGAGATGAAGAACTACAACGAAGCCATGCTGGAATCCATGTCCAACGGCGTCGTCACCCTGGATGATTCCGCCAGGATTGCCACCTGCAATGCGGCATGCCTGCGCATACTGCGCATGGAGGCCAAGGACGTCCTGCATCGGCCGGCGGGGGAAATATTTGCCGGAAACAACGCCTGGGTAATGGACAAGCTGGGCCACGTAACCGAAACCGGCGAACCCCAGGCCCTGCTGGATGCCACGCTGGAGGCCGGCGATGACAAGCTGTCGGTCAACCTCACGGTGCAGCCGCTGCTCGACGTCGACCACAAGCGCATCGGCTCGATGATGGTGATCGAAGACATCAGCAATGAAAAGCGGCTGAAGGCCACCATGTCGCGCTACATGGACCCGCTTATTGCCGACCAGATGCTCGCGACCGGCGCGGAGAAGCTGGGCGGGCAGAATGTGGAAGCGACAGTCCTGTTTTCCGATATACGGGGTTTTACCACGCTGGCGGAACAGCTCGGCGCGCAGGGGACGGTGTCATTGCTGAACGAGTATTTCACCCTCATGGTCGATTGCATCGACAGGGAAGACGGCATGATGGACAAGTTCATCGGCGACGCCATCATGGCCGAATTCGGGGTCCATATTGCCCATGAAGACCATGCGGATCGCGCCGTGCGCGCGGCCATTGCCATGATCAAGACGCTGGGGAGCTGGAATCTGCAGCGCGCTTCGGAAGGCAGGATGCCGGTCAATATCGGCATCGGCCTCAACACCGACACCGTGGTGTCCGGCAACATCGGTTCCAGCAAGCGTATGGACTACACCATCATCGGCGACGGCGTGAACCTGGCCTCGCGCCTGGAATCCGCCTGCAAGCAGTATGGCGCGCGCATCCTGATCAGCGAATTCACCGTGCGCCAGCTGAACGGCACCTACCGCAAGCGCGAGATCGACCGCGTAGTGGTCAAGGGCAAGACGGAGCCGGTGGCGGTGTACGAAATCCTGGCCTACCATACGCCCGAAAGCTTTCCCAATATCGCCGAGGTGCTGGGCCTGTTCAAGGACGGGATGAGCGAATACCGCAACCGGCACTGGGATAGCGCCATCAAGCTGTTCAGCCAGTGCCTGACGCTCAACCCCAGCGACAAGCCTAGCCAACTCCATCTCGAGCGTGCGCGACACCTCAGGGATAACCCGCCTTCCGGTGACTGGAACGGCGTGTGGGTGATGGACACCAAGTAGACCGCCACAAACCCGGAGCGGGGCGGGCGGCAAAATGCCCCTTGCCCGAGGCAAGGGGCATTTTCCACTGTGGCCGGTTTACCTGCCCCGGTCCAGCGACAGCGGCCCGCTGCCATGCACCACGACATAGAGCAACCCGCCCATCATGGAGATGTTCTTCATGAAGTGGATCATCGCGTCCTGCGCCTGGGCACCCTGAAGAGCCCAGAAATTGTGGAAGATCAGCGCAGCAAGCAGGGTGAAGACGAACATCGCCGCAGCTGCCCAGCGAGCCTTCCAGCCCAGCACCAGCATCAAGCCGCCGCCGACCTCGATCAGGATGGCGCCGATGGCGGCGAGTTGGGGCACGGGCATGCCCTTGCTGGCGATGTAACCCACCGTGCCTTCGAATCCCGTGATTTTGCCGAAGCCGGCGAAGACGAAGATGAAGGCGATCAAAATGCGCCCGACCAGTGTGCCATAACGGTTCAGTGCTTCCATGGTGTTGCTCCTTTTATTGATTGTTTTAACTATGTGTGTTGCCGCAAATCCGGCCGTCACGCCGTTTGCGCGAAGCGTCCTTCGCGGTAATCGGTAATGGCCTGAATGATCTCTTCCTGGCTGTTCATGACGAAAGGCCCGTACTGCACGATGGGCTCGCGCAGCGGCTTGCCCGCGATCAAGATCAGCCGCGTCGCATCGGTCGCCGCGATACGCACGCCGTCCGCGCCCGCAGTGTTGGTCAGGACGCCCATGCGGCCGGCATCGATCTTCCTGCCCTCGATCTCGGCCGCACCGCGATACACATAAGCGAAGGCGTTGTGGGTTTCCGGGATGCGGCAGTCGAAATGGCCGCCGGCAGGCAGGTGAATGTCCACATACAGCGGCTCGGTGACCTCGCGCTGCATGGCGCCAGCCACGCCATTGCTGACACCCGCAATGACGCGCACCTGCGCGCCATCGGCCGTCGCATATTCGGGAATCTGTTCACCGGGGATGTCGCGGTACCAGGCCGGGATCATCTTGCTGCGCGCAGGCAGGTTGAGCCAGAGCTGGAAGCCCTCCATGGCGCCGTCGTCCTGCTCCGGAATCTCAGAGTGGATGACGCCTTCGCCCGCAATCATCCATTGCACGCCGCCGGTTTGCAGCAGGCCTTCGTGCCCGGCGCTGTCGCGATGGCGCATGCGCCCGGCCAGCATATAGGTCACGGTCTCGAATCCGCGGTGCGGATGGTCCGGAAATCCGGCGATATAATCGTCGGGGTTGTCGCTGGCAAAGGCATCCAGCATCAGAAACGGATCAAGACGCACTTGCAGCGGCTGGGCAACGACACGCGTCAGGTTCACACCCGCGCCGTCGCTGGTCTGCATGCCCTTGACGAGTTGTTCCACGCCGCGGCTGCGGCCCACCGCCTCCTGGGTTACTAGCTGTTTCATGGCTGCTCCTTTCTGCCCGCACCGGGTTGCCGATTAATTGTTGAGTAAAATATTATAGATTCTAATGCAATAGATAAATCCCCAAGATCGGGTTAAACTGTTCCATATATGGAACAATATCGCATCTCTCCAGAGGACATGCTGCTGTTTGCCGCAGTCGCGGAAGCTGGCAGCCTGGTGCGTGCCGCAGAACGTCTGTCCATGCCCAAGGCCACAGTATCGCGCCGACTTTCCAATCTGGAGGCCGGATTGGCACAGCAACTGATGGTGCGCACCACGCGCCGGCTGACGCTCACGGATTTCGGGCAGGCCTTTCTCGAACAGTGCCAGCGGGTGGCGGAAGAAGTGGAGGCGGCCAGCGATTTTGCCCGCAGTCAGGAGCGCCAGCCGCGCGGCCGACTGCGGGTGTCCATGCCGGGCGACTACGCCCAGTTGCGGCTGGCAGGTGCGATTGCGACCTTTGTCGAGCGCTATCCCGAGGTTCAACTCGACCTGGACCTGACCTCGCGCCGCGTGGACCTGGTCGGCGAGCAATTCGACATGGTGATACGCATGGGCGACCTGGGCAACGACGCCACCCTCGTGGCGCGCAAGATAGACGAACAGGTGTTCGGCCTGTATGCCAGCCCAATTTATCTTGGCCTGCACCCCGCGCCGCCCGAGCCCGGCGAACTGATGGCGCACCACTGCGTGCGGCTGATGTCGGCGCACGGGACGGCGGTCCCCTGGAAACTGATGCGCGGCGAGGAGGTGTGGGAAGCGCAGCCCCCGGGCAGGCTGACCGTGAATTCGCCCGGCGTGATTCAGCAACTGCTACTGGATGGGGTCGGAATCGGTGCGCTGCCGCAGCACTTCGCCGAGCGCGATGTGCGCAGCGGCTGCTTGGTTCGGGTGCTGCCCGAGTGGCACTTTCCACCAGTGCCGGCGTGGGCCGTGATGCCGACGCGGCGCTATCTGCCCGTCAAGACGCGGGCCTTTCTCGAGCACATCCGCAGCGCGCTGGGCGCGGCCTGAGGTTCAGCCGGCAAGCTGTCTTATCAGGTCCTCGCGCAGTGCGGCAACGGCGTGCGGCTGCGCCAGCGCGGTTCCCGAAATCCAGAACATGTCCTCGGCGCGGGCGCCCAGGGTGTTGATCTTGGCACTGCGCAGATCGACGCGGTGCCGCGACAGCAGCGCTGCGATGCGCGCCAGCAGGCCGGGGCGGTCACCGGCAACCACGGAAAGTACATAACCGCCTTTCCCATCGGGTGTTATGTCCACCTCGGGCGCGATGGGGAAATGCTTGAGCTGGCGGCTGATGCGCCCGGCAGCAGGAATTGCCGGGGGCTCCGGCGAAGCGAGCTGCGCCGCCAGTTCGTGTTCGATATAGCCGATGACATCGCGATAGACGGTCTTGGGATCGTCCACCGCCATCACCTGGAAAGTGTCGAGCGCATAGCCGTGCTGGGTGGTGTGTATTTTGGCTTCAACGATGTTGTAGTTGAGCTGCGCGAAAAAGCTGCAGATACCGGCGAACAGCCACGGCCGGTCCAGGCAATACACCATCACCTGCAGACCTTCGCCTATGCGCGACAGGCGCGCCCTGACCACCGGCTCCGGGGAGTTTACGCGATGGGCAAGCTGGCGGGCATGCCAGGCGATCTCGTGCGGCTCGTGCTGGACGAAATACCCGGTGTCGAGCTGGGCCCACAGCAGGGCATAGGTTTCGGGGGCAATTGCGTACAGCGCCAGTTGCTCGGCCGCCTTGCGGCGCACATCGCCTGCCTGGTCGGTGATCTTGCCGCCGGCCATATAGCGGCGGGCCGCCCAGAACAGATCCTCCAGCAGCTTGGCCTTCCAGGCATTCCACACCTTGGGGCTGGTGCCGCGAATGTCGGCGACCGTCAGCAGGTAGAGCGCGACCAGGTAGCGGTCGTTCCTCACTTTCTCGGCGAATGCCGCGATCACATCCTGGTCCGAGAGATCCTGTTTTTGCGCTGTTGCGGACAGGGTAAGATGGTGCTCCACCAGCCACACCACAAGATCGCTGTCTTCGCGGCTCAGGCCATGCTGTTTGCAGAAGCGGGCGGCGTCCGACCGGCCCTTGAGCGAATGATCGCCGCCGCGGCCCTTCGCGATATCATGGAACAGTCCAGCGATGTACAGCACCTCGGGACGCGCGAATTCGCGGATCAGTTTGCTGCAAAGCGGGTATTCGTGCGCATATTCGGGCACGGCGAAGCGGCGCAGATTGCGCACCACCATCAGAATGTGCTGGTCCACGGTATAGACGTGGAACAGGTCGTGCTGCATTTGCCCCACAATGCGGCCGAAGGCGGGCAGGTAGGCGCCCAGCACGCCATGCTGGTTCATCCGCCGCAGGACATGCGTAAGCCCCTCAGGCTGACGCAGGATGGCCATGAACAGCTCGCGGTTGTGCGGATCCGCGCGGAACTTCGCATCCATCCTGTGGCGCGCGCGCCACAGGGCACGCAGGGTGCCCGCGCAAAAGCCCTCCAGTTCCGGATGCTGCTCGAGCAGCAAAAAGCTCTCCAGGATCGCCGAAGGGTCGCGCTCGAACAACTGCTCGTCGCGCGCGTCCAGCAACTTGCCGCGCACCAGGAATTTCCCGTTTAGCGGCTGCGGATCGGCCGTTTCCGGGAACAGGCGGGCGCGCATGTTCTGCAACAGCACGGCATTGAGCTGCTGGACGGCCTGCTTGGTGCGGTAGTAGCGCTGCATCAAGTGCTCGCTGGCGCGGCGGGTGGCGGTCGCGGAGATGCCCATTTGCTGTGCCAGTTCAGTCTGGTATTCGAACAACAGCCTGTCTTCCCGGCGCTTCGCGAGGTAATGCAGGCGTATCCGCAGGGTCTGCAGCAGTGCCTCGTGGCGCGCGATGGCGGTCGCCTCGGCGTGCGTAATCAGTCCCGCTTGGGCCAGTTCCCGCCAGGTATTGCCGAGCGCACAGGCGCGGCTGATCCAAAGTACGGTCTGCAGGTCACGCAGGCCGCCCGGGCTTTCCTTGAGGTTGGGTTCGAGGTTGTAGTCTGTATCCAGGAAGCGCGCATAGCGCTGTGCCTGCTCCCCGACCTTGGCCAAGTAAAAGGCATGGCGGTCGAGATGCTGCGCCATGGCGCGGCGCATTTCCTCGAACAGCCCGGGTGAGCCGGCAAGCAGCCGCGCTTCCAGCAAGTTGGTCTGCACCGTGATGTCCGCGGCTTCGGCAACGCATTCCGCCACGGTGCGCACGCTATGCCCGGCCTCGAGTCCGATGTCCCACAGCAGTTGCACCAGTTCCCGCAGGCTTTGCTCCAGCGCGGGATCGGGATCGTGCTGCAGCAGGATCAGCAGGTCGATGTCCGACCTGGGGTAGAGTTCGCCTCGCCCGTAGCCGCCGGTCGCCGCCAGCGCCAGGCCGGGCGGCATCTCCAGTTCACGCCAGGCGCGGCGAAGATGGCCGTCCACCAGCTTCGCGTGGGCAGCCAGCAGATGGGCGGGGCGGGAACGGGCCGTGTAGCCCTGGTGCAGCGCGTCGCGCGCCGCGCGCAGGCTTTCGCGAAGGGCGGCGGCGGCGTCCGGCATGCGGTCAGTCTGCGGGGGGCGGCGGTGTTCCGTCGGAGACGGTCAGCACCTCAAAACCGTCGTCGGTGACCACCACAGTGTGCTCCCATTGCGCGGACAGACTGTGATCCTTGGTGACGATGGTCCAGCCGTCGCCCAGTTGCTTGATGCCGGCCTTGCCGGCGTTGATCATCGGTTCGATGGTAAAGATCATGCCGGTTTCCAGGCGGATGCCAGTGCCCGGTTTTCCGTAGTGCAGCACCTGCGGTTCCTCGTGGAAATTCCTGCCCACGCCATGGCCGCAGAATTCGCGCACCACGCTGTAGCCCAGCGGCTCGACGTAGCTCTGGATGGCGTAGCCGATGTCGCCGAGGAAGGCCCCCTTGCGGACGGCGCGGATGCCGCGCCACATGGCGTGGTAGGTGGCGTCGCACAGGCGGCGCGCCTGGATGGAAGCATCCCCCACGCAGAACATGCGGCTGGTGTCGCCATGCCAGCCGTCCTTGATGGTGGTGATGTCGAGGTTGACAATGTCGCCGTTCTTCAGCTTCTTGTCTCCCGGCACGCCGTGGCACACCTGATGGTTGATCGAGGTGCAGATCGACTTGGGGTAGGGCGCGTGGCCGTGCGGGGCGTAATTGAGCGGGGCGGGGATGCAGTGCTGCACGTCCACCATATAATCATGGCAGAGCTTGTCCAGTTCGGCGGTGGTAATGCCGGCCTGGACATAGGGCCTGATGTAATCCAGCACTTCCGCGGCCAGGCGGCACGCGACGCGCATTTTCTCTATTTCCTGCGGGGTTTTGATACTGACGGGCATGATGGCCTGAATGCATAACTGTAGATCAAGGTGTGCAAGGATAAAGGATAGCAATGGGATGTACAACAGCCAGTCCGGCCGTGGTACAGTGGCTGCACCAAAGTGATGCAAGCATAGGCATGTGGGAGCCTGACATGACGACCCTGACCTGGTACTCGCCCGGACTTATCGGTCTTTTGATCCTGCTGATGTTTGCCGGGAATGCGCGCGCCGAATCTCCGGACATAGGCGCGGTAAATAACCGCGTCCTCATCCAGGTCGTGTCGACCCGCGTGGATTATTCGGAGACGGGGAACGGATACCTTGGAACGGCCACCGGCGTGCTGGACACCGAAACGGGCGCCGTGATGGGCGTCGGCTTGTCTCTGTCGCGCATGCGGCCGGCGCACAATGTCTACTGGCAGGCGGGATTCGATTATTCCTCGGGCAGCACCAAGTACACAGGCTCGCTGCTGGGCGGCGGCGGCTTCGGGTCCTACACGGGAACGTCGAGCGCGACGCTGGCGAATTATGAAGGCCGTTTGGGAAAGGGATTCGAGATCCGGGAGGACTTCCTGGTGACGCCCTACATGGAAGCGGGCGGCCACAGGTGGGACCGGGGCGTCTCCTACGGTGAACTTTATACGCACTACTACTATGGGTTCGGGGTGATGGCGCAATACTCACCGAGGCCCAAGCTGGTGCTATCCGTTGAAGGCCTGCTTGGAAGAACGGTCCAGTCGCATATCGTGGTCAATGGCGGCGCGCTCATGAACGGATTTTCTGCGTCGTTGGGAAATTCCCCTTTATCCCGCATCGGCGCTGCTGTGGACTATGCCTTCAATCCGCAGGTTCACGGAAATGTAACCGTCGAATATATGAAGTTCCGTTATGGGGCCAGCAGCGCATTTCCAATCGGCGGGGGGCTGGTTGCATGGGAGCCTGACAGCGACACCCGTTACCTGGTGGTCAAGGCCGGGCTGGCCGTCCCTTTCTGAGATCGTCGCCAACGACCACCGCCATCACCCCGCCCATTTTGTGCAGCGCCTTGGCGTTGGAAATCAAGGCGCGCATGCCGATGGAGGCAAGAAAGGTCACGCCCGTGAAATCCACCACCACATTGCGCTTGCCCTCAGTCGCGTACGCCGCAAACTGGTCGGCGATCTTGTCCATTCCCAGAATGTCCAGCCGCCCCGCCAGTGTGATGTGGCGCAGATTCGGACCAAGGTCCGCGCAGTAGATTTCCATAGAATAATCAGGTTCCCGTTCTTATGTGAGGGCATGCCTGGCCTCTTTCCGGCCTCGTCAGCACGGGCATCCACCCGTGTTGCGCGCTAAAATAATGCGAGCGGCCTGTGACTCAGCTAGTACAATCGATCATCAACTGGCAGGGGATTCCAGCGGTCTGCCTATCTATTGGATATCCATGTAGGTAAATATATCTTCATATACATTTCCACTCGCGCCCGGCGGGCGCAACGCCATTCGGAGCGCGCAACTGTTCATGGCTGCCAGCCGCGATAAACCATTTCAAATGCAGACCGCGCTGGCGGCACGGCATACCGTTTCGGGCCTTAACACGTCTTTCTGCTGCGCGGGCATGAGTTTTGCCGACTATGTGGCGGCAAGCCGGGAAATGCTGCGCCGGGTGCACGCAGCGCTGCCGCAGGATCTCCGGGAGCGCACGGTCGCCGGCAACGCGCCTTTCGAACTCATTCCCGACGACGATGCGGCCAGGGGACGCGACGGACGCTGGCGGCGTGGCGTGCTGCTGGTGCACGGCCTGACCGATTCGCCCTATCTCATGCGCCCGCTCGCGGAATTTTTCCGCCAACAGGGATTTCGCGTCATGGCGGCCCTGCTGCCGGGGCATGGCACGCAGCCCGGCGATCTGCTGGACGTGCGCTGGCAGGCCTGGGCCGATACCGTGGCATGGGGCGCGGAGCAGTTGGGCACCGAGGCGGAAGAAATCCATCTCGCCGGATTTTCCGTCGGGGCCACCCTGGCCGTGCGCCATAGCCTGCTGGACGAGCGGGTGCGCGGCCTGTTCCTGTTTTCGCCCGCGTTCAGGGTGAGTTTCCTGGCCGCGTGGGCCAATCTTTACAAGCTCTACAGCTGGCTATCGCCTGCCGCCCCCTGGCTGGACGTCAAACCGGACGACGATCCCTACAAATACGAATCATTCGCGAAGAACGCCGCCTATCAAACGCATGCGTTGATTCGCGACCTGAATGGCCGCCTCAAAGGCCGCGAGGTGAATATTCCGGTTTTTGCAGCGGCCAGCGCGGACGATGCCACGGTGGACAGCCATGCTACCCTGGCCTTCATGGCGCGCGCGCAGCATGCGCTGAGCCGGCTGGTGTACTACACCACCGAAGCGGCGCAACTGCCGGCAGGTGTGCCGCCAGGCCGGGTGGAGCCGGTAAGCAGCGTCGTGCCGGACCAGAACATCGTCGGCTTCTCCCATCTTTCGCTGGTTCTGCCGCCGGAGGATGCGCATTATGGCCGGAACGGAGATTACTCCAATTGCCTGCACTATTTCCCGGGCGATATGGCGAAATATGCCGCGTGCCGCCGGAACGCGCCGCCGCTACTGCAGGGCGAGGTGACGGCAGAGGCCCTGCGCGCCGGCCTGATGCGCAGGCTCACCTACAACCCGCATTTTTGCGCGCTGGAATCCTCCATGAGACAATTCATAGCGAACCTGCCATGAGCCCAACCCTCATCTACGCCCATCGCGGCGCCAACCGTGAAGCCGGGGAAAACACCCGCACCGCGTTCACGCGCGCGCTGGCCTATCCAATAGACGGCATCGAGACCGATGTCCAGCTCAGCAGCGACGGCGTGCCGGTGCTGTGGCACGACACGTTTCTCGGCAAGCTCGGCATGCCGGCGCGGCGGGTGGAGGACTGCGCCTTCGGCGAACTGCAGGAGATGGACTTTGCCTTGCACTTCGGGCGGGGACAGCCGCCGGAGGGCATCATGGCACTGGAAGATTTTGTTGCGGACTTCCGGCCGCGCTGTCATCTGCTGCTGGAAATCAAGGGCGGCGACCACGAGGACGCGGCGCAGCGGCGCGCCAAGGTCGAGAAGACGCTGGCGCTTGCCGGTGCGGCGGCGGATGACCGCGTCCTCGTCTCGTCCTTCCACCTGCCCAGCTTGATCTACGCGCACGAACGAGCGCCCGCCTTTCCCTTGGTGTACAACGGCGAATCGGACTTCAAGGTGCGCGATGCCGCGCACTTGCTCGATGCCCACCCGTATTTCCGCGGCGTGTGCCTGCACCGCAAGACCCTGACGCCCGAGATGGCGGAGCTGCTGCGCGCCCGGGGCAAATTGATCGCGGTCTATACCTGCAACAGCGAGAACGACATCCGCCGGGCGCTGGACCTGGCGGATATACTGATCACCGACGTACCGCAAAAGGCCTTGCAGATGAGGAACACATGAAACGGGATAGCGCGCGGCTCAAGGGCAACGCTTTTGACGTGCTGGTTTTCGGCGGCGGCGTGTATGGCGCCTGGGTGGCGTATGACGCCGCACTGCGCGGCCTGAGCGTGGCGCTGATAGAGCAGGGCGACTGGGCGGCCGCGACCTCTTCCGCTTCCAGCAAACTGGTGCACGGCGGGTTGCGCTACCTGGAGACCTTCGATTTCAAGGTGGTGAAGAAGTCACTGGCCGAACGCCAGATGCTGCTCGAAGCCGCGCCGCATCGTGTGTGGCCCTTGCGCTTCGGCGTGCCGGTTTATGCCGACAGCCGGGTGGGCTCGCTGCGTCTGAAGGCGGGCCTGACGCTGTATGACATGCTGGCGGGCAGCGCCGGCGGCGCCATGGCGCATCGCCATTTCGGCAAGGATGCCTTCGCGGAGCGCTTCCCCATCCTGGATACGTCGGGCCTGAAGGGCGGCTACACCTACGCCGACGCGCAGACGGACGATGCGCGCTTGGTGCTGGAACTGATAGACGGCGCGATAGCCAATGGCGCCGTCTGTGTGAACTATTGCCGCATGGACACGGTGCAAGAGGAGGATGGCAGGGCTGTGGCGGCAGTGCTGGAGGACGTGCTGACCGGGGAGATCTTCGCGGTGCGCGCCAGGCAGTTCGTCAACGCCACTGGCTACTGGATGGCGCGGGCCGCGGACGTCAAGTGCCGCCTGACCAAAGGCGTACATCTGGTGCTGCCGGGTTGCGGCCTGCATGAGGCGCTGCTGCTCACGGCCAAGTCTGACGGCCGGGTGTTTTTCGTCATTCCCTGGTATGGGCGGACCCTGGTGGGCACCACGGATACCGATTATCGCGGCGACCTCGCGCGTGTCACCGTGGATCCTGATGACGTGGCCTACCTGCTGGCCGCGGTCAACGGCTACCTGGAAAAGGCGTGGACGGCAAACGACGTCATCGGCAGCTTTGCCGGCCTGCGCGCCCTGAAATACAGCGACGTGGCCGCGCCCTCTGCCGCCAGCCGCGGCTGGAAGCTGGAGATCGCGCCCAACGGCGTCCACTATTCCATCGGCGGCAAGCTGACCTCGGCGCGCGAGGATGCGGTCAGCATCGTCGATTCGCTGTGCGCCCGGATGGGTGTCGCGCGCGCCACTGCCACCCAAGGCCGGCCCTTTCCCTGGAAACCCGAACGCAGCAGCGTCGGGGCTTCATCAGGCGGCACGGTTGCCGGGATGCAGTCACGTGCGGTGCAACTGGGGCTGGACGAGGAAAGCGCCGTGTGGCTGGTCCGGCGCCACGGGCGGCGGGCCAAGGACGTGCTCGATATTGTCGAGGCGGACCCGCACATGGGCCGGCGCATCGTGGAGGATCTCGCCATTACCTATGCTGATCTGCTCTATTGCGCACGGGAGGAAATGGCTGTGCACCTTTCGGACCTGCTGCGACACCGCACGCCCTTACTGATTTTGGCCAGGCTGGGTGAGCCGGAACTGCGCAAAATCGCAGGGATCGTGGCGCCCGCATTAGGCTGGGATGCGGCGGCCGTCGAACGCGAAATCACGGACTGCGCGAACGGTTAGCGGGACCCTGGAGCCGCCTCCGGCGCGCAGCAGCCCGTCAGGTCAGCGCCACGCCGGCATTTCGCAGCATGCTTACCAGTTCGATCAGGGGCAGGCCCACCAAGGCACTGGGGTCGTTGCCCTCCATGCGGCTGATCAGGATAATGCCCAGCCCCTCGGATTTTGCGCTACCCGCGCAGTCGTAGGGCTGCTCGCGGCGCAGATAGGCTTCAATTTCCGCATCGCTGTAGTCGCGGAAACAGACGCGGTTCTCGGCGATCGCAGTTTGCGCCTCGCCGCTGCGCGCATCGAGCAGGGCCAGCGCCGTATAGAACACCACGCACCGGCCACGCATGGCGCGCAACTGGCGCACGGCGTTGTCGTGGGTAAGCGGCTTGCCCAGTTGTTCGTCGCCGAGCAGGGCGACCTGGTCCGATCCGATGATGAGCGCACGCGGATGGCCGGCAGCGACGGCCCGGGCCTTTTCCAGCGCCAGCCGCTCAGAGGTCTGGCGGGCCGTCTCGCCCGGGCGCGGCGTTTCGTCCACGCCCGGGGACGCAGTCTCGAACGGCAAGCCCAGGCGCTGCAGCAGGGATTGGCGGTAAACGGAGGTGGAGGCCAGCACCAACGGCGGGGACTGAACATTTTGTTTGAAGCTCAACGGGCAATCCTTTGTTTTTTTGGTAAATGCACCTGGCAATGCTTTGACAATTGAAGCTGAAATATATATCATGCGCGGCTCATGTTTGCACGGCATTTCATCGACAGCCTGGATTTCGCCCGCAAAGGCCTGGAATTGCGCGGGGAGGCTGCCATCGCTGAATTGCCGCGATTGCAGGACTTGCTGGCCTCGCCCGAAGGGCAGGTAGGCTTTGTCTTGCGGGGTGTGCAGGGCAAGAACGGTGAACCCCTGCTGGAACTGGCGCTCGAAGGCAATTGCCAATTGCGCTGCCAGCGTTGTTTGCAGGCTTTGCCGCATGCAATCAGTACCGTTTCCCTGCTGATACCGGTGCCGGAAAGCTCGCTGGCCGCAGGCGGCGATCTGGAAGAGGAAGACGGGATCGATCGCATTCCGGCCGATGCGCACCTGGATGTGCTGGCGCTGATTGAGGATGAAATATTGCTTGGGCTGCCGTTATCGCCCAGGCATGAATTTGGCGTTTGCGAGGCTGCGGCCGGAAATGCGCCCGCAGGGGAGCAGCATCCGTTTGCGGTGCTGCGCAAATTGAAGAACCAGTAGTAGCAACAGACTTATTTAAGGAGTAGTTATCATGGCCGTTCAACAAAACAAGAAATCCCCCTCCAAGCGCGGGATGCATCGTGCGCACGACTTCCTGAACGCTCCGGCGCTGGCCGTGGAGCCTTCCACCGGCGAAGCGCACCTGCGTCACCACATTAGCCCCAGCGGCTATTACCGCGGCAAAAAGGTCACCAAGGGCAAGGGCGAATAAGCTGTCTAGCCGCCTGCTTCAGGGATGCCGCTGCGCGCATCCCTGATGTTGTCCATCCCTACGTTTCAGATCAACCTTCCGCGAGAATCGCCTGATGGATGTTACGATAGCCGTTGATGCCATGGGCGGCGACCATGGGCCGCATGTCACCGTTCGCGCGGCGCTGGACTATTTGAAGCAATCCCCCGGCGATACCGTCGTCCTGGTCGGCCTGGCCGACGCTCTGGAAGCCGAATTGCGCGCCTGCGGCGCCTCGGTCGGCCCGAATCTGCGCATCCACGCCGCCACCGAGGTGGTCGGCATGGACGAAGCGCCGCAGCAGGCCTTGCGCGGCAAGAAGGATTCGTCCATGCGGGTGTCGATCAACCTCGTCAAGAACGGCGAGGCATCAGCCTGCGTGAGCGCCGGCAATACCGGCGCCCTGATGGCGACCGCGCGTTATGTGCTGAAGATGCTGCCCGGCATCGACCGGCCCGCCATCGCCACCTTTCTTCCCAATATCAAGGGTCAGTCTTGCATGCTGGACCTGGGCGCGAACGTGGACTGCAATGCCGAGCATCTGCTGCATTTCGCCCTGATGGGCAGCGCGCTGGCCAGCGCCATCCTGCACAAGGAAAATCCGACCGTCGGCCTGCTCAATATCGGCAGCGAGGAAATCAAGGGCAACGAAGTGGTCAAGCAGGCCGCTGAATTGCTGGAGAAGAGCGACCTGAACTTCTGCGGCAACGTGGAGGGCGACGACATTTTCAAGGGCACGGCCGACGTGATCGTATGCGACGGCTTTGTCGGCAACGTCTCGCTCAAGACCACCGAAGGCCTGGCGCAGATGCTGGGCAACTTCCTCAAGGAAGAGTTCGGCCGCAACCTCTTCACCAAGCTGGCTGCGCTCGTGGCCCTGCCGGTGCTCAAGGCGTTCAAGCGACGCGTGGATCACCGCCGTTACAACGGTGCAACCCTGCTCGGCCTCAAGGGCATCGTGGTCAAGAGCCACGGCTCGGCCGATGCCTTCGCCTTCCGCCATGCCATCGAAAGCGCCGCGGAAGAGGCGCGTAGCGGCATGCTGCACCACATCGCCGAACACGTGGAAAAGTGGCACCATTCAGAACAACAGAAAGCGTCGGTTACCCAGTGATCCATTCCAAAATCATCGGTACAGGCAGCTATCTGCCTGCCAAAGTGTTGACCAATGCCGAGCTGGAAAAAATGGTGGACACCACCCACGAGTGGATCTTTTCGCGCAGCGGCATAGCCGAACGCCGCCTGGCGGCCGAGGACGAAAAGACCAGCGACCTGGCGCTGCATGCCTCGCGTCGGGCGATCGAGGCGGCCGGTATCGGGCTGGATGAAATCGACCTCATTATCGTGGCGACCACCACGCCGGACCAGATCTTTCCCAGCACGGCCTGCATTCTGCAGGACAAGCTGGGCATCAAGCAGGGCGCCGCGTTCGACGTGCAGGCGGTGTGCGCGGGATTCATATACGGACTGACCACGGCGGATGCCTACATCCGCAGCGGCCAGGCGCGCACCGTGCTGGTCGTCGGCGCGGAAACGCTGACGCGGCTGCTGGACTGGACCGACCGCACCACCTGTGTGCTATTCGGAGACGGTGCCGGCGCCGTTGTGCTGCAGGCCAGCGATGAACCGGGCATCATCAAGACCCGTTTGCGCGCCGACGGCAGCCAGCGCTGCATGCTGGAGGCGGCCGGCTACATCGGCAACGGTACAGTCCAGGGCAATCCCTACATCCATATGGATGGGCAGGCCGTATTCAAATTCGCCGTCAAGGTGTTGAGCGAGGTGGTGGACGAGGTGCTGGAAGGCACAGGCGTTGCCGCATCGGAGGTCGACTGGCTGATTCCGCACCAGGCCAACATCCGCATCATGGAAGCGACCGCAAAGAAGCTCGACCTGGGCCGCGACAAGCTGGTGGTCACCGTGGATCGCCACGGCAACACCTCGGCGGCATCCATTCCGCTGGCGCTGGATACCGCGGTGCGCGACGGTCGCGTCCAGCCCGGGCAGCACATCCTGCTGGAAGGCGTGGGCGGCGGTTTCACCTGGGGCGCGGTGCTGCTTCGCTGGTAATCCAAATTCTTGAATATGCAAAGTAACACCATGACTAAATTTGCTTTTGTGTTTCCAGGCCAAGGCTCGCAGTCGCGCGGCATGATGGAAGGCTATGGCGATTTCGCGGTCGTCCGCGACACCTTCGCCGAGGCCTCCGACGTACTGAAGCAGGATCTGTGGACGCTGGTGGCGGAGGGCAGCGACGCCGACCTCAATTCCACCGTGAACACCCAGCCGGTGATGCTAACTGCGGGCGTTGCCGTTTACCGCGCCTGGCAGTCGAAAAACGGCCCCGTACCCGCCGTCATGGCCGGGCACAGCCTGGGCGAATATACGGCGCTGGTGGCGGCCGGCGCATTGCGCTTCGCGGACGCGCTGCCCCTGGTGCGCTACCGCGCGGAATGCATGCAGCAGGCCGTGCCTGAAGGCACCGGCGGCATCGCCGCGATTCTCGGCTTGGACGACGACACCGTTCGCGCGGTCTGCGCGGAAGGCGCGCAGGATGAGGTGCTGGAAGCAGTGAACTACAACTCGCCGGGGCAGGTGGTGATCGCAGGCAACCGTTCCGCGGTCGAGCGCGGGATGGAACTGGCCAAGGCCAAGGGGGCAAAACGCGCGCTGATGCTGCCGATGAGCGTGCCTTCGCATTGCAGCCTTTTGCGCGGGGCGGCGGAGAAGCTGGGCGCCTATCTGGAAAACGTCGCCGTGGCGGCGCCTGCCATTCCCGTGCTGCACAACGCGGACGTAAAGAGCTATTCTGACCCGGCTGCGATCAAAAGTGCGCTGGTGCGTCAGCTCTATTCGCCGGTGCGCTGGGTGGAGACGGTGCAGCAGTTCGGCCGCGACGGCGTCACCCACAACGTGGAGTGCGCACCGGGCAAGGTGCTGATGGGACTGAACAAGCGCATTGACACCAACCAGCAGGCTCTGGCGCTGAACGACGGCAATGCGGTGACGACAACGCTGGCTGTGCTGGCCTGACCGGCGCGGTCCGCGAATCAAACAACGAGGGGAAATTTATGAGCTTGCAGGGACAGGTAGCATTGGTAACCGGCGCCAGCCGGGGCATAGGCCAGGGCATCGCGCTCGAACTGGGCAAGCTGGGCGTGGTCGTGGTAGGAACGGCCACCACGGAAAAAGGCGCGCAGGCGATCAACGAATATCTGGCGGCGGCCGGCATCAAGGGCGCGGGCATGGCGCTGAACGTCAATGACGCCGCCCAGGTGGAGCAAACCCTGGACGCGATCCGCAAACAGTTCGGCGAGATCCTGATCCTGGTGAACAACGCGGGCATCACGCGCGACAACCTGCTGGCGCGCATGACCGACGAGGAGTGGGACGACACCCTGTCCACCAACCTGAAGTCGGTGTTCCGCATGAGCCGCGCCGTGATGCGCGGCATGATGAAGGCCCGCGCTGGCCGCATCATCAACATCTCCTCGGTGGTGGGCAGCATGGGCAACGCCGGGCAATCGAACTATGCCGCCTCCAAGGCGGGCATGGAAGGCTTCAGCAAGTCGCTGGCGCGGGAGATCGGCAGCCGCAACATTACCGTCAACTGCGTGGCCCCGGGCTTCATCGCCACGGACATGACCGAAGCCCTGCCGCAGGAGCAGCGCGACAAGCTGGTGGAGAACGTGCCGCTGAGGCGGCTGGGGCAGGTGGCTGACGTTGCCGCGGCCGTTGCCTTCCTGGCCGGGCCCGGCGCAGCCTACATCACAGGAACCACGATACATGTCAACGGCGGCATGTATATGGATTGATCCGCAGTTTGGAAAATCAGGCAATTTTGGTAGAATACCGCCGCTTTTTGATTTTTAACCGGAGTAGGGAGAAACACAATGTCGACCATTGAACAACGCGTCAAGAAAATCGTTGCTGAGCAGCTTGGCGTTAACGAATCCGAAGTGAAAAACGAGTCCTCCTTTGTCAATGACCTGGGTGCCGACTCTCTGGATACCGTTGAACTGGTAATGGCGCTGTAAGAGGAATTCGAGTGCGAGATCCCCGACGAAGACGCGGAAAAGATCACCACCGTGCAGCAGGCCATTGACTACGTCAACGCCCACCAGAAGTAATTCCGGCCCCCGGATTCCCCAGGAGTATAGTTTGTCCAAACGCAGAGTCGTAGTGACCGGCCTGGGCGCCATCACGCCCGTTGGTCTGGATGTTCCGCAAAGCTGGAAGAGCATTCTTTCAGGTAAATCGGGTATTACCCGGATCAGCAAGTTCGATGCAAGTGGATTCGCCTGCCAGGTCGCAGGCGAAGTCAATGGCTTCGACGTGTCGCAGTACATGCCGGCCAAGGACGCACGCCGCATGGACGTGTTCATGCATTACGGCCTGGTGGCCGGCATGGAGGCGTTCAAGGACTCCGGGCTGGTGGTGACTGAGCAGAACGCGGACCGCATCGGCGTCTGCATCAGCTCCGGCATCGGCGGCCTGCCCATGATCGAGGACACGCACAACGACTACCTGGCCGGGGGCGCGCGCAAGATTTCCCCGTTCTTCATTCCCGGCACGATTATCAACATGATCTCGGGCAACCTGTCCATCATGTACGGGCTGAAGGGACCGAATTTCTCCGTCGTCACCGCATGCACGACCGGCACCCACAGCATAGGCGAATCCGCGCGCCTCATCGAATACGGCGACGCTGACGTGATGATCGCCGGCGGCGCCGAGGCGACGGTTTGCCCGCTGGCGGTGGGCGGCTTCTCTTCCGCACGGGCGCTGTCCACCCGTAATGACGACCCGGCCACGGCCAGCCGTCCCTGGGACAAGGAGCGCGACGGCTTCGTCATGGGCGAGGGCGCGGGCGTGCTGGTGCTGGAGGAATACGAACACGCCAAGGCGCGCGGCGCGAAGATTTATGCCGAGCTCGCCGGCTATGGCATGAGCGCCGACGCATACCACATGACCGCGCCGAGTACCGACGGCCCGAAGCGCAGCATGGTCAATGCGCTGCGCAACGCTGGCATCAACGCCGATCAAGTGCAGTACGTCAATGCCCACGGCACCTCCACGCCGCTGGGCGACAAGAACGAAACCGAGGCGATCAAGCTGGCGTTCGGCGATCACGCGAAGAAGCTGACCGTCAGTTCGACCAAGTCTATGACCGGCCACCTGCTGGGAGGCGCCGGTGGCATCGAGTCGCTGTTCTGCGTGCTGGCCATACACGACCAGGTCGCGCCACCGACCATCAACATCATCAACCAGGATCCCGAGTGCGACCTGGATTACTGCGCCAATACCGCACGCAGCATGAAGATCGACGTTGCAATGAACAACAACTTCGGCTTTGGCGGCACCAACGGCACCCTGGTGTTCCGCAAGGTTTAACTGCTGTCTGCCCGCTTGAGCAGGCCGGACATCGCGCCGTCCTGCTCGCCCGTCTGGCGGTTGCCGCGCATCTCGTGACGCGTCCCGTTCCGCCGGCTGAGCATGGCGGAATTGGGATAATATAACGCATCGCCTGCATACCGAACGCAAACATGCGCAGACTTAAACGCCTTACGGCGCTGATCCTTCTCGTCGTGTTGGGCCTTGCGGCCGGCAGCGTTGCCGTCTATGTCACCCGCCCGCTGGCCCTGCCGTCGCAGCCGTTTTCCTTTTCCCTGACCCAGGGCGAAAGTGTCAGGGGCGCGGCCAGACAACTGCAGGCCGCCGGCCTGCTGAAAAATGAACGGGACTTCGTCTGGCTGGCGCGCGTTACCGGCAAGTCCGGCGCCATCAAGGCCGGCAATTACGAACTCGATGCGCCCATTTCGACCTGGGGCCTGCTCAACATGCTGGCCAAAGGGCGCGTGAGCCAGGGCGAGATCCGCATCGTCGAAGGCTGGATGTTCAGCGACTTCCGCAAGGCGGTGAACGAAAACCCGGGCCTGCTCCACGACACAAGGAATCTGACGGATGCCGAGATATTGCAGCGCATCGGCGCGCCGGAAAAAGATGCCGAAGGCCTGTTCTTCCCCGACAAGTACTACTTCCCCAAGGGCGCCAGCGACCTTGTAATCTACCGCCGCGCCTACCAGACCATGCAGCGCCATTTGGCGGAAAGCTGGAAGAACCGGGCGCCGGATCTGCCTCTGGAAACTCCATACGAGGCATTGACGCTCGCTTCCATCGTGGAAAAGGAGACGGGGCAGGCCAAGGACCGCACCATGATCGCCGGGGTGTTCATCAACCGCCTGCGCAAGGGCATGCGGCTGCAAACCGATCCCGCGGTGATCTATGGCATACGCGCCAAATTCGACGGCAACCTGCGCAAGCGCGATCTGCTCCGGGACACGCCGTATAATACCTACACGCGCGCCGGACTGACGCCAACCCCGATCGCATTGCCCGGGCTGGCCTCGATACAGGCGGTGCTGCACCCCGCGAAGACCAATGCGCTCTATTTCGTCGCGCGGGGAGATGGCAGCTCGGAGTTTTCCGATACCCTGGCGAAACACAACCGGGCCGTTGACAAGTACCAATTGCACCAATAGGCGGAGCGAACGTGAGCGGGGCCAAATTCATCACCTTCGAAGGCGTGGACGGCGCGGGGAAGAGCACTCATCTCGCCTGGTTCGCCGATACCCTGCGCCAGCGCGGCGTGGATGTGCTGGTCACGCGCGAGCCAGGCGGCACACCGCTGGGCGAGCGGCTGCGCAGGATCGTGCTGAATGAGCCCATGCTGGCGGAGACCGAGGCACTGCTGATGTTCGCCGCGCGCATGGAGCACATCGAATCCGTCATCAAGCCCGCGCTGCGGCGCGGCGCCTGGGTGGTGTCGGACCGCTTCAGCGACGCCAGCTTTGCGTACCAGGGCGGCGGCCGTGGCATGCCTGTCGGCAAGCTGGAACAGCTCGAGCACTGGGTGCACGCGGATTTTCAACCCGATCTCACACTGCTGTTCGACATTCCGATCGCCGTCGCGCGGCAGCGTCTGGCGAACAACGTCTCGCTGGACCGCTTCGAGCAGGAGCAGGGCCCGTTTTTCGAGAAGGTGCGCCAGGCCTACCTGAACCGCTGCCGCAAACACCCCGAGCGTTTCGTGCTGATCGACGCCAGCAAGACCCCGGAAGAGGTGAAGGCCAGCCTGGCCCCGGTCATTTCCTCGCTCTAACCATGGCCACTCCCTATCCCTGGCAGCACGAATCGTGGCAGCGCTGGAACGGGTTGCGCATCCGGCTGCCCCACGCGATTCTGCTGAAAGGACCGCAAGGCACGGGCAAGCTCGATTTTGCCTTGAACATGGCGCAATCCCTGCTGTGCGAACAGCCGGCCGCAGACGGACTTGCCTGCGGGGAGTGTCCCTCCTGCCGCTGGTTCCTGCAGGAAACGCACCCCGATTTTCGGCTGCTGCAGCCACAGGCGCTAGCGGAATCCGACGATGGCGAGGCGCGCGAAGGCGGCAAGAAGAGGCCCTCGCGGCAGATCACCGTGGATCAGGTGCGTGCGCTGGGCGATTTCGCCAACCTTTCCGCGCATCAGGGCGGCCATCGCGTGGTGCTGATCCACCCGGCGGAGGCTATGAATACCGCGGCGGCCAACGCCTTGCTGAAGACGCTGGAGGAGCCGACCTCGCGCATGATTCTCATTCTGGTGTCGCACAAGCCCCAGCAATTGCTGCCCACAATACGCAGCCGCTGCGTGGCGCTGGCGTTGCCCATGCCTTCGCCCGATACGAGCCGCGCATGGCTGGAGCAGGCTGGCGTCGCCGACCCCGCCGTGGTCCTCGCACGCGCCGGTTTTGCGCCGCTGGCGGCGGTGCGCATGGCGGAGGCGGGCGGTGAGCCGGAAGAATACGCGCGCTTGCTGCAGGACATCCGGCAGCCGGCGCGCCTCGACGCGCTTGCCCTCGCTGAACAATTGCAGAAGTCAGAACCGGCGCAGGTGATTCACTGGCTGCAGCAGTGGTGCTATGACCTCGCCAGCGCGAAACTGGCCGGCACCGTGCGCTACCACCCGGCCCAGGCAAAGGCCGTCGAGGAGCTCGCCGGACGCATCCCCGTCCTGGCGCTCGCCCGCTACCAGAAGGAACTCGCGGCGGCGCGGCGGGAAGCCCTGCATCCCCTGAACCCGCGTCTCCTGTTTGAATCCCTGTTCCTTTCCTACCAGCAAATGGCGCTGGAATCTGTGCCCTGAACCCGTTATGTACATCGACTCGCACTGCCATATCAACTTCCCTGAACTCGCCGAAAACCTGGACGAGGTGCTGGAAAACATGCGTCGGAACGAGGTGAGCGATGCCTTGTGCGTGGGGGTCAGCCTGGACAAGCTTCCGCAGATCCTGGCGCTGGCCGAGAAATATCCCCATGTATATGCCTCGGTGGGCGTCCACCCCGACCACGAACTGGATGCCGAGCCAAGTGTTGACCAACTGGTGCAACTGGCGGCGCATCCCAAGGTGGTGGCGATAGGCGAAACCGGGCTGGATTATTTCCGCCTCAAGGGCGACCTGGAGTGGCAGCGCGAGCGCTTTCGCACCCACATCCGGGCGGCCATATGCTGCGGCAAACCGCTGATCATTCACACCCGCGAGGCGGCGGCAGACACCTTGCGCATCATGCAGGAAGAGGGCGCAGAGCAGGTAGGCGGCGTGATGCATTGCTTCACGGAAAGCCTGGAGACAGCGCGGGCGGCAATGGCGCTGGGCTTCTATATCTCGTTTTCCGGCATCGTCACCTTCAAGAGCGCGGCAGCCCTGAAGGTAGTAGCGCAGGAAATCCCCCTGGACCGGATGCTGATCGAAACGGACTCGCCTTACCTGGCGCCGGTGCCGTTCCGCGGCAAACTCAACCAGCCGGCCTATGTGAAGCACGTGGCGGAGGAGATCGCCCGCCTGCGCGGGGTTGCGCCGGACGAAATCGGCCGCGCCACCACGGCAAACTTCCGGCGCCTGTTCCACACACCGTAGCCGCCAGCGCGAATGGCACGGCGAGGCGCGCTTGGCAAAATTAGCACTTTCGCTGGCGGCAAAAATCCAGTAAAGTAATCGCCCGGCGTAACCACAACAACAGAGAGCTAAATATGAGCACTAAAGGGCAACATCTACAAGACCCGTTCCTGAACGCCTTGCGTAAGGAGCATGTGCAGGTCGCTATCTACCTGGTGAACGGCATCAAGCTGCAAGGCAACATCGAATCGTTCGACCAGTACGTGGTGCTGCTGAAAAATACCATCACCCAGATGGTCTACAAGCACGCGATCTCCACCATCGTCCCGTCCAAGGCGATTACGATCCCGTTCGACGAGGATTAATGCCTGACCAGACCGCTGTGGCCGCAAACAATGCGGTGCTGGTCAGCCTGGATTTTGGTGAACCTGATTACGCGGAAACCCTGACGGAGTTGCGTCTGCTGGCGGAAAGCGCCGGCGTGAGCGTGCTCGCCCTCATCGAGGGAAAGCGGCAGCGGCCCGATGCTGCAACCTTTGCCGGCAGCGGCAAGGTCGAGGAAATTGCCGCGACGGCAGAACGGCTCGACGCGCCTCTGGTGATTTTCAATCATGACCTTACTCCGGCGCAGATGCGCAATCTGGCGGCCAAGATCCAGGCGCGCGTGATTGACCGCACCATGCTGATCCTGGACATTTTCGCCCTGCGCGCGAAGAGCCACGAAGGCAAGGTGCAGGTGGAACTGGCCCAGCTCAAATATCTGTCCAGCCGCCTGGTCGGCATGAATATCAACATGGAACAACAGCGCCACGCCGTGGGCGCGCGCGGCCCCGGCGAGACCCAGCTCGAACTCGACAAGCGCAAGCTCGACCGGCGGGTGCAACTGCTCAACGAGCGCTTGCGCCAGCTCAAGCGCCACCGCGAGGTGCAACGGCGCGCCCGCGACCGCTCCGACGTGATGTCGGTTTCCATCGTCGGCTACACCAACGCGGGCAAATCCACGCTGTTCAACCGTCTCACCAGCGCGGGCGCCTACGCCGCCGACCAGTTGTTCGCCACGCTCGATACGACGGCCCGCAAGGTGTTCCTCGAAGGTAACACGCGCCGCCAGGTCGTGCTTTCCGATACCGTGGGATTCATCCGCCACCTGCCGCACGGCCTGGTCGCCGCGTTTCGCAGCACGCTGGAAGAGACTGCCCAGGCCGACCTGCTGCTGCATGTGGTCGACGCCGGCAACGCGGAATGGCGCGGCCAGGTCACCGAGGTCAACAAGGTGCTGGCAGAAATCGGCGCGGAAGCCATACCGCAGATACTGGTTTACAACAAGATCGATGTCGCGGGGATGGAACCGGGTGTCGAGCGCGACGAGTATGGTAAAATCCGCAGCGTACGTCTGAGCGCCAAAACCGGCGCCGGTCTGGCCGACCTGAGGGCGGCATTGGCAGAGGCGAGGGATGCCGAAAAGCCGCAGCCCCCGATACGCGAATGGCATCCGTTGAACGACAACTGAATTACAAATAGGGCAGACTATGGCAAACGACCCGCAATGGGGCAACAGGAAGAAAGGCCCGCCCGACCTCGAGGAGATGCTGCGCAACCTGAATAAGAAGCTTGCGGCATTGCTCGGCGGAAAAGGCGGCGGTGCCGGCGGCGGCGGTGCCGGCGGCCCTGGCGGCGTCGGCATAGGCCTGATCATCGGCCTCGTGCTGCTGGTGTGGGCAGGCAGCGGATTCTACAAGGTGGACTCGAACGAGCGCGGCGTCGTGCTGCGTTTCGGCAAGTACATCGAAACGACCCAGCCCGGCCCGCATTGGCATCTGCCTTACCCCATGGAATCGGTCGACGTCATCAACACGGCGCAGGTGCGCACCGTGGAGGTGGGTTATCGCGACAGCATCAAGAACCAGATGCTGCAGGAGTCGCAGATGCTGACCGATGACGAGAACATCGTCGACGTCCAGATCGCCGTGCAATACTCGATCAAGAACGTGACCGATTACCTGTTCAACAACCGGATGCCGATCGGCATGAACGGCACGCCTGACGACAGCGAACTGGTGCGTCAGATCGCCGAAACCTCCATCCGCGAGGTGGTGGGCAAGAGCACGATCAACAATGTGCTGTATGAAGGGCAGGGGCAGGTCGTGCAGGACACCACCAAGCTGATGCAGGATCTGCTGGACCGCTACAAGACCGGAATCCAGATCAGCCAGGTGTCCCTGCAGAATGCGCAGCCGCCGCAGGAAGTGCAGGCCGCGTTCGACGATGCGGTCAAGGCCAAGGCGGACGAAGAACGCCAGAAGAACGAGGGCATGGCCTATGCCAACAACGTGGTGCCGCGCGCCACGGGCGAGGCGGCACGCCTGAGGCAACAGGCCGAGGGGTACAAGCAGGCCGTGATCGCCAGTGCGCAGGGCGATGCCAGCCGCTTCCGGCAGATCCTCGTGGAATACAACAAGGCCCCCAGGGTCACACGCGAGCGCATGTACATCGACACCATGC
>DATFUZ010000092.1:0-16149 GCA_035260545.1 Gallionellaceae bacterium | reverse complement strand
AGTATCCTGACCTCACCCTCGAAGCCGTCGCTGCGCAGCGCATCCGCACCCTTGCGGATTTCCTCTTCCTTGCGGAAGCGCACCTGGGTCGAGATGTCCGGGCGCGTGGCGGCGAGCGTGCCGGATTCGCCGCAGCAGCGGTCGGTCAGTGCAACCGGCGAGCCGATCAACTGGTTCACCACTTTCAGCGGCTGGTGGGTCTTCATCGGGGTGTGGCAGGGGTCGTGGTACATGAAGCGCGCGCCGCCGACATCCTGCAGCTTGACGCCTTTTTCCAGCAGGTATTCGTGGATGTCGAGCAGGCGGCAGCCGGGGAAGATCTTCTCGAACTGGTACTTCAGCAACTGGTCCATGCAGGTGCCGCAGGACACGATGACCGTCTTGATGTCCAGGTAGTTCAGCGTGTTGGCGACGCGGTGGAACAGCACGCGGTTCTGCGTGGTGATGGCGTCGCCGCGGTCCGCCTGGCCGGCCGCGGTCTGCGGGTAGCCGCAGCACAGGTAGCCGGGCGGCAGCACGGTTATCGCGCCCAGGTCGTACAGCATGGCCTGGGTGGCCAGCCCCACCTGGCTGAATAGCCGTTCCGAGCCGCAGCCGGGGAAATAGAACACGGCTTCCGAATCGTCCGTCACTTTGTGCGGATTGCGGATTACCGGCACCACGGTGCTGTCCTCGATGTCCAGCAGCGCGCGCGAGGTGCGCTTCGGCAGCTTGCCGGGCATGGGCTTGTTGATCATGTGAATGACCTGCGCCTTCAGCGGCGCCCGCCCCAGCGTGGCCGGCGGATGCTGGGTTTGGGGCGAGGCCAGGTGGAAGCGTTTGGCCAGCTTGTAGCCCAGGCGCTGGGCCTTGTAGCCCCAGCTTATCATCACCTTGCGCATCGCCTTGATCGTGGTTGGGTCGGTGGCGTTGAGGAACGCCATCGCCGCCGCGGTGCCGGGGTTGAATTTCTTCTTGCCCTGCTGGCGCAGGAAATTGCGCATGGCGATGGAAACGTCGCCAAAGTCGATATTGACCGGGCAGGGGGGCTTGCACTTGTGGCACACCGTGCAATGGTCGGCCACGTCGCTGAATTCGTCGAAGTGCGCAATGGAAATGCCGCGCCGGGTCTGCTCCTCGTAGAGGAAGGCTTCCACCAGCAGCGAGGTGCCCAGAATCTTGTTGCGCGGCGAATACAGCAGGTTGGCGCGCGGAATATGGGTGTTGCACACCGGCTTGCACTTGCCGCAGCGCAGGCAATCCTTGATCGAGTCGGAAATGCTTTTCAGCTCGCTCTGTTCCAGGATCAGGCTTTCCAGGTCGAGCAGGTTGAAGCTGGGCGTATAGGCGCGCTCCAGGTTGGAGCCCTTGAGCAGCTTGCCGCGGTTGAAGCGGCCTTCCGGGTCTACCTTTTCCTTGTAGGCTGCGAAGGGCGCGAGTTCGCTTTCCTCGAGAAAGTCGAACTTGGTGATGCCGATGCCGTGTTCGCCCGAGATCACCCCGCCCAGGTCGCGCGCCAGCCGCATGATGCGATCCACCGCGCCGTTGGCCTGCTGCAGCATCCCGTAGTCGTCGGAGTTCACCGGGATGTTGGTGTGCACGTTGCCATCACCGGCGTGCATGTGCAGCGCAACGAACACCCGGCTCTTCAGCACCCGCGCATGGATGGCGTCGCACTGCTCCAGTATGGTCTGGTAGGTTCCGCCGCTGAAGATCTGGTGCAGCGGTCCGCGCACCTCCTGCTTCCACGAGGCGCGGATGCTGTGGTCCTGCAAGGCATGGAACACGGTGCGCCCCGGCGCGGCGCCATCGCCGGCGGGGCCGTCGAGATTGTCGAGCAGCCCCTGCCAGCGCGCGTAGACGTCCGCCAGCAGTTCGCGCGCCTGCTGCGGGCGGTTGCCCAGCAGTTCGGCATCGCCCAGCGTCTGGTCGTCCTGGTAGAACAGCGGCAGATCACCGCCGAAGAATTCCGCCAGCTCGTCCAGCAGCCGGAGCTTGTTAGTGAGCGACAGCTCGATGTTGATCCGCTCCACCCCGTCGCAATAGTCGCCCATGCGCTCCAGCGGGATCACCACGTCCTCGTTGATCTTGAAGGCGTTGGTGTGCTTGGCGATGGCGGCCGTGCGCGCGCGGTCCAGCCAGAATTTCTTGCGCGCCTCCGCCGACACCGCGATGAAGCCCTCGCCGTGGCGCAGGTTGGCCAGGCGCACGATCTCCGAGGCCGCCTCGCCGGCTGCGCGCTCGTCGTCGCTCACCACGTCCGCGAGCAGCACCATTTTGGGCCGTTCCGCGCGTCTGGCCTTGGTGGCGTAGCCCACGGCCTTGAGGTAGCGCTCGTCCAGATGCTCCAGCCCGGCCAGTTCCGTGGCGGGGTGGGCGTCGAGGTAGTTCTTGATCTCCACGATGGCCGGCACCGCCTCGCGCACCTGGCCGAAGAATTCCAGGCAGACCGTGCGCGTGTGGGCATGGGCGCGGTGCAGGATGAAACGGGCGGAGGTGATGATGCCGTCGCAGCCTTCCTTCTGGATGCCGGGCAGGCCGGAGAGGAATTTGTCGGTGACGTCCTTGCCCAGCCCCGCCTTGCGGAAGGCGCGCCCGGGAATCTCCAGTATCTCCGGCTCGCCCAGCGGATGCTTGAGCTTCTTGTCGTAGCGGGTGATGCGGAAGCGAGCCACGTCCACGTCGTGGATCTTGCCCAGGTTGTGGTCCAGGCGCTCAATGTCCATCCACAGGCCGTCCGGCGTCACCATGCGCCAGGAAGCCAGGTTGTCCAGCGCCGTGCCCCACAGCACCGCTTTCTTGCCGCCCGCGTTCATCGCCACGTTGCCGCCGATGCAGGAGGCGTCCGCCGAGGTGGGGTCCACCGCAAACACCAGGCCGTTTGCCTCTGCAATCTCCATCACGCGCCGCGTCACCACTCCGGCCCCGCAGTGTATGGTCGCCGTGACTTCCTCCAGGCCTGGCAGCGCGAGCATCTCTATGGGGGAAAGCTGTTCCAGTTTTTCGGTGTTGATGACTGCGGAAAGCTTGTCCAGCGGCACGGCGCCGCCGGTGTAGCCCGTGCCGCCGCCGCGCGGAATCAGCGTCAGGCCGAGCTTGATGCAGGCGCGCACCAGCGCGCCGATCTCTTTCTCGGTATCCGGGGTCAGCACCACGAAGGGGTATTCCACGCGCCAGTCGGTGGCGTCGGTTACGTGCGAGACGCGCGCCAGGCCGTCGAATGCGATGTTGTCGCGCCGCGTGATGCGCGAGAGGGTGCGCAGCGTGCGCTTGCGCAGGTGCAGCGTCTCCTCGAATTCGGCGGCAAAGGCGTCTACCGCGGCGTTCGCCATCTCCAGCAATCGGCGCACGGCTTCGTTGTCCTGGCGCCGCGCTTCGATCGCCTGCAGCCGGTGGCGCAAGGCGTCGACCAGGGCTTCGCGCCGCTTGCGGTTGCCCAGCAGGTCGTCCTGGAGATAGGGATTGCGCTGGATCACCCAGATGTCGCCCAGCACCTCGTACAGCATGCGCGCGGAACGGCCGGTGCGGCGCTCGATACGCAGGCCTTCGATGATCTGCCACGCCTCCTGCCCGAGAATGCGAATGACGATCTCGCGGTCGGAGAACGAGGTGTAGTTGTACGGGATTTCGCGCAGGCGGGTGGTCATCGGGTCAGGGCTGTATTGCAAGCTGCCCATTTTACCGCAAGCGCGGGCAACTCTCGACCCTCACGAGAGGGTGGGCTCGCCAGGAGTGAAATCTCGATGGGCATGGCAATATGGCCGGGGGCGTCGTAAGCTAGGGCGCATGACGACCGGCGATATAGAGCGCACTGTGCGCGTTTTCTTCGCGCTGTGGCCCAGCCCGCGCGAACAGGCCGCGCTGGCGGCCTGGCAGCCCGGCTTGCGCGAGCGGTGCGGAGGCAAGGCCATGGGTGCGGCCAATTTGCATGCGACCCTGGTGTTTGTGGGCGGAGTGGGGGCGCACCGCCTCGAGGCGCTGAAGCTGGCGGCGCAGGAGGTGAATGGCCGCAAGTTCGATGTGGCCTTCGACCTCGCGCGCTACTGGGGCCACAACCACATCGTCTACGCCGCCCCCAGCCGTGTGCCCGCCGCCTTGGTCCAATTAGTCAAGGACCTGGAGCAAAGCTTGCTCCGTCATCGCTTCCATTTTGACGGCCACTCCGAATACCAGCCCCACCTTACCCTGCTGCGCCATGCAAAATGGCGGGACGCGCCCCTGCCGGAGGTGCCGCCGTCGCGTTGGCACGTGGAAAGCTTCGCGCTGGTACAGTCGGTCCCGGGCGGCGATGGGGTCAGCTACCAGGTCATCGCGGAGTTTCCCCTGATTTGATCGCCGACCTTGTGTCGAATGCGCACTTCGGCCGGCCCCCGCTTGCCATGGCCCGCGCTTTCCGATACCTTCCGGCCTTTCCCACCTGTCACCCATGAGGAGTTCGCATGTCTGCAGAAGTGAAACGCTATCACCCCGCCCTGGTCTTCCTGCACTGGTTGCTCGCCCTCGCCATCCTGGGCGCGATTTTTTACGGCGGCGTGATCCTGGGCGATGTGGAAAATTCCGATCCGCAGAAGGTCGGCATGCTCAAGCTGCATGCCGCGCTCGGGCTGCTGATCCTGGCGTTCACCATTGTGCGTCTCGTCGTGCGCGTGACCACGCCCCGGCCCGCGCCCCTGGTGAGCGGCAAACCGCTGGCAGACAAGCTGGCCGTGGCCATCCATCACCTGCTGTACACCCTGACGGTGCTGGTGGTGGCGGCCGGCATGGCGCTCGCATTCTCCACCAATCTGTTCCGCGTACTGCTCGCGCACACCGGTTCGCTGCCCAAGGATTTTGACGATTATGCTGCGCATGGCGTGCATGCCGCGCTGGCGTATGCCCTGCTGGCCGTCATTGCGCTGCACCTGGCAGGCGCCCTGCAGCACCAGTTCCTGCTGAAGGACCGCATCATGTCGCGCATGTCGTTTTTCGGCAAATAGCGCAAAGAGCGGGCGGCGCGGGAGCGCCGCGCCGGCAGGGGATGGGCGGCGCTAGTGCTGGCCGCGGATCAACAGCACCGGCATGGTCGCGCCGCGGACCACCCCTTCCGCCACGCTGCCGAACAATAACCGGCTGATGCCGGAGCGGCCATGGGTGCCAATCACCACCAGTTCGGCCAGCCACTGCTTTGCTTCGGATACGATCACATTTTCGTTGCGGTCCCCGCCGGCCTCGAGCAGCGCCGTTTCGGCGGCGACTCCCGCCTGGGCAGCCATTTCCTTGCCGCGCGCGAGGATCTGCTCTCCGCCCTTGGCGGCGATCTCGCGCAGTGCTGCGTAGTCCACCATTCCTTCTGCGTCGAAAACGCGTGCATTTTCAACAACGTGAACAAGCTTCAGGCGGGCATTGAATTGCTGCGCCAGCTTGATGGCCTCCTGCAGGGCGGTGCGCGAAGTTTCGCTGCCGTCCACGGGAACCATGATGCGTTGGTACATTGCCGTCTCCTTGAGATTTGCCGCGGTTATGGTGTCTTGATGATGACATTCTGTGCGCCGGGCCGTTGTGCGTCAAGAAGCGCCACTGGCCTCCGCCGGTGCTGCGGCGAGAAGAAACGAGCCGGCCGAGCGTCCGCACGTTTGGGGAATAGGCCTGCAAGAGTACCCGCGGTACGGTAGAATATCGCCGGTTAACCGCTACAATACAAAGATGCGAGCCGTCCCCAACGCCGTCACACCGCAAGCCCTGCTGCGTCAGGAGGTGCTTGCACTGCACGCATATCATGTGCCGCCCATGAGCGACATGATCAAGCTGGATGCGATGGAAAACCCCTATTCGCTGCCGCAGGAACTGGCTCAGGAGATCGCCCGGCTGGTGATGGATGCGCCCCTCAACCGCTATCCGGATGCAGCCGCGCGCAGCCTGAAGGAGAAGATACGCGCTGTCGCCGGATTGTCCGAGGGGGTGGACGTGCTCCTGGGCAACGGCTCCGACGAGATCATCCAGCTGCTCGCGCTGGCCCTGAACAAGCCGGGCGCGGTGCTGCTGGGCGTGGAGCCCTCGTTCGTGATGTACAAAATGATCGCGGCCTTCACCGGCATGCAATACGCGGGCGTGCCGTTGCGCGAGGATTTCAGCCTCGATCTGCCCGCCGTGCTGGAGGCCGTCGAGCGCCACCGCCCCGCGCTGATCTTTCTGGCCTACCCCAACAACCCTACCGGCAACCTGTTCGATCACGATGCGCTTATCCGCATCCTCGAGGCGGCGCCGGGCCTGGTGGTGGTGGACGAGGCCTATTACGCCTTCACCGATGCCAGTTTCATTCCCTTGCTGGCGCGCTACCCCAACCTGCTGGTGATGCGCACCTTCTCCAAGCTGGGCATGGCGGGCTTGCGCCTGGGCTTCCTGGCAGGCGGCAAGCCGTGGCTTGAGCAGCTGGAAAAGCTGCGCTTGCCGTATAATGTCGGCGTGCTGCCGCAACTGGTCGCTGAGGTGCTGCTGGATCATCATGCAGTGCTGGAACGGCAGGCCGCGCAGATCCGTGAGGATCGCGCATGGTTGTACGAGCGGCTGGTGGGCACGGTCGACGTCAGGGCCTATCCGAGCGAGGCAAACTTCATCCTGTTCCGCGTGGCGCATGCGGGCCGGGTATTCGAGGGGCTGAAGCAGCGCGGCATCCTGATCAAGAACCTGCATGGCGCGCATCCGGCGCTGGACAACTGCCTGCGCGTCACTGTCGGCACGCAGCAGCAGAACGAACAATTTATGGTTGCATTGCAGCAATGTCTTCATCATTGGGCTGAAAGTTGAATATGCGTAGCGCGCAAGTATCCCGCAACACCCTGGAAACGCAGATCAGCGTCCGGCTCGGCCTGGACGGCAGCGGCGCGGCCAGGTTCGACACCGGGGTACCCTTCCTTGAGCACATGCTGGACCAGGTGGCGCGGCATGGGCTGATGGACATGGAAATCACCGCCAAGGGCGACCTGCATATCGACGGCCACCACACTGTGGAAGACATCGGCATCACCCTGGGCCAGGCGTTCAAGGAGGCGGTGGGCGACAAGAAGGGCCTGCGCCGGTATGGCCATTCCTATGTGCCGCTGGACGAGGCGTTGTCGCGCGTGGTGCTGGACCTGTCCGGGCGCCCCGGCCTGGTGTTCAATGTCGATTTCGTGCGCGCCACCATAGGCGAGTTCGAAGTCGACCTGGTGCGAGAGTTCTTTCAGGGCTTCGTCAACCACGCGCTGGTGACGCTGCACGTCGACAACCTGGCGGGCGACAATGCGCACCACCAGGCGGAGACCATATTCAAGGCGTTTGGCCGCGCCCTGCGCATTGCGCTGGAGACGGATCCGCGCATGGAGGGCGTGCTGCCATCCACCAAGGGCGCACTATAACAACAGTGGATTCGGTTTACCCGTTAGTACCATAACAAGCATGACGGATATTGCGGTTGTTGATTACGGCATGGGCAACCTGCGCTCGGTGCACAATGCACTGCGCAAGGTGGCGCCGGACGCGTCCATCGCGGTGACGAGCGAGCCCGAGGTCGTGGCGAACGCTCGCCGCGTGGTCTTCCCCGGCCAGGGCGCGATGCCCGACTGCATGCGCGAACTGGGCTCCGGCGGCCTGCGCGATGCGGTGCTGGAAGCCGCGCGCAGCAAGCCTTTTCTCGGCATCTGCATCGGGTTGCAGATGCTGTTCGAACACAGCAGCGAGGGCGATACGCCGGGCCTGGGCGTGCTTCCAGGCAGGGTGGTGCGATTCGCTCACGACCTTCACGACGCCCAGGGCGAGCGCCTGAAAGTTCCGCACATGGGCTGGAACCAGGTAACGCAGGGCGAGCATGCCCTGTGGCGGGACATTTCGCAGGATGCGCGGTTCTACTTCGTGCACAGCTATTACGTGCAGCCGCGCGACGATGCGCTCGTTCAGGGCACCAGCTGCTACCCCGATCCCTTCACCTGCGCGGTGGCGCGGGATAATATTTTTGCCGCACAGTTTCACCCCGAGAAGAGCGCGCATGCCGGGCTCACGCTGCTGCGGAATTTTGTGAACTGGAACCCCGTTTAACCCTTGTTCGTTTAAAATACTGCCATGCTGATCATACCCGCAATTGACTTGAAGGACGGCCATTGCGTGCGCCTGCGCCAGGGCGTCATGGAGGATGCCACGGTATTCTCGGAAGACCCGGCCGCAATGGCGAAGCACTGGGTGGAGCAGGGCGCGCGCCGTCTGCATCTGGTCGACCTGAACGGGGCTTTTGCCGGCAAGCCGAAGAATGAAGCCGCAATCCGCGCCATCGTTGCAGCCGTGGGCGACGCTGTTCCGGTGCAGCTCGGCGGCGGCATCCGCGACCTCGACACGATAGAACGCTATCTCGACATCGGCGTGAGTTACGTCATCATCGGCACCGCGGCCGTCAAGACGCCGGGCTTCCTGCACGAGGCCTGCGACGCCTTTCCGGGCCACATCATGGTGGGGCTGGACGCCAAGGGCGGCAAGGTGGCCGTGGACGGCTGGTCCAAGCTGACCGGCCACGACGTGGCCGACCTGGCCAAGCGCTTCGAGGGTTACGGGGTGGAAGCCATCATCTACACCGATATCGGGCGCGACGGCATGCTGAGCGGCGTGAACATCGATGCGACCGTCGAACTGGCCCGCCCGCTGCATGTGCCGGTCATCGCCAGCGGCGGCATCACCAACCTGGATGACGTGCGCAAGCTCTGTGCGGTCGAGCCGGAGGGAATCGCCGGTGCAATCACGGGGCGCGCCATCTACGAAGGCACGCTGGATTTCAAGGGCGCCCAGGCGCTGGCCGACGAGCTCGCGCCCAAGCTGCCCGCCGGGCACTGAGTTCCTGCTTCCGGAAGGCTGAACATGCTGGCCAAGCGCATCATTCCATGCCTGGACGTCACCGCGGGACGGGTGGTCAAGGGCGTAAGCTTCGTAGAATTGCGCGATGCGGGCGACCCGGTGGAGATCGCCCGCCGCTACGACGAACAGGGTGCGGACGAGCTGACCTTTCTCGACATCACCGCCAGTTCCGATGACCGCGGCATCATCTACCGCATCATCGAGCAGGTGGCCGAGCAGGTGTTCATCCCGCTCACCGTGGGCGGCGGCGTGCGCGAGGTGCAGGACGTGCGCCGGCTGCTCAATGCCGGCGCGGACAAGGTGAGCATCAATACCTCCGCCGTTATGAACCCGCAACTGGTGGCCGACGCCGCCTCGCGCTACGGCTCGCAGTGCATCGTGGTGGCCATAGATGCCAAGCAGACCGGGCCGGACAAGTGGGAAGTGTTCACACACGGCGGGCGCCGTGCCGCCGGGCTGGATGCGGTGGAATGGGCGAAGAAGATGCAGGAGCTGGGCGCGGGCGAGATCCTGCTGACCAGCATGGATCGCGACGGCCAGAAAGGCGGTTTTGATCTCGCGCTCACGCGCGCGGTCACCGCCGCGCTGGAGATTCCCGTGATCGCCAGCGGCGGCGTGGGCAATCTGCAGCATCTGGTGGACGGCGTGAAGCTGGGCGGCGCGGATGCCGTGCTGGCCGCCAGCATCTTCCATTTCGGCGAATACACCGTGCCGCAGGCCAAGGCCTATATGGCCGAGCGCGGGATAGAGGTGCGGTTATGACACGGTGCGCGATAGCGGCGAGTGCGGGAATAACCGCATCGCACCTCCTCCCGCAAGCGGCTGGCTGCGCGAGTAACGTGTCGGAGGTGCGGTTATGAAGAATGAAGCCTGGCTGAACAGGGTAAACTGGTCGGGAGACGGCTTGGTGACCGCGATTGCCCAGGATGCGGCGAGCGGCCGGGTGCTGATGGTGGCCTGGATGGACCGCGAGGCGCTCAAGCGCACCGCTGAGTCCGGCGAAGCGGTATACTGGTCGCGTTCTCGCAAGAAATTGTGGCACAAGGGTGAGGAATCCGGCCATGTGCAGAAGGTGAACGAAATCCGTATTGACTGCGATAACGACGTGGTGCTGTTGCAGGTCGAGCAAATGGGCGGCATCGCCTGCCATACCGGAAGGGCAAGCTGCTTTTTCAGCCGGCTGGAAAATGGCCAGTGGGTGGAAATTGATCCGGTGCTGAAGGCGCCTGAAGAGATATACAAGAAATGAGCAACGACATTCTCGAGCGGCTGGCGGAAACCCTGGAGGCACGCAAGGGGGCAGCCCCCGACACCTCCTACGTCGCCAGGCTGTTCAGCAAGGGCGAGGATGCCATCCTCAAGAAGATCGGCGAGGAGGCGACGGAGGTCGTGCTCGCGGCCAAGGGTGGGGACAAGACCCATCTGGTGTATGAGATCGCCGACCTGTGGTTTCACTGCATGGTGTTGCTGGCACAGCATGGCTTGAGCGCCGACGCTGTGCTCACGGAGCTGGCACGGCGCGAGGGCATCTCCGGCATAACGGAAAAGGCGGGGAGGAAAGCGTAGTCATGGCGGATGACTGCCTCTTCTGCAAGATCGTGCGCGGCGAGATACCGTGCACCAAGGTGTATGAGGATGACGAGGTGCTGGCGTTCAACGACATCAAACCCGTTGCACCGGTGCATTTCCTGATCATCCCGAAACTGCACCTGGCTTCGCTGGCGGAGGCCGAGGAAAAGCATGCGGCGCTGCTGGGCAAGATGCTGCTGCTTGCGCCTAAGCTGGCGGGCGAACAGGGTTTGCGGGACGGTTTCAAGACCGCGATCAACACCGGCAAGGGCGGTGGCCAGCTGGTGTTTCATCTGCATTTGCATATTATCGGCGGCGGACCCCTCCGGCACTTCGCCCCGATCTAGATACTGAGGAGAGCAACATGGGTGGCATGAGCATAACGCATTGGCTGATCGTTCTGGTGGTCGTGGTGCTGATCTTCGGCACCGGCAAGCTGCGCAATCTGGGCAAGGACCTCGGCGGCGCCGTCAAGGGATTCAAGGAAGGCATGAAGAGCGAAGAAGAGGAAGCCGCCAAGCAGGTGGAGCACCAGCAGGGCGGGCACACCATCGAAGGCGAGGTAAAGGACAAGACGCAGACCAAGGCCTGAGCGGCCGCTGCGTTCCGGACATCTCCCCGGCAATACCGAAGCCGTCATGTTTGGCATTTCCTTTACCGAACTCATGGTGATCCTGGTCGTTGCGCTGGTCGTGGTCGGGCCGGAGCAGCTGCCCAAGGTCGCGCGCACGCTGGGCATGCTGTGGGCGCGCGCGCAACGCTACGTCAACGGCGTCAAGGCCGACATGGCTCGCGACATGGCGATCGACGAGTTTCGCGAGATGCAGCAGCAGCTGAAGGAGGAAGCGCGGCGTGCGGAGCAGGCGCTGCAGCAGGGAACGAAGTCCGCCACCCAGGCGGTGGACCAGCAGGTGCAGGAGATCAATACCGCTGCGGCCAAACACCTCCCCGCTGCATCCGAAACTGACCAGACATCGCCCAAGCGATGAGCACCGCCGAGCAATTCATAGCCCACCTGATCGAGCTGCGCAAGCGCCTGATAAATTCCATGCTCGGGTTTGTCGTCGCATTCGTTTGCGCGGTCCCGTTCTCCAACAAGCTCTACACCCTGCTGGCCAAGCCCATGCTGGCCCAGTTGCCCGCGGGGGGCAAGATGATCGCCACCGGCGTCACCACCCCATTCTTCGTGCCGATCAAGGTTGCGGCCATGGCTGCCTTCCTGGTGGCGCTGCCGTATATTCTGTACCAGGGCTGGCGCTTCGTCGCGCCGGGGCTGTACCGCCACGAAAAGCGCCTGATGCTGCCGCTGATCGTGGCCAGCACCCTGCTGTTCGTGGCGGGCATGGCGGTGGCCTATTTCGCCATCTTTCCCATCGTGTTCGGCTACATCTTCAAGAGCGCCCCCCAGGGAGTGGCCGTGATGACGGACATCGAGAACTACCTGAGCTTCGTGCTGACAATGTTCCTCGCCTTCGGCATGGCCTTCCAGGTGCCGGTGGTGGTTGTCGTGCTGGTGCGCATGGGGGTGGTGACGCTCGACAAGCTCAAACATATCCGCCGCTACGTCATCTTCGGCGCGACAGTCGCCGGAGCCATCTTCATGCCGCCGGACGCGGGCTCCATGCTGCTGTTCGCGGGCACCCTGTGGTTGCTGTACGAGGCGGGCCTGCTGGCGGCCAGATGGGTCAAGCCCGGCGGGCAGGAGGCGGAAAAGCAGGCGTAGCGCGCCGGGGCGGTCCTGCCGCACCCGGCGTGTCAGTCCTGTGATTTGGGTTTGGGCCGCTTGCCTATGGTGACCTGCAGCACTTTGTCCGACTGGTTGCGGACCAGCTTGAGCGGCACGCTCTTGCCGGGCGGGAGCGCAGAAATCACATCCAGCATAGTCGTGGAATCCGGCAGCGGCTTGCCGGCTATCATGGTCAGAATATCGCCGCGCTTGACCCCTGCGCGGTCCGCCGGGCCGCCGCGCAGCACTTCGCGGATCAGCACGCCCTGCGTATTGCCCAGCTTGAAGGATGACGCCAGTTCCGGTGTGAGGTCTTGCACGCCTACGCCTATCCAGCCGCGGGTCACCGAGCCGGTCTGGATGATCTGCTCCATGATCTTCTTCGCGGTGCTCACGGGAATGGCGAAGCCGATGCCCAGCGAGCCGCCGTTGGGCGAGTAGATCGCGCTGTTGATGCCGATCAGGTTGCCGTTCACGTCCACCAGCGCCCCGCCCGAGTTGCCGGGATTGATCGCGGCATCGGTCTGGATGAAGTTCTCGAAGGTGTTCAATCCCAGATGGCTGCGCTTCAGGCCGCTGATGATGCCCATGGTGACGGTCTCGCCGACGCCGAAGGGATTGCCCACCGCCAGCACGATGTCGCCCACATGCGCCTGGTCGGAGTGGCCGAAGGTGATGGGCTGCAGCGGCGGGCCCGGCATGTTGACCTTGATCACTGCGAGGTCTGTCTCCGGGTCGGAGCCGACCACGTGGCCCGGCGCATGCCGTCCGTCGGAAAGCGCGACCTCGATCTCGTCGGCGGACTCGATCACATGGTGGTTGGTCAGGATGTAGCCGTCCTTGCTGACGATCACGCCCGATCCCAGGCTGGAGCTGAGCTGCGGCTGGCCATTGTCGCCGAAGGGATCTCCGAAAAAGTAGCGGAAAGCCGGGTCGTTCGGGAACGGGTTGGGCGGCGCCTTGGTCACCGTGGTGGTAAAGATGTTGACGACGGTCGGCATTACCTTCTTTGCGGCGGCTGCAAAGCCGGTGCGCGGCATCCTGCCGCCGTCGTTGTCCGTGCTTTCATACAGGGTTACGACGCCGCCATGCGACGTCACGGCGGGCAGGAGTTCCGGCCTGAGGGTGTGCACGACAAAAAATACGGCGAGCACAATCGTCGTCGCCTGTGCGAACATGAGCCAGTATTTGCGCATGGTATGATCTCGACCTGTCCCGGAATAGAGGTGCAAGGGTGCTGCTAACTGAACTCTCCAATTATATCGCAAGCCTGCTGGAGATAGACCGGTTTCGCGATTACAGTCCCAACGGGGTGCAGGTGGAAGGGCGCGCCGACGTGCGGCGCATTGCTACCGGCGTGACCGCCTCGCAACGGGTGCTGGAGGCGGCGACGGCTTGGGGCGCAGACGCGCTCCTAGTGCACCACGGGTACTTCTGGCGCAACGAGGACCCGGTCGTGGCCGGGATCAAGAAGCGTCGCATCGCCCACCTGCTGCAGCATGACGTGAGCCTGCTGGCCTACCACCTGCCGCTGGATGCCCACCCCGAACTCGGCAACAACATCCAGCTCGCCCGTAAACTGGATTTCGTCGCCCTGGGCAACTTCGGCGAGCAGGCGCTCGCTTCGCACGGCGAAGTGGTGCACACACGCACCCTGGGCGAGCTGGCGCAGCATATCGCCTCGCGGCTGGACCGCGTGCCCCTGGTGATAGGCGACGCGGCGCGGCCCGTATCGCGTATTGCCTGGTGCACCGGCGCTGCGCAAGGATATTTCGAGCAGGCCGCCGCACTGGGCGTGGACGCCTTCCTCACCGGCGAGATCTCGGAGCAGAACGTGCACATGGCGGAGGAAACCGGGGTCGCCTTCCTCGCCGCAGGCCATCACGCCACCGAGCGCTATGGCATCCAGGCGCTGGGCGGGCATCTCGCCGAGCGGTTTGGGTTTGAGCACCGCTTTTTCGATCAGGACGTGCCGGTTTAACCGCCCTGAGGAAAAAAAGGTTAAAATTAAGCATAAATCGATCAAGGGAGCCAATCAGGCATGGGGGCGATAGAACTGAAGATGTCCATCCTCACTGGGGTGGTTGGCGGGGTGCTCCTGCTGCTGGCGGAGTTGGTCGTGATGCACCGCCAGGTGTCGGCCTACCGCGCGCATTTGCGGGGGTTGCATCAGTCGGGCAGGGCGGTCAGGCTGTTCGCCGAGGTCAGCGGCCTCGTCGCAATTGCGCTGGTGCAGCCCGTCGTCATCTCCATGCTGACGGTCGCGGCGCTCGGCAGCTTCAATCCGAAGTTCGTCACGAATGCCGAACAGCAACTGAAGGCAGGCGGTCAGGTCCAGGACCGGCCGCTGCGGGGCGGCGCCCACCTGGATGATTGAGCTGGAGCAAGGACGCAGGCAGTAAGTTGCACCCGCAGGAAGGCAGGAAAGTCATGCACGTCACGCAATATCACTGGAAGCGCCGGGTGGCGCAGTTCGCCACGCTGTTTCTGATCGCGCTGGTGCCCGCGGTGGGGCTGTTCAGGATAGACCTCACCTCCGCCAGCTTCTCCATCCTCGGGCAGCAGCTATGGTGGTCGAACTTCACCTTCGTGGCCGGCCTCGCGCTCGTTGCCGCCACAGCGCCGATTCTCACCTACATGACCATAGGCACCGTGTGGTGCGGCTGGGCCTGTCCCCAGAATCTGCTGTCCGAGTGGGCCAACAATATGACCCACAAGCTGCTCGGCAAGCGCGCGAGCGTGGACGTGAACGGGAAAATGGTGGTCGCCGCCTCCAAGAACAAGGTGATCAACTGGCTCCTGCTGGGCCTGTTGTTCCTCGGCGCCGCGATGGTGCTGGCCGTCATCCCGTTCATGTTCTTCTTTTCCGTCGGCGAAGTGTGGTCGATCTTCACCACGGGCGCGCAGTTTTCCACATTCATGCAGCGTCTGTACTACTTCATTGTCTTCCTGATCTTCATCGACATCGCCGTCGTCCGCTACTTCTGGTGTGATTACGCCTGCATGTACCGCATCGGGCAGAAGATCTTCAAAACCCGCGATGCGCTGCACGTTGCCTATGACCAGACGCGCTCCGCCGATTGTGCCAAGTGCAATTACTGCGCCACCTCATGCATCACGAGCATCCAGCCCACGGACATCAAGTCTTACGACAGCTGCATCGACTGCGGCGAGTGCGTCGATGCCTGCAACAGGCTGCATGAAAAGTCCGGTACCGCCGGCCTGCTGCGCTTCGAGCTGGGCGAGCATGGCGCCGCTGCGACCCTGGGCGGAAAGATCCGCGACGTGCTGGCACGTGTGAACTGGCTGGTGGCCGCGATGTTCCTGGCCGGCTGCGTCCTGACGGTCTGGGGCATCGTCACCCAGCCGAAGCCCGTCCCCGAACTGTCGCCGGCTGCCCAGCAGCATGAGCAGCAGTTGGCCAGCCTTTGCGCCACGCAGTGCATTGCCCAGATCGACACCTGCAAAAAGGGCAATCTTTCCGCCTGTGCTCTGGCCCAGGCCTGCCAGTGCCAGTGTTCGCTGGATCATGATCCAGCCAGCACGCGCGTCGGCGAATGGCAGCAATGCGTGAAGACCAATACCGCCAACGCGAAATCCCTGCCGCATACGCTGCGCAAATAGGCCGCTTTGACGGCCATCGGGCGCGGGTGCGCCGCCTTCGTCGCAGGCGTTGGATATAGGAGACAGTCCGTGTTGCCGGCCGCGCCCGTTCAACGCTAAACTGCCTCGACATTTCGCCGGGCGCTGCACGCCCGTACGGCCCTCGCGGCTGAAACCCTCAGGAGAAAGTTCATGAAAATCAGGCATGGTATGGTGCTCGTCCTGTTGGCTTTTGCGCCGGCGGCGTTCGCTGTGGATGGCGGTACCCTGGTGGGCGGCGCCATCGGCGCCGGGGCAGGCGCGGTCATCGGTCAGAAGCTCAAGGGCAAAGATGGCGCTGTTGCGGGTGCAGTCATAGGCGGCGCGGTCGGCGCCATCATCGGCAGCACCCAGGACTCCATGCGCGTAGTGGGCCCGGG
>DATFUZ010000091.1:0-31213 GCA_035260545.1 Gallionellaceae bacterium | reverse complement strand
TCTTACGGTTTGGGCGTGGCTGAGCAACCACCTTTCGGTTTCTTGCCCACGCCTGCCCATTCCCCTTCGATACCCCAAAACATCTCTCAATGTCTCCAGCGGTCATCCAACCTCGCGGTTCATACTCCTTCAAAAGGCCATAGTCGGCATGCCCGTGCTTATGGATGTATTCAGCCGTGCTCCTGGTTGTCTGAGTCAACTCCTTAAGTTCATCAATCACTGCTTTGATTAACTCGACGCTCGCGGTGGCGAGGGGAACGCGCTCCTCCTTCACCTCTAGATCTCCTTGCGACCATTTTTGCGGATAGGTGATAATGTAATATGTTTCATTCTCATTGCATTGGACTACTTGCAGGGGCATCGTCAGTATCTCTCCGATTCGCCTTCCCAGGAATATTGCAAGAGTCACTAGCAAAATTCGCACTCGATCAGCCAACGCTTCTTTAGGAATTTTTTGATACAAGATACCAAGCGCCTCTAGCACAGACTCGTCCGCCATCTGTGAGTTAGACGTCTCCAGACTGTTTGGATCGTCAAGCCGCGCGTAACCGATCCCGGATGTGTTTTGAGGTCGTCTGGCAGCTGCATAGCGGAATCCGAGATGAACCTTCACCAATTTGTTTTTATCGAGCAAATCCGCAATCTCATGGATGCTCTTGTGCACGTTATATGCCGTGTTTTCAGCCAGGCGATTGGAGGCTTGTCTGCATGCCTTATTCAGGATCTCGGGCGTGACGTGTTGAATCTGACGTTCTTCAGTCTCAAAAGCATCATGGATATATCTCCAGCCATCGATGAACCTCTGCTGATTAGGAGCGCCTTGACCTCCTCGATGAAAACGCAGAACGGTCATCGCCTTAATGACATCTGCAAAGCGACCGTCTAGCGCCACTGATTGATTTGGCACGTTACGAAAATAGTTCAAATATTTTGTCTTTCGGGTCTCGTGCCCACGAATCTTATGTTGGACAGATTGGGTCACATTCCATTTTGGCGTGGTCCAGTCAATTTCGTGGAATGGATTAATCCTTTTGGCAAGACCGATAATCGCTTCCTGATTTTTGATGCAGTTCTCGTCTAGCTTGTCCAGAAACTGAACAACATTGGACATGGATTTGCGCGGCTTTCTTGCCATCAAAGCTCCCTGCAAGCCATGACGGCTTGCCCAACAGCAAGAATTACGTCATCGAGTTGTATACCAAGCCTGTTATTGTCGTACTTGTTGAGACGGGCCTGTCTGTCCTCCAACAATATTCTGAGAACTCGCTCATGATCTGCGTGTCGATATGGTTGAAACTTTGGACATAAATAGCACGTGTACGGAGGGTCCAGGTGGCAGAGGCGCCGTTTCCCGCACACGCCGATTTCAATTTGTTCCTGAGGGTTCTCTTCGCCAACAAAAAATAAATACTTGTCCGGATTATCTCCATTAATCGCTTGTTCATTGCCATCGACAATTTTCCCTTTGAACCACCCGATTACCTTCCCCATTTTCAAAGCTAGTGCTTTATCTAGCATAGCTACCATTTCGTCGAAAAGCTCGTAATAGACCCCCACATGCTGGGTGTCTGTATGATCGAGCATTTCTGCAAGTGCCGCTCTGCTAGCCCCTTGCCGAGCCATGTTGCATGCAAATGTATATCTCAGTCGTCGCGATGTTAAACGCAGCTGACAGCCGGTGACGGGGCTTGTTAGCTTCATTCGCCTTGCCCAACTCGATATCAGCATTTGAAAATCGGATGTGGTTTTGCAGAATGCATAATCCTCCGAATCCGTTCCAACCAGTCGTGGGATAGGCGACTGGCGCAAAAACAAGGAACGCGGCAACTCTCTGCCATTAAGGCAAGTTGAATGTTGCTTGTTGTAGTTAATAAGATCTTGGATCATTGCCGCCAGCTTAGGGTCGCATGTTTCAGCCCGGAACAATTCGCGAGGAGACGCTCGCTTCTTAATTCTTGGGATATTGAGTTGCCAAAGTGGTGGCGCTTCTGAAAAATCAGCCGTTAGGTTTATAAAATCCTCTTCTCTTAGCCGTACATAATTTAGAGGGTTTCTGCCAAACGCTAAGCAAAGTGCAACTGCGAGACGTTGTTGACGATGCTCGAAGCTTTCGCTTTCATCTTCTAGCAGCGCCCTTCGGACCAGAGGCTCCTCCAGTTCAAAATGGAGAGGCCCTACTTCTGAATCCTTGCTCCTTACCGCCTCACCTTTGACCCCTCCTGGAATTTTTATTCTCGACAATTGAAGGGCGAACTCATAATTGAATCCGCACTCAAGCGTGTGATCTGCCCCCCATATGTACCAACGAGCCAGGTCGTAGAACTCACTAACTCGATTGTTAGACCTAAGGCCACTCAATACGTTACTCACCGCGTCAATTAGGGCAAGTTCGCGATCATCGCTCTCATAGTGCTTCCGTAGGAAGCCAACTTTCTCTAGTTGAGACAATATGCAATAAGCAGCTGAAATAGCGGTCGCAGGTGAATGCCTTTCAATCCGATAAATCATATATCTTGAAAATGCATACCGAAGGACGTGATCCTTAAGGCGTCCTACATTGATCGCATCTTTGTCCTGGCCAGCAGTGTTTAGTCGCCAACAATCTGAATCCGTAAACACTCTCAGGCCATTTCGATCGACTACCATTCGTGGCAATTCTTCGTGGCCGATTTCAGCCAGAAACTCATTCAGAGAATTCAAAATGGAACATCCTCGAGCGAACTTGTCGATTGAAATATGTCAGCTTGATGGCGTTGTAGCGCAATTCTTGCTTGTTCCTTGATTTCTTCTTGGATATAAACCTGCTGACTTTCCAGGTCTGAATCGCCGCGCAAATATGCAAGAATTTCTTTTCTGCGATCTTCTTCAATCCCGCTATAACGCAGCTTGCGCTCCATGCTTCCAGAGAAACAATGACGAAGTGTTTTTGCGCTGAAATTCCTAGGAAGTCGCTGGTCTTGCTGCTTCAACGTGGAAAAGATTTCTGCAATCGATGAATACGAGAGCGGGTTCCCTTCGTCACTCAGAATGAGGTAATCACTCCCCGAAGCGTTTCGATCTTCAAAGCGGGGGCGCCACTTCATTATGTAGTGATCAATGAGCCTCACAAACTGTGAATCAACAATTGGAATGAGTCGCCCGGAACGTTTCACCTCAGGTGATTTCAGTCTAGGATCTTCATGATCGTGAGGACGCCGCTTAACCTGTATCGCACTAATTGCTCCAATTAGCAGATCCTCGACGCGGAGCGTCTGTAATTCTGCTGGGCGGAGGCCACAGAGCAGCAGATGGATGATCAGATGGTTGCGGTGACGAATGTCAACTGATCTCCAGGAGTTTCCGGAATAATCCGGATGAGTCAGGGCGAGCAAAAGATGGAGTTGTTCGTGCGTTAGCCCTTTACTGACTTCATTTCTTGCAGAGCTCATCGATAAGACAGCATCCTCCAGCCAATTGATGATTACCCTCAGTTTTTTCTCAATCGCCTGAAACCGGCTGTCAGAAGCAGAAAGTTTGACCAAATGGGAATTGATCCTCCATACAAGGTACTCCTTAACGTACATTACCAGAGCGTTATAGGTCTTTGCTGCCACCACTAACTGCTGGACTTTGCGCTTCTGATGCGATCGCCTCAAAGCAGGAAGAAGCGAGCCATTTATTTCCGACTCTGAAAACAGCCTTCCCGACAAAATTCGCTCAGTTAAATCGAATTCGTTTTTGTCTGCCCAGAGATGGACTCGCGCAATCGCACGCAGCTTTTTCTCAATGGAACGCCACGCCAGTCCTCGTTGGGTTAGGGCAAATATGTTGGGCTCAATGACGGGTAGGCCATTCGGAGACACCAACATCGGGAGCCGCTCACCATCTTCATGGCGTAGCACGATTATTTGGTATGTCAATTGTGTTTTTCCGCTCTAACAACGCTGATTACGATCCTCCAAATCATATCTGATCAAATAAAAGTAAACAATCTCAACGCATTGATTATATTGAACTAATGGTTGTTTTTTCGTTACCAACAGTAACAATTGTGCGGTTACTGATTGATATAAAAGGGCTTCCTGTTGGCACAGAAAAAAGGAGGATTCTTAGGTTTACACTTTCCTCATGAAGAGAACCGCGAGGTAAAGAATGATTGGGACAAAAATGTAAAGTTGGACAAATACAGAAACTGCGACAGCTTTACACAAATTCAACCTGCCGATTGAAGCGTAATTTACTGAATATGCAATAAAAAACGACCGCGGTAGCGGTCGTTTTGTTAACATTCCTAATTTTATCTAAGTCAGAACGGAATGTCGTCGTCGAAGTTGTCGAAATTGCCCTTGGGCGCCGGTGCCGGGCGGGAAGCGGACGCTCCGCCGCCGGACGATGCGCGCTCCACGACCTCGAAGCTGCCAGCGCCGCCGGATTTGCTGCCCAGCATCTGCATCTCGTTGACGATGATCTCGGCGGTATAGCGGTCTTTTCCTTCCTTGTCCTGCCACTTGCGGGTCTGGATCTTGCCCTCGACGTAGATCTGCGAGCCCTTTTTCAGGTATTCCCCGGCGATTTCCGCCAGGCGGCGGTAGAACACCAGATTATGCCATTCGGTTCGCTCCTGCTTCTCGCCGCTCTTGTCCTTCCAGTTCTCGGAGGTTGCCAGCGTCACGTTGGTCACTGCCTCGCCGTTGGTCATGTAGCGCGTCTCGGGATCCTTTCCCAGACGTCCGACCAGTATCACTTTATTTACCGACATGTCATGTCCCTTTTACAAGTTGCTCAACCGCCGCCTCGTCAAAGCCCTGCATATCCACCTTGAGGCAGGCCATGCCCTCGGCCGCAGCGACCATCGCCTCGCGTACGCCGGGCGTTTGCGCCAGCCTCTGCTGCAGCGCGGCGCCGTCGGCGTCGCTCACGTTCCCCAGGTGGTAGAGCTTGGTCCGCACCGGCGCGGGCGGGCGCATGGTGCTCGCCACCAGCAACCATACCACGAGTAATGCAATTGCGAAAACGAAAACCGCATCACCGCCGTAAAGGTCCATCAGCAAACCGCCCACGGCCGCGCCCACCGGGGCGCCCATGAACTGCACGCTGCTGTAAACGCCCATGGCGGTGCCCTTGGAGGCCAGCGGCGCCAGCTTGCTGATCAGCGACGGCAGGGTCGCCTCCAGCACATTGAACGCGGTGAAGAAGAGCAGCAGTGCGATGGCCACCGCCCAGACGCTGTTGTGCCAGAACAGCAGGGAGACCTGCGCCAGTGCGGCCAGCGCCACCGCACCCATGAATACCTGCTTCATCTTGGCCTTTTTCTCGGCGATGACGATGGGCGGCACCATCAGCACGAACGACACCAGCATCACCGGCAGGTACAGCTCCCAGTGGTGCGTGGCCTTGAGGCCGTCCGCCTCCAGCACGAAGGGAATGTGGATGAACACGGACATCAGGATGGCATGCAGGGCAAAGATGCCGAAGTCCAGGCGCAGCAGGTCCTTGTTGCGCAGCACCTCGCCGATGCGGGAGAGCGTGGTCTCGGTGTCGGAATGGAAGCGGGTGATCTGGGGCTGCGGCACGACGAAACCCACGATCGCCATGGAGGCCAGCGCCAGCACGCCGGTCAATGCGAAGATTCCGGGCACCCCGATGAGATGATAGAGCAGCGGCGACAGAATCATCGAGATGGAGAAGGTCGTGCCTATGGTCATGCCTATGGTCGCCATGGCCTTGGTGCGATGCTCTTCGCGGGTGAGGTCTGCCGTCAGCGCCATCACCGCGGCGTTGATCGCGCCCGCGCCCTGGATAACCCGCCCGATGATGATCCAGTGGATGTCGTGGGTGGAAGCGGCGATGAAGCTGCCGATCGCAAAGATCACAAGGCCGGCATAGACAATGGGCTTGCGGCCGTAGCGGTCGGAAAGCCAGCCAGCCGGAATCTGCAGCAAGGATTGGGTTATGCCATAGGCGCCGATCGCCAGGCCTATCATCAGGTGGCTGGCGCCGCCGGGAAGCTGCTTGGCGTAGATGGCGAAGATCGGCAGGATGATGAACAGGCCCAGCATGCGCAGGCCGTATACGCCGGCCAGCCCCATGGTGGCGCGGCGTTCTACAGGTGTCATGAGTTCGTCTTTAGGTTGCATGGCAGTATGTGGAATTCGTGATGGGCGTGTTGTTATCTTGACCAAAAAACTCGCACATTTTAGCAGGTCAACGGGCCGTGAGTACACGCATAAAATTCATGGAGCGATATCACGGGCTTAGGATGCGCATTTGACGGCACCGGCACGCCGCGCATGGTTTATCATGCGCAACGACATTATTTTCGCGCAGGTAGCACGGCCGCACCGCCTGATGCAATGACACTCTCCGAACGACTCTCGCTATACGCGCAGCTCACCCGGCTGAACCGGCCGATCGGCACGCTGCTTCTGCTGTGGCCCACCTTGTGGGGCGTGTGGATTGCGGGCGCCGGACGCCCCGCCTGGTTCATCGTGCTGATCTTCGCGATGGGCACGCTGCTGATGCGCTCGGCCGGCTGCGCGGTGAACGACTACGCCGATCGCGACTTCGACAAGCATGTGAAACGCACGCGCGAACGGCCTGTGACCAGCGGACGCATCGCGCCGGCGGAAGCGCTGCTGGTCGCGGCCGTACTGGCGCTGCTCGCGCTGTGCCTCATCCTGCCGCTCAACCGCCTCACCCTGCTGCTGTCGGTGCCCGCGGTATTTCTCGCAGCGAGCTATCCCTTCACCAAACGCTTCCTCGCCATCCCCCAGGCCTACCTCGGAATTGCCTTCGGATTCGGCATCCCCATGGCCTTTGCCGCGGTGCAGAACACCGTGCCCGCTGTCGCATGGCTGCTGCTGGCCGCAAACATCCTGTGGTGCATTGCCTACGACACCGAGTACGCGATGGTGGACCGGGACGATGACATCGCCCTCGGCATCCACTCGTCCGCCCTGTTCTTCGGCAGGCGCGACGTAGCCGCGGTGATGGGCTGCTACGCCGGAGCAATCGGCCTGCTCGCCTGGGCCGGCCACATGGCGCATTTGAGCTGGATCTTTTATGCGGGGCTTGCGGCCGCCGCCGGTATTGCGCTCTATCACTACACGCTGATCCGCGACAGGCAGCGCGAACGCTGCTTCAAGGCCTTCCTGCACAACAACTGGTTCGGCGCGGCGGTGTTCGCCGGCATCGCTGCAAGTTACCTGTAGGCGCGCGCGTCGCGCGCGGTTTCACCCCGACTCGACGCGGTTGCGCCCGCCCTCCTTCGCGCGGTAGAGCGCAATGTCCGCACGCACCATCAGGGTTTCCAGCACCGAATCATCCGGATCGAATTCGGCCACACCCATGCTCACCGTGAACTTGATCGGCCCCCTGTCCGATGGCGCGGGCGCCGCCTCGATGTGGGCGCGCAACTTCTCGGCAAACGCCATGGCGCCCTGCGCATCCGTGCCCGGCAGAAAAATGCCGAACTCCTCGCCGCCAAGGCGGCCCAGCAGATCGATCTTGCGCAGGCGCTGCTGGGTAGTGGAGGTGAAATGGCACAAGACCGCATCTCCCACTGCGTGCCCGTAGGTGTCGTTTATGCGCTTGAAGTAATCGATGTCCAGCATGATCAGCGCGCCGGGACTGTGGAAACGGTCTGTGCGCGCCAGCTCCAATTCCACCTGCGCGAGGAAGTGGCGGCGATTGGTGATGCCGGTCAGAGTATCAGTGTTGGCGAGAACGCGCAGCTTCTCCTCGCTTTCGCGCAGCGCGTCTTCCACCTGCTTGCGCTCTGTGATGTCCGCATGCGTGCCTATCATGCGCAGCGGCTTGCCGTCCGGCGTGCGGCTCACCAGCATGCCGCGCGCCAGCACCCAGCGCCAGGTTCCGTCCCGCGCACGCGTGCGGAATTCGCAAATATACAGCGGCGTACGGCCTTCGAGGTAGGCTTCGAGCGCCTCCCGGCCGCGCGCCCTGTCATCCGGATGTTGCCTCTCCAGCCATGCGTCCATGGTGGTGTGCGCAGGGCCTTCGCCGTCGTAGCCGAGAACGTGCATTTCCTGTGCCGAGAGAAACATCTCCCCCGTCTGCAGGTTCCAGTCCCACACGCCGTCGCCCGCGCCTTCCAGGGCGAACTTCCAGCGCTCCTCGCTTTCGCGCAGCGCATTTTCAGCCTCCTGCAGGCGCGTAATGTCCTGCACCGTTCCGCGCGAGACCATGGGCTTGCCGTCCTCGTCATACGCCGTCTCGCTGTGCTCGCGCACATATTTGATGCGCTGATCGGGGAGCAGCAGGCGGTGCGTGATGTCGTAGGGCGTGCGGTTGGCAACGGAGTCCGAGAAGGCCTTGTTCACCCGCTCGCGGTCTTCGGGGTGAACGGCGTTGAGGAAGGAGTCGTAGGACGCCCGGAACTTCCCGGGGTCCAGTTCGAAGATGCGGTAGATCTCGTCCGACCACTCGAGCGTGTTGGTGCGCAAGTCGAGCACCCAGCTGCCTATCATGGCGATGCGCTGGGCTTCGTTGAGTTCGTCGCGGCTGCGCGACGCGAGGCGTTCCACGCGCAACTGCCGCGCCGCGCTCGCCAATGCGTGGTAGACGAGGACTCCCAGCACGGCTGCAAGCACGAGCGAGGCGGTTCGCAGCCAGGCCAGGCGGGAGCCGTGCGTCCAGCCCTCCTCCGGCATGGCCGCCATTTCCCACTCCCCGCCCGGGGTGCGTATGGCGGCCCTGACCGAATCGGCGGAGAAGAGTGCCGGGTCACCCAGAAAGGTCGCGCCCTGCGAGCCCTTGCCATCCATGCCGCGCAGCGCGAGCGTCAGACCATCCACCCTGGGCGCGACGCCCGCATCGTGCATCAGGCGTTGCGGGTCCAGCACCATGCTGATCATGCCCCAGTACTTGTGCTGCGGCCCGCGAAACACCGGCACCCGGTAGATCAGGCCCGCGCCACCCTGCTTCAACTGAAGCGGCCCAGCCAGCGTAGGACGGCGCTGGTCGATGGCGCGTTTCACTGCGGGCCATTGTTTGGGAAGGTCGGGATAGTACAGGCCGAGGGCGGCCTCATTGCCCTTTTCAGGATAGATGTAAGAGAGCCGATTTCCAGGCGCAAGCCCGATGTTGCGTATATTGCGCCCCTGGCTGTAGAGCGTCGCCAGCATGGACTTGATGATGCGCCGATCAAGGTGCGGCTGGGTCTGCACATAGGCCACGAGCCCGTTGGCCAGGTAGAGAGTTTCGTTCAGCGCACCTTCCAGTGCGGCACGATGCTCTCCCAGAATGCTGATGACGCGATTGCGCTGATCCTGGTTGATGCGGTGCGTTTCAAGGACGAAGCCGCGCTCCCCCGCGCCCGCCACCGCCAGCCCAACGGCGATGCCGGCCAATGGCGCAAAAAAACGCCTGGTGATCAGACTGTCCTTCTTGTCTTGCGACATTCCCTTACCTAGTCGACATCAAAATTTGTGGCCGCGCCCGCCCGGCTTCAAGAAATCTCCAGTTCCGCATCTTGCCGGGTATACGCGGGCGCCGTTACAAACAGTGCCCCCCGACGAGACCGGGCTCGGGCATGCGGTCGAGATGACCACATACAGGATATTACGGAAGCCGTCCGGATTCCAAAGAATAAAGAGCAGCCACGCTCAGGCGCGAATTCGCGCCCGGACCCTGCACCTCAGGAGGGGCGGCTCGAAGTTCGGCCGCCGGGAGCATCGTGCGCGCAAAAGCGCGCGTTTTTCAGTCCGCTATTCCTCCCCAAGCTTGGCGTAGAGCTTGGCCAGCATCATCTGCACGTCGCGCGACTGTTCCGAGAACGGCCCCTCCACCAGGAGTTTCTCTGCCTTGTTCCTGTGGTTTGCATTGACCGCGCGCACGATGTCCGCCGCTGCGACGTGAAACGCCGCATGGGCTGATTTCAGGCGGTGATAATCCGGCACTTCGGAAAGGAAGGAGCGCGCGTCGCCGTAGATCCACTTGCCGAGCACGCAGGCATCGTCCCGGCAAATCACGTTCTCGTCGAGTTTTTCGGTGGACGTACCGTTCACATAGTGGAACAGGCGCTCTTTCCACGCGGCGTGGGCGGACACGGCGTCCGCGACATTCAGCCCCCGGATGGGCGTCTGGTTGATCGCCCCCCTGACCGCGCTTTCCGACGGCTTTGCCTGCTCGCGCCGCCACCAATCCATAAGGCCCATGATGTTCTCCCGATAAGTGAGTCGGACAAATGGAACAGGCGAAATAACCTAATCCATTCCAGCCTTATGGCTTTTAGCATGGCCCATCCAAAAGGGCAATGGCCGCCGATGCCTTCCCGCGACAGCCGCCGGCCAACGCCAGCCGGTCAGTCTTCCAGCAGGCTGCGGAGCATCCACGCGTTTTTTTCGTGCACTTCCATGCGCGCGGAAAGCAGATCCACAGTCGGCTGATCGCCGGCCTTTTCCGCGATAGGCAGCACCGCGCGCGCGGTGCGCACCACCGCTTCCTGCCCCTCCACCAGTTGCCTGATCATCTCTTTCGCGGCAGGCACGCCACTGGTTTCCTTGATGCTGGTGAGCGCGGCGAATTCCTTGTAGGTGCCTGGCGCCGGATAACCCAGCGCGCGGATGCGCTCGGCGACGAGGTCCACCGCATTCCAGATCTCGGTGTACTGCGTCATGAACATCAGGTGCAGGGTCTGGAACATGGGGCCGGTGACGTTCCAGTGGAAGTTGTGGGTCTTGAGGTAGAGGGTGTAGGTGTCGGCCAGCATGCGCGACAGGCCCTCGGCCACCTTCTTGCGATCCTTGTCGGATATTCCTATATTGATTGCAGGTGCCTTGGCCATGGTTCTTCTCCTCGTCGGCTGAGATGGCTTGCGGATAATCTACACCTATTGCGGGGAACTTGCCACCTTGGGCGGCGCTCGTCCACCGGGTGTCGACTGTAACGCAGGCCGCCTCGGTCAATCGCGCCGGGTACAACGCCCGTCGTCGCATTTCACGCGACGCCATGAAAAAGGGCGCCTGCGGCGCCCTTTCTTATGCCTCACACCCAGTCTTTCGGCATCAGGAAGTTTTCATACAGTTCCGCCTCGGGCGTACCCTTCTCGGGGTGCCAGTCGTAGCGCCACTTCACCAGCGGCGGCATGGAAAGCAGGATTGATTCGGTGCGCCCGTTGGACTGCAGGCCGAAGATGGTGCCGCGATCTATCACCAGGTTGAATTCCACATAGCGCCCGCGCCGGTATAGCTGGAAGTCGCGCTCGCGTTCGCCGTAGGGCGTGTCCTTGCGTTTTTCCAGAAGGGGTACATAAGCCGAAAGATAGTGATCGCCTACACTCTGCTGGATGGCGAAGCAGGTGTCGAAATCCGGCTCGCTCAAATCATCGAAGAAGATGCCGCCCACACCGCGCGGCTCGTTGCGGTGCTTGAGGAAGAAGTAGTCGTCGCACCATTTCTTGAATTTGGGATGCAGCGAGGGATCGAAAGGCGCGAGCGAATTCTTGCAGATCTGGTGGAAATGCACCGCGTCTTCCTCGAAGCCGTAATAGGGAGTGAGGTCCATGCCGCCGCCAAACCAGAACACCGTGCCGCCATCCGGCTTCTTCGCCATGAACATGCGCACGTTGGCGTGCGAGGTGGGTGCGTAGGGATTGCGCGGGTGCATCACCAGCGACACGCCCATGGCCTCCCAGCTGCAGCCGGCCAGCTCCGGACGGTGCGCGGTGGCGGAGGCCGGCATTTTGTCGCCCTGCACGTGGGAGAAGGCGACACCGCCGCGCTCCAGCACATTGCCTTCCTCGATGATGCAGCTGATGCCCTCGCCCTTGCCGATGCCGCCTGAGCCTGTGGCGCGCTCCCATTTGTCGCGCAGGAATTTCCTGCCGTCCACCTGCTCCAGGCGTTCGACGATGAGTTCCTGCAATTCGAGCAGGTATTCTTTTACCGCGGCACTATCCATCGTTTTTCTCCTCCGTATTTCCTGAATCATTTGCGGATGATTTTACCATCCGACCAGCTTCTGATCGTCGAGGGCCGCTTGCGACGGCCCACCCGGCCCGGCAACACCAGCGCCTGCCCGCCGAAGCGGCGCGCGCACTCGGCACGGGTGCGCGCGGGCCGATCACCCCCGATATTCGCGCTGGTGGAAACCAGCGCCACGCCCAACGCCCGGCACAAGTCCCGCGCGACGGGATGCGCAGTGAGGCGTACGGCCAGCGTATCATGCGCGCCGCGCAGCCAGCGCGGGCACGATGCCTTCGCCGGCATGAGGTACGTGGTGGCTTCCCGCCCGCCCTGTTCCAGCCGGCGCTGGCCTGCGGCATCCAGCGGCCGGATGTAGCGCGCGACCTGGCGGTAGTTAGCCGCAATGAGGATCAGGCCTTTGTATTGCGGCCGCCGCTTCATCTTGAGCACCCGCAGCACGGCGGCGCGGTTGGCCGGATCGCAACCGAAGCCGTAGCACGACTCGGTGGGATAGGCGATCACCCCGCCGCGTTTCAAGTGTGCTCTTACTTTGCCGGTCTGCCTCATGTTCAAGTCGCCCAGGGCGGGCCGCCCTAATTAATTTGAAAAGCCGGATTTCGGTTTCATTTCAAAGGTAAGGCAAGGCGGCGACAAGCGAGCGACGCAGGTAGTGCACGTGCCGCCTTGACACGGTGGGCGTAAGCCACGAGTGCGGGAAAGGCGGCCAAGCAACGGCTCCCGCAAACGGCTGGCTACGCCAGTAACGTGTCGCCGTTGCACAGCAAGGAGCGAGCGCGGAAGCCAACGCAGCATCACCGAAGAAATGGAAGCGAAATCATTTGCGGTTGATCGCGCGCCAGCCTATATCGCGCCTCATCTGCACCCCATCAAACCGGATCTGGTCCGCCACTTCGTAGGCGCGCTTCTGCGCCATTTTCAGCATGGCGCCCAGGGCGGTGACGCACAGCACGCGGCCGCCGCTGGTGAGCACATCGCCATTCTGCATGGCGGTGCCGGCATGGAATACATGTGCGTCTTCCATTGCCCGCGCGGCGCGGCTGTCCGGCAGGCCGGAGATGACATCGCCCTTGCGCGGCGCATCCGGATAGTTCGCCGCCGCCAGCACCACGCCCAGCGCAGCGCGCTTGTCCCACTCCGCCTCCACCTGGTCCAGCGTACCCGCGATGGCATGCTCGATGAGCACCCCGAAATCGCTCTTCAGGCGCAGCATGATGGGCTGGGTTTCCGGGTCACCCATGCGGCAATTGAATTCCAGCACCTTGATCGCGCCGTCCGGCGAGATCATCAGCCCCGCATAGAGGAAGCCGGTGTAGGTGACGCCCTCGCTTGCCATGCCGCGCACCACGGGCTGGATCACCTCGCGCAGGACACGCGCATGGATGGTGGGGGTGACCACCGGGGCTGGAGAATACGCACCCATGCCGCCGGTGTTCGGCCCCTTGTCGCCGTCCAGCAGGCGCTTGTGATCCTGGCTGGTGGCGAGCGGCAATACGTTCTTGCCGTCCACCATGACGATGAAGCTGGCTTCCTCGCCCTCGAGAAACTCCTCGATCACCACGCGCGCGCCGGCGTCGCCCAGTTTGTTGTCCGACAGCATCATGTCGATCGCGGCGAATGCCTCTTCCCGGGTCATCGCCACCACCACGCCCTTGCCCGCCGCGAGACCGTCGGCCTTGATCACGATGGGCGCACCGTGTTTCTCGACGTAGGCCTTCGCGGCGGCGATGTCGCTGAAGGTGTCGAAGAAGGCGGTGGGGATGTTGTGCCGCGTCATGAAGCGCTTGGCGAAGTCCTTGGACGATTCCAGTTGCGCGGCCGCCTTGCTGGGTCCGAAGATGCGCAGCTTTTCGGCACGGAAGGCGTCAACGACGCCCGCCGCCAGCGGCGCTTCGGGACCGACCACGGTCATGTAGATGTCCTCGCGCTTCGCGAACTCGATCAGCTCGGGAATGGCGGTGATCGCCACATTCTCAACGCCGTCCTCGAGCGCGGTGCCCGCATTGCCTGGTGCAACGTAGACTTTCTGCACCTTGCGGCCCTGGGCCAGACGCCACGCCAGGGCATGCTCGCGCCCGCCGCTGCCGATTACCAGTATTTTCATATGAAGCTGCCCTTGTCGTTTTATAGTGTCGTTTGCTAGGTTTTTTCCACCAGGAACAGGAATTCCCGGTTGGGCAATTCCGCGTCCCTTATCCATTGGTTGGTCCAGCGCATGCCGGCCATCACGTTTTTCGGGTGGCCGATCTCGGCCACCTCCAGCAGGCGCCCGCTCTCGGCGATGGCTTCGTACAGCGCCTCGGCCGTCGCCCGCCCACCCGAGCTGTAGGACAGCAGCACATGGCGCGCCCGCACTTCCCTCAACAGCCGGCGTATTGCTTCCACGGCGATCAGCCGCCCCGCCTCATCGCGCCGGAATTCTTCGAATACCGATGCGGCCGTTCTGTCCGAGGTGTCCGCCCTGCGTTGCGCCTTGCCGAAGGTCTGCGGCCTGTCGTTGAGGCAGACAGTGGTCCACAGATGATAATAGGCCGCATAGCGCACCCGCGAAGGTGGCATTTTCTCATTGTTGGAGCCGTATGGGGGATCGAGATAGGCCAGGTCGGCTCTGACCTCTGGCAACAGCCCGAAAATATCGCGGCGGTACACACGATGCGGGGCACGCCGGGGCTGCAGCGCCGGCACATGCAAGCGCAAGGCTTTGTGGGAACGCGGCGACCAGGCGCTGAGATAGGACGCGTAGTGGCCGAGCGTGCTGTCCACCTCGTCCAGCGCCAGCATCAAGCTGGCCAGCAGCACGGCGCGTTCCGTGGCAGACAGGTTCAACCGGTCGATTTCGTTGCGGATCGCGTCGAGCTTGCGCGTATTGCGGCGCTGCCAGGGCTTCTTCAGACCATCTGGTCCGGCAGATGAAATTTCGTCCGGGTCGCCGCCATAGGTCTCGGTAAACCAGCCATCTTCCGGCGGCAGGCCGTTCAGGTGGTCGATCAGCGGCTGGAAATGTGCGGGCGGACGTTCATTGAGCAGGTAGCACGCGGCGAACACCTCGGACCACACCGCGCAATCATTGGCAATCACGGCGTAGCCGCGCTGCGCCAGCGCCTGCGACACACGCGTGCTCCCGGCGAAGCCGTCCAGCACGGTGGCGGGGCGGACCTTTTCCACCATGGCAAGTATGTGCGGCAGCAGCTTCTGCTTGGAGCCTGCGTACTTGATGCCTTGGGTCTGCGGAATCGCGGTAGCTTGAGGCTTCGGAGTAGCCAAGGTCTGCATACGGCTGGCCTAACCGTCGATTTTTACGGCCGGGAGCAGCAGGCCAAGCCGTCGCGAGCGCCGGCAGTACAAGGCGCAAGAGGGCAAGCAAGCGCAGTTTACTGTTTGGTAAATGAGCATTGCGAGCCCCTGAGCAACGCCGTTATGCCAAGCGCAGCAGGCCTAGTGGCGGAAGTGGCGATAGCCGGTGAGCACCATCGCCAGCCCGTGCTCGTCCGCGGCGGCGATCACCTCGGCGTCGCGCATGGAGCCGCCGGGCTGGATGACCGCCTTCGCACCCGCCTCGGCCAGCACATCCACGCCGTCGCGGAACGGGAAGAAGGCGTCCGACGCCACGACCGATCCGGCCAGGCTCAGGCCGGCGTTCTGCGCCTTGATCGAGGCGATGCGCGTGGAATCGACGCGGCTCATCTGGCCCGCGCCCACGCCCAGGGTCTGGCCGCCCTTGCAGAATACGATGGCGTTGGATTTGACGTATTTGGCCACACGCCAGGCGAACAGCAGATCCTGCAACTGCTCAGCGCTGGGCTGCACCCTGGTGACCACCTTCAGGTCCGCGGCCTGCACGTTGAACGCATCCGGAGTCTGCACCAGCAGACCGCCGCCGACACGCTTGACCTCGTACTGGTTGTGCGCACCGGAAAGCGGCACGGTGAGCACGCGCACGTTCTGCTTGGCGGCAGTCACCTTGAGCGCGCCCTCGCTTGCGCCCGGTGCAATGATCACTTCCACGAACTGGTTGGCGGTGATCTGCGCGGCGGTTGCCTCGTCCAGGTCGCGGTTGAAGGCGATGATGCCGCCGAAGGCCGAGGTGGTGTCGGTGGCGTAGGCCAGCTTGTAGGCGTTGAGCGGCGTGTCGGCGATTGCCACGCCGCAGGGGTTGGCATGCTTGACGATCACGCACGCCGCCTCGTCGAAGGTCTTGACCAGCTCCCACGCCGCATCGGCGTCACCGATATTGTTGTAGGAGAGTTCCTTGCCCTGCAGTTGCGTGTAGTCCGCGATGCCGCCCGCCACCGGAACCAGATCGCGGTAGAACGCGGCCTGCTGGTGCGGGTTTTCGCCGTAGCGCATGTCCTGCACCTTGGCGAAGTTGAAATTGATCTGGGCCGGGAAGGCCTGCTTGCTGCCGTCGGCGTCGATCGCGGTCAGGTAGTTGCTGATCGCGCTGTCGTAGGCCGCGGTGTGGGAAAAAGCCTTTTTTGCCAGATCGAAGCGGGTGCCATCGGACACCGCCCCGGCATTGGTCTGCATTTCGGACAGCACGTCGGCATAATCCGCCGGATCAGTGACGATGGCCACGTGCGCATGGTTCTTCGCTGCCGCGCGCACCATGGTGGGGCCGCCGATGTCGATGTTCTCGATGGCGTCTTCCAGTGTGCAGCCGGGTTTGGCCACGGTCTCAGCGAACGGATAAAGATTGACCACCACCAGGTCGATGGTGGGAATGGCGTGCTTTTCCAGGGTGGCGACATGCTCCGCAAGATCGCGCCGCGCCAGGATGCCCGCGTGCACCTTGGGCTGCAGCGTTTTCACCCGGCCATCCAGCATCTCCGGGAAACCGGTGTAATCGGCCACTTCGGTGACCGGCAGGCCGTTGTCTGCGAGCAGCTTGGCCGTGCCGCCGGTGGAAAGGATCTTGACCCCGAGCTGTTGAAGTCCCTGCGCGAATTCCAGCACGCCTGATTTGTCCGAAACGCTGATGAGCGCCTGCTTGATTGCCGCCATGTCTATCCCTGCCGCCTGTATTGTTTCAAGGTTTGATTTTGTGACTCTGTATCTTCTTGCGCAGCGTATTGCGGTTCATCCCCAGCAATTCCGCAGCGCGGGTCTGGTTGCCGCCTGCGTGGTACAGCACCGTTTCGATCAGCGGCTTTTCCACGCAACTGATCACCATGTCGTATACCGGGCAGGAAGGCTCCTCACCCTCCAACGCCACAAAATAGGCGGCCACCGCCTCGCGCACATAGCGCGCCATTTCGTTTTCGCTCAGCACACCGCGACTCCCTTTTTTCATGCAGCCAACTCCTCAGCATGACGCGGCTCCTCCTGGGCCTGCGACCGCCCCTCGAAAAATTCTGTTACAGCGTGTAACTGCCCCTGGACGGTTTCCAGGGTGTTCATGTGGTGACGGAACTGCGCGGAACCGGCAAGACCCTTGGTGTACCAGGAGATATGCTTGCGCGCAACGCGCAATCCGGTATATTCGCCGTAGAAAGCATACAGTTCGTGCATGTGCGCGACGAGAATCGCCTGCACCTCCTCCGGGTGCGGCGCGGCAAGATGGCCGCCGGTTTTCAGGTAATGCTCGATCTCGCGAAACAGCCAGGGCCGGCCTTGCGCCGCGCGTCCTATCATCACCGCATCGGCGCCAGTGTATTGCAGCACGTGCCTGGCTTTTTCCGGTGTGGTAATGTCGCCGTTGGCGATGACGGGTATGCCGACCTCGCTCTTTACGGCGGCGATGGTGTCGTACTCGGCGTTGCCGGTATAGGCGCAGGCGCGGGTGCGGCCGTGGATGGCCAGCGCCTGGATACCGCTGGCTTCGGCGATGCGCGCGATGCGCGGCGCATTGCGGTGCGATTTATCCCAGCCGGTGCGCATTTTGAGGGTGACGGGCACGTCGACCGCGCCCACCACCGACTCCAGAATCTCGCTCACCAGCTTTTCGTTCTGCATCAGCGCGGAGCCAGCGCTCACGTTGCAGATCTTCTTGGCCGGGCAGCCCATATTGATGTCTACGATCTGCGCACCCTGGTCGACGTTGTAGCGGGCAGCCTGCGCCAGCATCTTCGGGTCGGCACCGACGATCTGCACCGAGATGGGGTCCGCCTCGCCTTCGTGATTGGCGCGGCGCTTGGTCTTTTCGGAACCGTACAGCAGGGAATTGGAGGCCACCATCTCGCTCACCGCCATGCCTGCGCCCATGCGCTTGCACAGCATGCGGAACGGCCTGTCGGTCACCCCAGCCATGGGCGCGACGATCAAGTTGTTCTTGAGCTGGTAGGGTCCGATCTTCATTGTGGTTTCCAAAGGGGGGCGCTGATTATAAATTAATCAACTGACCCGTGCTATTATCATTTTCGTGTACCTGCCGATGAGCGACATTAAGATATGTCTGAACACGATACCCGTTTCGATGTATTGATCATAGGCGGCGGCCTGGTAGGCGCCAGCCTCGCGGCCGCCCTCAGGCCCAGCGGCCTGGCCGTGGCCCTGGTGGAAGCCATGCCCATGCACGCGCCCAATGATGGCTGGGACAGCCGCATTTACGCCATCAGCCCCGGCAGCACGGCCTTCCTGGAGCAATGCGGAGCCTGGCAGCGGCTGGACATGCGCCGCGTGCAACAGGTCGAGCAGATGCGCGTGTTCGGCGACAGCGGCGATGCGGAACTGGATTTTTCCGCTTATCAACTCGGCGTGCCGGAACTGGCTTTCATCCTGGAGGGCCGGCTGCTGCAGCATGCGCTGTGGACCGCCCTGCAGGAGCAGGAAAACATTACGTTGTTCCACCCCGCGCGCTGCGCCAGGCTGGAGTGGCGCGACGACGAGGCGGTCCTGCGCCTGGAAGACGGGCGCGAAATTTGCGCCCGGCTGGTGGTGGGGGCGGATGGCCGCGACTCCTGGGTGCGCCAGCAGGCGGGAATGATAGAGCCGCCCACGCTCTACCAGCAGCACGGAGTGGTCGCCAACTTCGCCGCCGAGAAGCCCCATCGCGGCACGGCCTTCCAGTGGTTCCAGCCGGACGGCATCCTGGCGCTGCTGCCCATGCCGGATCAAATGGTTTCCATGGTGTGGTCGGTCAGCCCCGCGAAGTCGGAAACCCTGCTGCGGCTTCCCGCTGAGGAACTTTGCGCGCAAGTCGCTGTCGGATCAACGAATACTCTGGGCTCGTTACGCATGATCACTCCGCCTGCCGCCTTTCCGCTGCGCCTGCTGCATTTGCCGCACCTGGTCAAACCGCGTCTCGCGCTCGTGGGCGACGCGGCCCACAACGTGCACCCGCTGGCCGGCCAGGGCGTGAACCTCGGCTTCCGCGACGCACGCCAATTGGCCCGGGTGCTGCTGGAGCGCGGCCCCCAGGCCGACTGCGGGGACATCCACCTGCTGCGCCGCTATGACCGCGCCCGGCAGGAGGACATCTTCTCGATGCAGTTTGCGACGGACTCGCTGAAGAAACTGTTCAACAATGCCAACCCCCTCTTGCGCGCGGCGCGCAATCTGGGATTAAATGCGACCAACCATGCCACGCCGCTGAAGAAAATGCTGGCGCGCCACGCCCTGAATTAACCTGACCCCCTTTACATCTCGCACCTCCGGATTTCCGCCATGAAGAAATTTGTATTGCCGCTGCTTTTGCTGGTCGCATCCAGCGCCTATGCCAACGAGGCCAGCATACAGGCCCACCTCGAGAAGAACTATCCCCTGCTGGGCAAGGTCGAGCAGGTGCACAAGTCGCCCATCAAGGGCCTGTATGAGGTGGTGGTGCAGGACCATCTGTTCTATACCGATGAATCCGGCAACTACCTGATCGACGGGCAGATATACGACCTGCGCAGCATGCGCAACCTGACCGAGGCGCGCGAGCGCAAGCTGTTTGCCGTCAATTTCGACAAGTTGCCCTTCGACCTGACCATCAAGGAAGTGAAAGGCAACGGCAAGCGCAAGATGCTGATTTTCACCGACCCCAACTGTGCATTCTGCAAACGCCTGGAGGGCGAACTGGCCAAGGTCGACAACGTGACCATCTACCGCCTGCTGTTCCCCATCTTCCCCGGTTCGCCGGAAAAGGTTCGGGCCGTCTGGTGCAGCAAGAACCGCGAGCAGGCCTGGGAGAACCTGATGGTGAAGGGCGTAGCACCCGCGCCCGCGAATCCCGGCTGCAGCTACCCCTTGGACCAGGCAATGGCATGGGGCAAGAAGATGCGGGTGAACGGCACGCCGGCGCTGGTGTTCGCCGACGGCATGATGGTGCCCGGCGCGCTGCCCGCCAGCGAGATCGAGAAGGAGCTCAACAGCACCGCGGCAAGCAAGAAATAAGGCGGCGCGCGCGGCATGCGCCTTTCTTGACACCCGCGCCTGCCTCACCGATACTTCCAGCATCATCATTACCCTGGCAATACCCTGACGGAGCGCTCCGCGGATACGCGGCGCGGTCGCGGGGTTTGCCTTTTTCACTTTGAACGACATACAGCTTAGCGCGCTGTTCGGCATTCTTATCGTACTACTGGTATTCGCGGGCTTCTTCTCGGCGTCGGAAACCAGCATGATGGCGCTGAACCGCTACCGCCTCAACCATCTGGTGCGGAAAGGGAACAAGAGCGCCAAGCTGACGGCCAAGCTGCTGGGGCATACCGACAGGCTGCTTGGCTCCATCCTGTTTGGCAGCACGCTGCTCAACGTGGCCCTGGCGACCCTGGCCGAAATCATCGCACAACGCCTGTTCGGGAGCGGAAACACGGTCATCCTGCTCGGCACGCTGGTGACCACCTTCGTCGTGCTGCTGTTCGCGGAGATCATGCCCAAGGTGATTGCGGCAAGCCAGCCCGAGCGCATCGCCCTCCTGTCCAGCTATCCGCTGGCCATGCTGATCCGCATCTTCCATCCTGTGGTGCTGGTCGCCACCCTGATAGTGCAAAACGTGCTGCGGCTGTTCCGCATCCAGGTGCAGACCGACCAGAGCAAACACAAGCTCAACCTGGAAGAGCTGCGCATGCTGGTGCTGGAGTCTGAGCAGTTCCTGCCGCGCAAGCACCAGGGGATGCTGCTCAATCTCGTCGACATCGGACGCATCGCGGTCAATGACGTGATGGTCCCGCGCAGCCAGATCGAGGCGATCGACATCGATGCCGACCCGGAAGTGCTGCGCGCCCAGATCGCCACCTGCCATCACACGCTGCTGCCCGTCTACCAGGGCGCCCTGGACAACATCATCGGCATCCTGCACGTGCGCCGCGCCCTCGCGCTGATGCAGGAGGAGACGTTCGAACGCGACGAATTGCGCAAGCTGCTGCACGACCCCTACTTCATTCCCTCGGATACCGCGCTCCTCTCCCAGTTGCAGCATTTCCAGGAGAAGCATATCCGCCTCGGCCTGGTGGTGGACGAATACGGGGAACTGCTCGGACTGGTCACCCTGGAAAACATCCTGGAGGAGATTGTGGGAGACTTCACCACGCAATCGCCGTCGCAGACCGGGAAGTTCCTGCGCCAAGCGGACGGCAGCGTGCTCGTGGAAGGCGGAACGCTGCTGCGCGACCTCAACCGCAAGCTCGGCCTGCGCTTCCCGCTCGATACCGCCAAGACGCTGAACGGGCTGATCCTCGAGCATTTGCAGGACATGCCGGAGGCGGGTGTCAGCCTGAAGATCGCCAACTATCCCGTCGAAATCGTGCAGACCCAGGGCCGCGTGGTCAAAGTCGCCAAGATCTTTCCCGCGTTGCGCAATAAACACGAGGCCTAGCGCGCATGGCATTCCGGTTGCGGAACCCTGTATAATGCCGGCATCTCCGGAGCGCACGCCCATGCCTGCCTGGCGGGCCATGGCGCAATATGGCCGGAACCGTGGCATGCTGCGGCCGCGGGCCGCGATTACGTTGGGGGTATGCTAATGGCAACACCGAAAGACAGAAAGCCCAAGGATGTCCTGTACGCCTGGGAGGGCAAGGACAAGACAGGCAAGCCCATCAAGGGCGAGGCGCGTGCCGTCGGCGAGTCCGCCCTGTCTTCGCAACTGCGCCGCCAGGGTGTTACCGTCTCCAAGATCCGGCGCGCCCGATCCAAGGGCAAGAAGATCACCGACAAGGATCTCACGCTGTTCACGCGCCAGCTTGCCACAATGCTCAAGTCCGGCGTGCCGCTGCTTCAGGCTTTCGACATCGTCGGCAAGGGCCATGCCAACCCCTCGGTGTCCCGCCTGCTGATGACCATCAAGACCGACGTGGAGACCGGCAGCAGCCTGGCCACCGCGTTCCGCAAGTTTCCCCTGTATTTCGACAACCTGTTCTGCAACCTGGTCGCGGCCGGCGAGCAGGCGGGTATTCTCGACGGCCTGCTCGACCGGCTCGCGACCTACAAGGAAAAGACGCTGGCCATCAAGAGCAAGATCAAGTCGGCGCTGTTTTATCCGGTTTCCATCATCGTGGTGGCTTTCATCATCACTGCGGTGATCATGATCTTCGTGATTCCCGCGTTCAAGAACCTGTTTTCCAGCTTCGGCGCCGACCTGCCTGGCCCCACGCTGGTGGTGATGGCCATTTCCGACTTCTTCGTGAAGTACTGGTACGGCGTTCTGGGCATCCCCATCTTCGGCGTATACGGCTTCTTCTATGCGTGGAAGCGCAACAAGAAGCTGCAGGACGTCATGGACCGGCTGATGCTGAAGCTGCCGATCTTCGGCAGGCTGCTGCGCATCGCCTCCATCGCCCGCTGGGCGCGCACCCTGTCCACCATGTTCGCCGCCGGCGTGCCGCTGGTCGAGGCGTTCGATTCCGTGGCGGGCGCGTCGGGCAACGTGGTGTATTACGACGCGACCAAGTCGATCCAGCGCGAGGTCAGCGCCGGCAGCTCGCTGACCGCAGCGATGCAGAATACCAACGAATTCCCCAGCATGGTGATCCAGATGACCTCCATCGGCGAGGAAGCAGGCTCGCTCGACGCCATGCTGAGCAAGGTGGCCGACTTCTACGAGGCCGAGGTGGACGACGCGGTGGAAGCCCTTTCCAGCCTGATGGAGCCCATCATCATGGTGGTGCTGGGCACGCTGATCGGCGGCATGGTGGTGGCGATGTATCTGCCGATCTTCAAGATGGGCGAAGCCGTCGGCGGTTAATGAACGGTTGCGCGCTTCCCGCATGCCGTGCTGAACGGCCGAGTTTCGCGTGCCGCCCGCGATGACGCTGCCTGCCCTGCTGCACGCCTCGCCCCTGCTTTTCGCCGTGCTGGCCGGCGTGCTCGGCCTCATGGTGGGCAGCTTTCTGAACGTAGTCATCCATCGCCTGCCCGTCATGCTTGAACGTGAGTGGCAAGCGCAGTGCGCCGAACTGAGCGGCAAGCCGCTGGAGGCGCAGCCCCGCTACAACCTGATGGTGCCCGGCTCGGCCTGCCCGCATTGCGGACACAAGATCACTGCGCTGGAGAATATTCCCGTCATCAGCTATCTGCTGCTGCGCGGCAAGTGCCGGGGCTGCGGCGCCGCCATATCCGCGCGCTATCCCATCGTTGAAGCGCTGACCGGAGTGTTGAGCGCGGCCGCCGCCTGGCACTTCGGTTTCGGCATGCCCGCCTTGGGCTCGCTGTTGCTGCTCTGGGCCCTCATCGCCCTCACCTTCATCGATGTCGACACCCAGCTCCTGCCCGATGCCATCACCCTGCCGCTGCTCTGGCTGGGCCTGATGTTCGCCTTTGGCGGCGCCTTCACCGACCTGCGCAGCGCGGTGATCGGCGCCATTGCGGGCTATCTCGCGCTGTGGAGCGTATATTGGCTGTTCAAGCTCGCCACCGGCAAGGAAGGCATGGGCTACGGCGACTTCAAACTGCTGGCCGCCCTTGGCGCCTGGCTGGGCTGGCAAATGCTGCCGCTGATCATATTGCTGTCCGCCGTAGTCGGCGCCGTGGTCGGCATCGGCCTGATGGTCGCCGCACGCCATGGCCGCAATGTGCCCATCCCGTTCGGGCCCTATCTGGCAGGCGGCGGCCTGATCGCCCTGACTTGGGGCCATGACATCACCCGCAGCTACCTGCAATTCGCCTTTGCTCAATGAGTTACCGCGTTGGACTAAGCGGCGGAATCGGCAGCGGAAAGAGCACGGTCGCCGCGCTGTTCGCTGAGCTGGGCGTCCCCATCATCGACAGCGACGCGATCGCGCATGCCCTCACGCAACCGGGCGGCGTCGCGATTCCGTTGATTCGAAAGGTTTTTGGGAGGGAGTATGTGACGGCCGAGGGCGCCCTGGACCGGGCGCGGATGCGCGAACTGGTGTTTGCCACCGCCCGCGCCAAACAGGAACTCGAGGGCATCCTGCATCCGCTGATCCTGTCCCGCATGCTCGAGGCTGCGGAGGCGGCGGGTGGTGCCCCCTACCAAATCCTGGTCGTCCCGCTGCTATTCGAATCGGCCGGATTTCGCGGTGTGGTCGACCGGGCCTTGGTCGTGGACTGCGCGGAAGAGACCCAGATCGCACGCGCCATGGCCCGCAGCGCACTGAGCCGCGACACGGTGCTCGCCATCATGGCCGGCCAGCTGCCCCGCTCCGAGCGCCTGAAACGGGCCGATGACGTGATCGAAAACGATGGCAGCCTGCAACAGCTGCGTCCCAGGGTGGCGGCGTTGCACCGCTTCTATCTCGACCGCTCATCCGGGCCAGCGCCGCGCTGATTCCCCCGGGAGCGCCAAAACATTTGACGCAGCCGCGCGCTGCATATATCTTTTAGACCCAACCCATTCTTCACGACCCCGGCCCGGTATTGTGATTATCTACGAGTTTCCCCTCAACGAGCGCGTCCGCACCATGCTGCGCCTCGAAGACCTCTACGGCCGGGTCAATCACTTCATCGAACGCGAAAGCAGCTACGACCACCACGCCGCGATCGACATCCTGTTCGACCTCATCGAAGTCGCCGGCCGCGCGGACCTCAAGTCTGACCTGCTGCAGGAACTGGACCGGCAGAAGCGCATGCTGATGTCGCTGCAGGACAATCCGGAGGTGTCGGCAGATGCACTGGGCACGGTGCTGGAGAAGATAGAACGCTGCTCCGAATCGCTGGCCTCGATCAGCGGCAAGGTCGCCCAGCCCCTGCGCGACAACGAATGGCTGATGTCCATCAAGCAGCGCGCGAGCATCCCGGGCGGCACCTGCGAGTTCGACCTGCCGTCCTATCACTACTGGCAACATCGGGACGCCGAGACGCGGCGGCAATTTCTGGCCGGATGGATGGCGCCGCTGGAGCCGATCCGGCGCGCCCTGGCCATCGTGCTGCGGCTGCTGCGCGACGGCGGCAAAGAACACCATCTCACGGCCCAGCACGGAAATTTCCAGCAGATGCAGGGCGGGCGCATGGCGCAAATGCTGCGCCTGATGCTCGACGACACGCTGCCGTGCATTCCGGAAGTCAGCGCGAACAAGTACGCGCTGAGCATCCGCTTCGTCCACGCCGACTATGCGGCGAAGTCGACCCTGTACGACGAAGATGTCGATTTCGACCTCGTCTTCTGCTCACTCTGAGGGATGGCGGAAGAACGGAAGAAGCGGCTGGTTTCCTGCCCGCAATGCGGCAAGGAAACGGAATGGAGCGAAGAGAATCCGTTCCGGCCATTCTGCAGCGAACGCTGCAAGCTGATCGATCTCGGCCTGTGGGCCAACGAAAGCTACCGCGTCCCCGACGATGAGCCGCCGCCCGGCGCAGACGCCGACGGTTCCGGCCACGCCTGACGCAGCAGCGCCACACCATGCGCGCCGTGGCGCCAGGCGGTTTCCATGTCCGGCAACTGCAGGCCGCCCAAGGCGTAGACCGGGATAGCGCATCCTTGCACGAGTTCCCCAAACCGCTCCCATCCCAGCGCGGGCGCGCCGGGATGGGACTGCGTCGGCAGCACCGGGCTCAGCATGGCGAAGTCGCAACCCAGCGCTTCCGCGCGCTGCAACTCCGCGGCATCATGGCAGGACGCAGCGCACCACTCCACATCCGGCCGCTGCTTCAAGGCGGCAAGCTGGCTTGCGCTCAACTGCACGCCGTCCGCCCCGATCTGCTGCGCCAGTTCCACATCGCCATTGACGATGAGCTTCGCGCCATGCTCGCGCATGATGGGCAGCATGCGCAGCGCCAGCGCGCGCACGGCTTCTCCGCTCAGATCCTTTTCGCGCAGTTGGACGAGGCGCAAGCCGTTAGCGAGCGCTGCCTTCAGCCGTGCCAGGAATGCCGGCTCGCCCAGCTCCTTCACGTTGCTGATCGCATACAGCGCCGGTAACTCAAGGGCGCGCAGTACCGGACCGTTCGCCGGCAATATCGGCTCGGCCGGCGGCATCCCCTTGCGAGGCGCCCCCGACGGCCAATGCCAGGAAAACTGCTGGCCCTCGTGCGGATGAGGGTCGCCCCGCCAGCGCGTCACCCGGAAAAAATGCAGGCGCACGGTGCCGTGCGGGTAGGCGAAAACGCGCGTGATCCAGGGATGGGCGGTTTCGGTTTCTATGCCCAGTTCCTCGCGCAGTTCGCGCACCAGCGCGTGGTAAGGCGATTCGCCGGGCTCGATCTTGCCGCCCGGGAATTCCCAATAACCGGCCCAGATCTTGTCTGGCGGACGCTGCGCAAGCAGGAAGGAGCCGTCTTCGCGCTGCACAACGGCGGCGGCGACCTCGATCACGCGTCCATTCGTCATGCGGCATTGTCCTCGCCGGTTTTCGCGCGATTGCTGCCGGCGATTATTTTGTATTCGAACAAACGGCATTCGATCGCGCCGTTATAGAGCGGAATGCGCCGCGTGGCCGACAGACGGATGAGCTTGGCCAGCCTGAGATCGGCGGTGAACAGGTAGGCATTCCAGCCCGAGAAGCGCTGCTTCAACACGTCGCCCAGCTTGGGATACAGCGCGGCCAGCTCCTCCATCTCCCCCATGCGCTCGCCGTATGGCAGATTGGCGACCAGGATGCCGCTTTCCGCCGGCGGCGAGACCTCCAGCACGTTGCATTGATTAAGGTCCACTGCCGCGCGGATGCCGGCCTCCTCAAGATTGCTATGGGCGGCGCGCAGCGCATCGCCATAGAGGTCGCTGCCGAAAATCGGCAGCTCGGACACCGGCAGTTGCGCCGCCTCCGCGTCGCCGTGGATGCGCGCCCACAGCGCCGCATCGAAATTCTTCAGCTTCTCGAAGGCGAAATTCCGGGCGATGCCCGGCGCGATGTTGAGCGCCATCTGCGCCGCCTCGATCAGAAAGGTGCCGCTGCCGCACATGGGGTCGAGCAGGGGAATGCCGGGCCGCCAGCCCGCCAGGCGCAGGATGCCGGCGGCGAGGTTCTCGCGTATCGGCGCAATATTGGTGTGCAGGCGCACGCCGCGCTTGAACAACGGGTCGCCCGACGTATCGACATACAGGGTCATCCGGTTCTGTTCGAGGAAGGCGTGAATACGGATGTCGGGCTCGCGCGTGTCCACGCTGGGCCGCGCCCCGCGCTGCTTGCGGAACTTGTCGCACACCGCGTCCTTGATGCGCAGCGTGGCGAATTCCAGACTCTTCAAAGGGCTCTTGATCGCGGTCACCTTGACCCGTATGGTGCGCGAGACGTCGAACCATTTCTCCCACGGCAAGGCGCAGGACGCATCGTAGATTTCCTGCTCGGTGCGGTAGTCGGCGCCGGCCACCCGCCACAGGATGCGCGATGCCAGGCGGCTGTGGAGGTTGACGCGATAGCACAGCGCCCAGTCGCCGCTGAAGCCTGCGCCGCCCTCGGCGACGCGGACCTCGGCCGCGCCCAGCGCGGCCAGCTCTTCGGCCATCAGATGTTCCAGCCCGCGCGGGCAGGGTGCGAAGAATTCCGCCATGTCAGAAGGGCTTGACCACGACCATGATGACGATGAGCGCCATCAGCAGGACGGGGATTTCATTGAACCAGCGGAACCAGACATGGCTGCGCCTGTTGATGCCGAGGCGGAAACCCCGGAGCAGCCTGCCGCAATACACGTGATAGGCGACCAGCCCGACGACCGCCGTCAGCTTCACCATCAGCCACATGCCGTGGAAGCCGTAGCCCAGCCACATCCAGGTGCCGAAGGCGAGGGCCAGCACCGCCAGCGGCGCCATGAAGCGATACAGCTTCTGCGCCATCAGCAGCAGCCGGTCGCGCTCGGCCTGCTGCGTAGCCATGGCGAGGTTGACGAAGATGCGGGGCAAATAGAACAGCCCGGCGAACCAGCTGATGACGAAGATGATGTGTAAGGACTTGATCCACAATATGGCCATGATGTTTTCCTGACTGGATGTATTTCTACCTGGACAACCGGCGCCGGAACAGCACCAGAGACACATAGAACCCGAGCAACATATACCCGAACAAGGCCGCCACATGCAACAGCGCATGCGGCGGGGTTATTCCGCTGAGCAGCGGGCGCGCAAGGTCCACCGCGTGGGTGAGCGGCAGCATCGCGGAGACATGCTGCCAGGCCCCGGGTAGTTGCGTCGCCGGAAAGAACACGCCGGAGAGCAGCATCATGGGTGTGACGACCAGCGTGAAGTAGTACATGAAGAAATCGTAAGCGGGCGCGAGCGCGGTCATCACCAGGCCAAGCGCGGCAAAGCACAACCCCACCGCAACCGACAGGGGAATCAGCCACAGCGCCATGGCGCTGTGGGTGAGGCCCAGCAGCCAGGCGACTGCCAGCACCGCCACGCCGGACAGCATGCCCTTGGTGGCGGACCACAGGATCTCGGCCAGCACGATGTCGTCCAGGGTGACCGGCGTGTTCATGATTGCCTCCCAGGTGCGCTGTTCGTGCATGCGCGCGAAGCCCGAGTACAGCGCCTCGAAGCTGGCGCTGTTCATGGTGCTGTAGCACACGGTGCCGGCGGCAAGAAACACCATGTAGGAGGTGCCGCCCATGTGCGGCAGCAGGCTGCCGAGGCCGTAACCCAGCCCCAGGAGATAGATCATGGGATCGGCGATATGCCCGAGTATCGACGTTGCAGCCACCTTTTTCCACACCAGCAGATGGCGGCGCCAGATCGGAAAGAAGCGAATGGAAAGGCGCGGCAAAGCAAAATGATGGCGGCTCATTCCCGCATCTCCCTGCCGGTCAGCTTGAGGAACACGTCCTCCAGGTTCGCGGGACGGTGCAGGTAGCGCAGGTCGGCGCGCGCGCGCAGGTGTGCGAGCAAGGGTTGGGCGTCATTGACGTAGCAGAATGCCGATTCACCGCTGACCTCGAAGCGCTGTGTGTAATGCGCGGCATGGTCGCGCGCCCAGGCCTCGGCCTGCTCGCCATAGACCTCCACCACTTGCTGCTCGATGTTCTTCGCGATCATTTCGCGCGGCGTGTCTTCCGCCACCATGCGGCCATGGTCCATGATGGCGAGGCGGTGGCACAGCCGCTCCGCCTCTTCCATGAAGTGCGTGGTCAGCAGCAGCGTCTTGCCCCGCACGGTAAGCTCGCGCAGCCGCTGCCAGATCATGTGCCGCGCCTGGGGGTCGAGCCCGGTGGTGGGCTCGTCGAGGAAGATGACATCCGGGTCGTTAACGAGCGCGCGCGCCAGGGTGAGGCGGCGCTTCATGCCGCCGGAGAGCGTGGGTATCTTCGCATCGCGCTTGTGCGCCAGATTGGCGAACTCCAGCAGCGCGGGCAGCGCCGCCTCAACCTCGGCATCCTTTATGCCGAAATAGCGGCCGTACACCATCAGGTTCTCGGCGACCGTGAAATCGGGATCGAGATTGTCGGCCTGGGGCACGACGCCGACACGCAGGCGGGCGGCACGCGCCTGACGCGGCACGGCATACCCCATCAGGCTCACTTCGCCGCCATCGGGTTCGATCAGGCCCAGCATCAGGCGCAAGGTGGTCGTCTTGCCCGCACCGTTGGGGCCGAGCAGGCCGTAACACTCGCCGCGGTTCAGGGTCAGGCTGAACCCGTCGACAACCGGCTGGCCGTCATAGGCTTTGCGCAACTCGCGCACGGTGAGCACGGCTGTCACAACGGGTTCCCGTTGAATTCCTTCACCACGAGCTGCCTGAGCAGATTCAGGCGGCCATGGAAGAAATGCTCGGTCTCCGGCAGCACGACGATGGGCAGGTGCTGCGGGCGGGCCCAGAACAGCGCCTCTTGCAGCGGAATGACATCGTCCTGCTCGCCGTGGATCAGCAGCGTATCGGGCGGCACCTGGGGCATGGCAAACCTTCCTACGGCGGGTGCGATCAGCACCAGACGCCGGGGATGGAGACGCTGCGCCGCACGCGCCTGCACGTAGCCGCCGAAGGAAAACCCGGCAAGCACCAGCGGCAGCTCGCCCAGCGTCTGCTGCGCATGCTCGACCACGGCAATGACATCGTCCACCTCGCCGTTGCCTTCATCGAAGGCGCCGGCGCTGTTGCCCGTTCCGCGAAAATTGAAACGCACCGCCGCGCATCCCAGTTCGACAAAGGTCTTGGCAAGGGTGGTGACCACCTTGTTCTCCATGGTGCCGCCCATGGTGGGCAGCGGATGGGCCACCACCGCAATGGCGCGGGGACTGCCTTCCGGATGGTGGACGACGCCCTCCAGCCGGCCCGCCTGGCCGGCAATGACCAGTTTTTCCGTGGCCGCCATCAGATCTTCAGGCGCTCCACGATGCGGCCGTGCTGCAGGTGTTCGGTGATGATCTCGTCGAGGTCGCTCTCGTCGACATAGGTGTACCACACAGCCTCCGGGTAGACGACCAGTACCGGGCCTTCCTCACAGCGGTCCATGCAGCCGGCGCTGTTGATGCGTATCCGGTTGCCCTCCGTGGAAAGGCCCAGCGCCTTGACCCTGTCCTTGACGTAGTTGCGCATCTTCTGCGCGCCGAAATTGTTGCAGCAAGCCTCGCCGGGCTCCCGCTGGTTGGTGCAAAAGAATACGTGCTTGTCGAAATAAGTCATCTGAATTGGACCTCTTGATGCGCCGGGGCCGTTGCGGTCCCGGCCGCTGGCAGCGACGGCCGGATGCATGCCGCCTCGCCCGCAGCGGCAGGGTCAATTATACAGGCAAGCGCGGCCACTTTCGCGCGCGCCACAAATAGCCCAGCAGCAGCAGCGGGAACAGCAGCAGGATGAGATGGGACAGGCCGTTATAGGTCGTGAAATGCCCTTCCGGACCGTGGTACAAATGGGCGACGCCGGGAGGCACGCCGCCTTGCAGCATGTCCTCGACCAGGTAGGCGAGCGCGGCAGCGGCAGCGCACACCGAAACCATGCGGGTCGGCAGCCGGGTGGCACCCGCCAGCAGGACGAGACCGACGACACCCCCCAGCATCGACTCCCCGTTCAGCCAAAGCAGCAAGGCCCACGAATTGAACAGCAAGG
>DATFUZ010000090.1:0-39533 GCA_035260545.1 Gallionellaceae bacterium | reverse complement strand
TGACTCCGCGCGCGACCCCCGCGCGGCTGATCTGCTGCCCGGATTCCCGCAGCCGAGTTCCTTTCTGGGCCTGCCCTTGTTCCAGTGGGATGAGGTGATCGGGGTTTTCATGCTCGCCAACCGCGCGAACGGCTATACCCCGGAGTTGTGCAAGGAACTGGATCCGATCAGCACCAGCTGCGCCAGCCTGCTGCTCGCGTACAAGAATTACGCCATGCGCCAGCAGGTGGAAACGGCGCTTTTTGCCAGCGAAAAGAAACACCGCTTGCTGTTCGAGAATTCGCACGACGCGCTAATGACCCTTGCGCCGCCGGAGTGGCGCTATACCGCCGCAAACAACGCCGCGGTGCAATTGTTCCACGCGGACAGCCGCGAGCGCCTCACCAGCCTGAGCTTCAAGGATCTGGCCCCCAGAATGCAGCCCGACGGCAGCTTCTCCGGCACCAGGGGGCCGGAACTGCTTGACCGGTCGCTGAAGGAGGGCTCGCTGTCCTTCGAGTGGCAGCACCGGCGCCTGGACGGCAGCACATTCATGGCCAACGTGCTGCTGACCCGCATCGACGCCAGCGGCATGCCCCTGCTCCAGGCATCGGTGCGCGACATCACGGCCGAATACCAGGCCAAACTGTCGCTGGAGCGCGAAAGCCAGAAGAACGAAATGCTGTTGCGTACCGCCAGCGACGGCGTGCACATTCTCGACAAGGACGGCCGCCTGACCCTGATGAGCGACTCGTTCTGCCGCATGCTGGGCTATACGCGCAAGGAAATGCAGGGCATGCACATCTCGCAGTGGGACGGGCAGTGGTCGGATGCGGACCTGCGCGACCGGGTCTCCAACATGCCGCTGCAGACGCTGACCTTCGAGACCCGCCACCGGCGCAAGGACGGCGGGGAGATCGACGTGGAGGTCGTGGCGCGCACCGTCACCCTGAACGGCGAAACGCTGCTGTACTGCTCATCGCGCGACATCACCGAGCGCAAGCTCACGGAAAAGAGCATCATCCGCCACGCCAATTACGATTCGCTCACCAAGCTGCCCAACCGCAGCCTGTTCCGCGACCGCCTGGAGCAGGAGATGAAGAAATCGCACCGCTCCGGCTGGCCGGCGGCGCTGATGCTGCTGGACCTCGACCGCTTCAAGGAGGTGAATGATACCCTGGGGCACGACAAGGGCGACATGCTGCTGGTCGAGGCTGCGCGGCGCATCGGCGAATGCGTGCGCGAAACCGATACCGTGGCGCGCCTGGGCGGCGACGAGTTCACCGTCATCCTGTCCGAGCTCGACGACACCAAGGACGTGGACCTCGTGGTGCGCAAGATCATCAAGCGTCTGGCCGCGCCGTTCCAGCTGGGGCATGACCAGGTATTCATTTCCGCGAGCGTCGGCATCACGCTCTATCCGCACGACACGACCGACATCGAGGCCCTGCTCAAGAACGCCGACCAGGCGATGTACCAGGCCAAGAACCAGGGGCGGAACCGCTTCTGCTTCTTCACCGCTGCCCTGCAGGAAGCCGCGCAAAAGCGCATGCGCCTGATCACCGACCTGCGCAACGCGCTGGATGGCCATCAATTCCAGGTCCACTACCAGCCTATCGTGGAACTGGCGACCGGCAACATTCACAAGGCCGAGGCGCTGATACGGTGGCGCCACCCCGATCAGGGCCTGATCAGTCCCTCCGAGTTCATCCCGCTTGCCGAGGAGACCGGCATGATCGTGGAGATTGGCGACTGGGTGTTCCAGCAGGCCATGCAGCAGTGCAAGACGTGGCGTGCGGCGCACCACCCGGCGTTCCAGATCAGCGTGAACCGGTCGCCGGCGCAGTTTCATCACGACATCAGCCACTCCAAGGAGTGGATACGCTATCTGAAGGCGATCGACCTGCCCGGACCCGGCCTGGTGATCGAAATCACCGAAGGACTGCTGCTGAACCTCGAGGGCTCCATTCAGGACAAGCTGCTGGCCTTCCGCGATGCCGGGGTCCAGGTTGCCATCGACGACTTCGGCACCGGCTATTCTTCCCTGTCCTACCTGAACAAGCTGGACATCGATTACCTCAAGATAGACCAGTCCTTCGTGCGCAATCTCGGCAAGAGCGCCAGCGACCTGGCGCTGTGCGAAGCGATCATCATCATGGCGCACAAGCTCGGCCTGAAGACCATTGCCGAAGGGGTGAGCAGCGAAACCCAGCGCGACATCCTCGCGGAAGCAGGTTGCGACTACGGCCAGGGATTTTTCTATTCCAGGCCGGTGCCGGCGGAGGAATTCGAGCAGTTGTTCAGGGCGACGGCCCCGTCCTGACGGCTTGTGCCGCCCCCGGCGGGCGCGTTATTCCTTGATGGCCGCCATGGCCGCCGCAACCGTCCCCACGCCCAGCAGGATCAGCCCCACCTGCTGCACGGTATCGCGCAGGCGCGCGCGTTTGTGCAGTCCGGGTATCAGGTCGGCAACCGACACGTAAAGCAGGCTGGCCGCTGCCAGCGCCAGCATGACCGGCGTCCACGATCTTGCGATCTGCAGCGTGAAATAACCCGCAATGCCGCCAGCCACCGAGGCGAATCCCGACACCACGTTCATGTACAGCGCGCGGCGCTTGCCGTAGCCGGAATGCAGCAGAATGGCGAAATCCCCCACTTCCTGCGGAATCTCGTGCGCAATGATGGCGAGGCTGGTGACAACGCCCAGATGAAAGTCGGTAAGAAAGGCGGCCGCGATGATGACGCCGTCCACGAAGTTGTGAAAGGTGTCGCCCACCATGATCATCAGGCCGCTGCGGCCATGGTCGTGCCCATGGACGGTGAGGTGCAGTTCGTGCCCTTCGCATCCCTCGTGGTGGCAATGCCGCCACAACACCAGTTTTTCCAGGATGAAGAACATCAGGATGCCGAACAGCACGGTAGCGCTCAGCACGGTGACGCTGGAGGTTGCCTTGAACGCCTCCGGCAGGATGTCCAGAAATACGGCGGCCAGCATTGCGCCGATCGCGTAACTCACCATAGCGCCGAGGTACCGCTGCATACCGGCATTCAGGGTGAACAGCGCAGCCAGCAGCACGCTCAGCGCACCGCCCAGCAGGCTGGCGACAACAATCCAGGTGAGTGTCATGGATGAAAAAATGGCCGGAAATCAATCGTGGAATTATAGCAGCAACGCCGGAGCGCCTGCATCCGCCATCCGGGCGAGGCGGCCCGGCGCCATCCCCCTCCCGGAGCCCGGCCGCCGCGGGACGCGTATCTATATAAATAAACAGGACTTTTCAGAATGCTGGCGAGTCCGCCAGGGCGGTTTGCACCAGTCCTTCATAAACCGCATGGAACACGCTAAAATGACGCCTTTGCATTACTTTCATATATAAAGTCTAAGGAAACACCATGTCCATGTCCGACCGCGACGGTTTCATCTGGTTTGATGGCAAGCTCGTACCCTGGCGCGAAGCCAACGTCCACGTCCTCACCCACACCCTGCACTACGGCATGGGCGTATTCGAGGGCGTACGCGCCTACAAGACCACGAAGGGCACGGCCATCTTCCGGCTGAAGGAACACACCGAGCGCCTGTTCAACTCTGCCTACATCTTCAAGATGAAGATTCCGTTCGACCGGGAAACGCTGATGGAAGCGCAAAAGGAAGTGGTGCGTGCGAACAAGCTGGAATCGTGCTATATCCGCCCGCTGGTATTTTTCGGATCCGAGGCCATGGGCATCGCCGCCAACACCCTGAGCGTGCACGTCGCCATCGCCGCGTGGCCATGGGGCGCTTATCTGGGCGAGGACGGCATGAACAACGGCATCCGCGTGAAGACCTCAAGCTTCACCCGGCACCACGTGAACATCAACATGTGCCGCGCGAAGTCGGTGGGCTCCTACTCCAACTCCATTCTGGCGCATCAGGAAGTGGCGCATGATGGCTATGACGAAGCACTGCTGCTGGATCCCGAAGGATACGTGGCCGAGGGCGCGGGCGAGAACATTTTCATCGTCAGGAAAGGCAAGCTGTATACGCCGGACCTGACCTCCTGCCTGGAGGGCATTACCCGTGACTCCGTCATCACCCTGGCCAGAGAGTTGGGCATCGAACTGATCGAGAAGCGCATCACCCGTGATGAGATATACACCGCGGACGAGGCCTTTTTCACCGGCACTGCGGCGGAAGTCACGCCGATCCGCGAACTGGACACGCGCGCCATCGGCAACGGCACGCGCGGGCCGATCACCCAGCGCCTGCAGTCGCTGTTCTTCGACTGCGTCAGCGGCAAGAGCCCGCAGCATTCCGCCTGGCTGGCCCACGTCTGAGGATAACAGCATGCAAACCGGACACAACACCCAGCGCATCGTTGAAGTGACCGCCGCCGACCTGCCGCTTTACTGCCCCACCGGCGACATGAGCCTGTGGAATGCGCACCCGCGCGTCTACATCGCGGTGGAAAAAACCGGCGAGGCGCGCTGCCCTTACTGCGGCACGCTGTACAAGTTCACTGGCGAACTGCCAGACGGCCACCACTAGACCTCCATGCACAAAATCCTGGTCATCTCGCCGAGCTGGGTTGGCGACACCATGCTCGCCCAGCCGATGCTGGCTCGCCTGAAACAGCGCCACCCCGGATGCCAGATCGACGTCTTCGCCCCGCCCTGGACGGAAGCGCTGCTGCGCCACATGCCGGAGGTGCACGATGTCATCATCAATCCGTTCCCGCACGGCGCACTGCAGATCGGAGAGCGCATGAAGGCGGGACAGATGCTGAGCCGCGGGAGCTACGACCAGGTCATCGTGTTGCCCAATTCATTCAAGTCGGCACTGGCGCCCTATTTTGCCAAGATTCCGCAGCGCACCGGCTTTCGCGGCGAAATGCGCTTCGGCCTGCTCACCGACGCGCGCAAGCTGGACAAACGCCAGGTCCCGCTGATGGTCGAACGCTTCGCGCAGCTCGCCGAGCCGCCCATGCACCCGGTTCATCGTCCGCTGGCCAATCCACGGCTGCATGTCACCGAACAGCAGCGCGAGCGCGTGCTGCAGCGCCTCGAACTGAAGCTGGACCAGCCGGTCGTCATCTTCTGTCCGGGCGCGGAATATGGGCCCGCCAAGCGCTGGCCGGTACCCTATTTTGCCGAACTCGGGCAGGAACTGAAGAAACGCGGCTATGCCTTGTGGCTGATCGGCTCATCCAAGGACAAGGAGGTCGCGGAGAAGATCGCGGCGCTGGGCAACCAGCACGCACATAACCTGTGCGGACGGACCGATCTGGGTGATGCGATTGCGCTACTTTCCTGCGCCAGCCTGGTGGTCAGCAACGATTCGGGGCTGATGCACCTCGCGGCCGCCCAGGACCGTCCGATGCTCGCCCTGTTCGGCTCCAGCAGCCCGGAATTCACGCCGCCCTTGTCGGACAAGGCCGAGGTCATCCGGCTCAAGCTGCCCTGCAGCCCGTGCTTCAAGCGCGAGTGCCCGCTGGGCCACTTCAACTGCATGATGCAGCTCACCCCGCAAAAGGTGATGCAGCACATCCCCGGCCCACTGTGACGCGTACCCGCGCGCAAGCCGGATTTACCCCCGCGCACGCCGGTTATTTGTCCCCGGCTCCTGCTACAGAGGCAATCGAATCGAGATCCTGCCTCACGATGGAGATGGCCTTGTCCATTCTGCGATACCTCGTCGCACCGAAAAATACCGTGACCACGCCGACCGGCAGACAGGCATAGCCAAAGTCCGCAAACCATCCCTGGTGGGCGAAGTGAACGATGGAAATGCCCGCAATGAACAAGGCAACGCCCGAACGCAAATACGAGAGGAGCGTGCGCTCGTTGGCGAGCAGGGTTCTGTCGATTGCGAGATGATCACGCAGGATCAGTTCCGCAGTGTCAAATTTCGAGTACAGGTTGTCGGCCATATGATCGTCCTTAGCGAGTTGACGGTAATTCCGGAGAAATTGCGCCAGATATAGAGGACACTCGAACGGATGTCAATGTTGCACGCATATGACAAATAGTATCCGCTGCAACAATCGCTCGGACCCGGGCGGCGCGCCCCGGCTCACGCACCCAGCAATTCTATCCAGGCGTCGACCACCCTGTGCCGCCGGAACGCCGGATTGACCTGCACCTCGGGTCGGCCGTTCGCTCGCCAGTCCATCAACCGTCCGGAAACGGATTCCACATCGGCGACATCCACGAATTGCCTGGGGTCGGGACAGATCTCCGGAGTCGCCCCCATGCGCGAATTGAGGAAGGGCACGCCTACGGCATTGGCTTCTGCGTGCACCAGCCCGAAGGTTTCGGCACGCGCGTTATTCAGGTGCAGGACGGCAAAACTGGAGCGTACGTGGCGCATGGCCTGGTAATGTGACAGCTTACCCAGATTGACGACATTGGGGATCGCCCGGGTGTCCTGGTCGTCGACGTAACCCGGGTTGGCGATGTAGAGCTTCATGTCGCGCAGGGCGGGTATCTCCTTGAATTCCCCGAACACCCGCAATGTGTTCTCCAGCCCCTTGTGCGGGGAGGAAAAGAAAACCAGTTTTTCGTTCTCGCATGGCGTTCCATCGGGGGCCAAGTCGTCGTCTACGGGGTTGTAGATGAAGCGGGCAGGCATGGGCTGCTGCACTCCCAGACTCGCGGCGAGCTCGACCATCTGCTGCCGATGCCAGGCGGAGACGCAAACGGGGACGATGCGCGACGCCAGGATATGCCGGAAAGGTTCCAGCCACTCCGGCCCAATGAACATGTCGTGCGACCAGAGACAGATCTTCGCGTGCGGAAACCGTGCGCGGAGATTCTGCACATACAGCGGCGTGCGGATGACGACTATGTGCGTGGGCTCCCCGTCTGGATCGTCGCTGGGCCCGATATAGCGCAGGCGGTCGCCCGTGGCCACCGTGCGGTTGTGCTGCATCACGCGAACCTGCTGCACTTCCGGGCGCTGCGCGAGCCCTTCCGCCACGCGGATCACCGCAGCCTCGGCGCCGCCCAGCGGCTCGCTCCTCAGCGTATCTCCGTCGTACGGTTTATAGCAGATCGTATCGAAAAACAGTATGCGCATGTCCAATTGATCCCTGCAAGCCGCATGCCCGGGAATGCCAAGCGGAGCAGGAGTGACCGCCTCACAGCTTTGCCTTCACCCAGTCTGGCACGCCGGCCAATGCCTTCGCCAGATTCTCGGGCTGGGTGCCGCCAGCCTGGGCCATATCGGGACGACCGCCGCCCTTGCCGCCGACCTGCTGCGCGACGAAGTTGACCAGCTCGCCGGCCTTCACCTTACCGGTCTGGTCGGCCGTCACACCCGCAATCAGGCTGACCTTGCCCTCGCTGCTCGAGGCCAGCACGATGGCGGCGGACTTGAGCTTGTCCTTCAGCTTATCCATGGTCTCGCGCAGGGTAGTGACATCCGCGCCTTCCAGTTTGGCCGCGAGCACCTTGACGCCCTTGACGTCCTGCGCCTGGGCGACCAGTTCGTCGCCCTGCGCCGAAGCCAGTTTCGACTTCAGCGCGGCCAGTTCCTTTTCCAGCGCCTTGACGTGGTCCAGCACTTGGCCGATGCGCGCGGCCGCCTCGGCCGGCTGCGCTTTCACCGCATGGGCGACGTGACGTAATTGTTCTTCCTGCTGCTGCACCAGGGCCAGCGCGCCCTCACCGGTCACCGCCTCGACGCGGCGCACGCCGGCGGCCACGCCGCTCTCCGCCACGATCTTGAACAGGCCGATGTCGCCCGTGCGCTTCACGTGCGTGCCGCCGCACAGCTCGCGGCTGGAGCCTATGTCCAGCACACGCACTTCGTCGCCGTACTTCTCACCAAACAGCATCATGGCGCCGGTCTTCTGCGCGTCGTCAATGGACATGACGCGCGCCAGCGTCTCGGCGTTGGCCAATATCTCGGCGTTCACGATGTCCTCGACGCGGCGGATCTCGGCATCCATCATCGGCTGGGTGTGGGCGAAGTCGAAGCGTGTCTTGTCGGGGTCGACCTGCGAGCCCTTCTGCTGCACGTGCGCGCCTAATACTTCGCGCAGCGCCTTGTGCATCAGGTGGGTGGCGCTGTGATTGCGCATGGTGCGGTTGCGCGCGGCGATGTCCACTTTCGCGGTGACGCCGTTGCCCACGGCGATCTTGCCCGTGGTCACCGTGCCGTGGTGGCCGAACACGCTGGCCTGGATCTTTTGCGTATCCTCGACGGCAAAGATGCCACCCGCCGCACGCAGCGCACCGCGATCGCCCACCTGGCCGCCGGATTCGGCATAGAACGGCGTGTCGTCCAGCACCACCACGCCCATCTCGCCTTCATTGAGTTCCTGCACCTTTACGCCATCCTTGTACAACGCCAGTATGTTGCCCTTGTGTTCCAGCGTGTCGTAGCCGTGGAAGGTGGTGGATTTGCCGTCATAATCCAGGTTGGCCGCCATCTTGAACTTGCCGGCGGCACGCGCCTGCTCCTTTTGCCGCGCCATGGCGGCATCGAAGGCCGCACCATCCACCGTCACCCCGCGCTCGCGGCAAATGTCGGCGGTAAGATCCAGCGGAAAACCGTAGGTATCGTGCAGCTTGAACGCGGTCTCGCCGTTAAAGATCGAGATACCCTGCTCGGCCATGGTGGCAAGGTCCGCCTCCAGGATCGCCATGCCGTTCTCGATGGTGGCAAAGAAGCGCTCCTCTTCCTGCCGCAACACGTCCATCACGCGGTTCTGCGCCTGCGCCAGTTCAGGATAGGCCGCGCCCATCTCGGCGACAAGATCCGGCACCAGCTTGTGGAAGAAGGCGGCGCGTGCGCCCAGCTTGTAGCCATGGCGGATGGCGCGGCGGATGATGCGGCGCAGCACATAGCCGCGGCCTTCATTGCCTGGAATCACGCCGTCGGTGATGAGGAAAGCGCAGGCGCGGATGTGGTCGGCCAGCACCTTGAGTGAAGGTGAATTCATGTCGGCGCCCGAGGTCTCGCGCGCCGCGGCCTTGATCAAGGCCTGAAACAGGTCAATCTCGTAGTTCGAGTGCACGTGCTGCATCACGGCCGACAGGCGCTCCAGCCCCATGCCGGTATCCACCGAAGGCTTGGGCAGCGGATGCATCACGCCATGCTCGTCACGGTTGAACTGCATGAACACGTTGTTCCAGATTTCGATGTAGCGGTCGCCGTCCTCTTCCGGCGTGCCGGGCAGGCCGCCGCGAATCTCCGGGCCATGGTCGTAGAAAATCTCGCTGCACGGGCCGCACGGGCCGGTGTCGCCCATCATCCAGAAATTGTCCGACGCATAGCGCGCGCCCTTGTTATCTCCGATGCGGATGACGCGCTTATCTTCCAGGCCTATGTTCTGGGTCCAGATCTCGTAGGCTTCGTCGTCTTCCGCATACACGGTGACGTAGAGCTTGTCCTTGGGCAGCTTCAGCACCTCGGTGAGGAATTCCCAGGCGTATTCGATCGCGTTCTGCTTGAAGTAGTCGCCGAAGCTGAAGTTGCCCAGCATCTCGAAGAATGTATGGTGGCGCGCGGTATAGCCGACGTTTTCCAGATCGTTGTGCTTGCCGCCGGCGCGCACGCAGCGCTGGCTGGAGGCGGCCCGGGTGTAGGGGCGCTTGTCGAAGCCCAGGAACACGTCTTTGAACTGGTTCATGCCGGCGTTGGTGAACAGCAGCGTGGGATCGTCGTGCGGCACCAGCGAGCTGGACGGCACGATGGCATGCCCCTTGGAGGCGAAATAGTCTAGGAACTGCTGGCGGATCTCACTGCTTTTCATTGCGCACCCTGAATTTCAAAGGCAGGTTATATCAAAGACATGCATCATACCATGGGGGCGGCCTGCGGCAGCGGCCCCCCGGGTCAGCCGTGGGCGGTCTCCGCGCCAGCCAGCTTGCCGAGGAAAAGCTGCAATTCGGGCGGCAGTGGCGCCATCAGCCGCAAAGTCTCTCCCGTGAGCGGATGGGTGAAGGCGATGGCATGGGCATGCAGAAACATGCGCTTGAGCCCCTGTTTCGCCAGTTCCTTGTTGCGTGCAAAGTCACCGTATTTGTCGTCGCCCGCGATGGGAAAGCCCAAGTGCGAGAGGTGCACGCGAATCTGGTGGGTACGCCCGGTCTTGAGCTGGGCCTCGAGCAGGGTAAAGTCCGGCCAGGCCTGCTGCAGGGCAAAAATCGTGTGGGATGCCTGCCCTTCGTCGCTCACCTTCACCCGTCGCTCCCCGTCCGGGCGGGTGAATTTTAGCAGCGGCAGCTTGACGTGCTGTTTTGCGTTCTTCCATTGGCCCAGCACCAAGGCGAGGTAGCGCTTGTCGGTGCTCCCTTCGCGCATTTGCGCGTGCATAGCGGTAAGCGCCGAGCGCTTCTTGGCCAAAATCAGCAGACCTGAGGTCTCCCGATCCAGACGGTGCACCAGTTCCAGGAATTTCGCCTGGGGTCGGGCGGCGCGCAACTGCTCGATGACGCCAAAGCTCACCCCGCTGCCGCCGTGCACCGCCACGCCCGCCGGCTTGTTTACCACCAGAAGCGCATCATCTTCATATATAACGGGAAACTCCGCCCCAGGGACATAATCCGGGACCTTGGCCGGCTCCACACGCACCGGCGGGATGCGCACGGTATCCCCCAGTTCCAGACGGTAAGTCTGGTTGACCCGCTTTTTGTTGACCCGCACCTCACCGCTGCGCAGGATGCGGTAGATATGGCTCTTGGGAACGCCCTTCAGATAACGGGCCAGGAAGTTGTCTATGCGCTGCCCTGCGCTGTCCTCGGCGATTTTCGCCCAGTTTACGGACTCTTTGCTTAAATCTTTCATTTTGCTTATAATTCAGGTTCGCGTTGCGCCCATGCAAAAGCGGGACGTTCATTCCCCGCACAGGCATCGCGGCAGGCCCAAGAGGCCGCCCCCCTGAAGCAGGCGCCCGCCCGGTTAATGTCACTCACCGGAATCAAGCAGTGATGGTAATTGATTCGCGCTCCAAGCATTGTGGATTTTTTCCATGCGGCCCGAAAACAACGTGGCGGCATGCAGCTGTAGAAGCTTAAAGACAAACTAACACGGGAACCATTTTGAACAACCGTCGCCGGCATCTTGAATTGTATCTGCTTGCCAGAACGGCCTATTCCCTGCCGCGCGGGTAATCGCGCGTAGCTTTGTCCTGCCCGTGCCGGAGCGCGGGAGAGACCATAAATGAAACGCATGTTATTCAATGCGACGCAGCCGGAAGAACTCCGCGTCGCCATTGTGGACGGTCAGAAACTCATCGACCTCGACATTGAAACCGCCGGCAAGGAACAGCGCAAGAGCAACATCTACAAGGCGGTCATCACCCGCATCGAACCCAGCCTGGAAGCCGCCTTCGTCGAATACGGCGGCACCCGCCACGGGTTCCTGCCCTTCAAGGAAGTCAGCCCCCAGTATTACCACTCCGGCAGCGGCAACCGTCCCTCGATCAAGGACGCTCTGCGCGAAGGCCAGGAGCTGCTGGTGCAGGTGGAGAAGGATGAGCGCGGCAACAAGGGCGCGGCCCTCACCACTTATATCAGCCTGGCCGGCCGCTACATCGTGCTGATGCCGAACAACCCCTCCGGGGGCGGGGTGTCGCGCCGCATCGAGGGCGAGGACCGCAACGAGCTGCGCGACATCTTGGCGCAACTCGAGGTGCCGCAAGGCATGAGCATCATCGCCCGCACCGCCGGCATCGGCCGCTCGCTGGAAGAACTGCAGTGGGACCTCAACTACCTCAAACAGTTGTGGGACGCCATTGACGGGGCGGCCAACGTGGAAAAAGCCCCCTCGCTGATCTATCTCGAAAGCAGCCTGGTGGTGCGCGCCATCCGCGACTACTTCCATCCAGACATTGGCGAGATTCTGGTCGATACCGACGAGATCTTCGAACAGGCACAGGCTTTCATGGGCACGGTGATGCCCCAGAACGTGAACCGGGTGAAACGCTACCGCGACGATGTGCCGCTGTTCTCGCGCTTCCAGATCGAGCATCAGATCGAATCGGCCCATGCGCGCGAAGTGCGCCTGCCATCCGGCGGCGCGATCGTGATTGACCACACCGAAGCGCTCACCGCGATCGACATCAACTCCGCGCGCGCCACGCGCGGCTCGGACATTGAGGCAACCGCGCTCAACACCAACGTGGAAGCGGCGGACGAGATCGGCCGCCAGTTGCGCCTGCGCGACCTGGGCGGCCTGGTGGTGATCGACTTCATCGACATGGAAAGCAGCCGCAACCAGCGCGAAGTGGAAAACCGCCTGCGCGACGCTCTGCATTACGACCGCGCCCGGGTGCAGGTCGGCAAGATCTCGCGCTTCGGCCTGCTCGAGCTGTCGCGCCAGCGCCTCGCGCCCAGCCTGGAAGAAGGCAGCTTCACACCCTGCCCGCGCTGCAACGGCATCGGCCATATCCGCGGCACCGAGTCTTCCGCGCTGCACATCCTGCGCATCATCCAGGAAGAGGCGATGAAGGAAAGCAGCGCGGCGGTGCGCGTCCAGGTCCCCGTGGACGTCGCCACCTTCCTGCTCAACGAAAAGCGCGCCGATATCCACCGCATCGAATCGCGGCTGAAGGTCGACGTCACGCTGATCCCCAATCCGCATCTGGAGACGCCGCATTACGACGTGCTCCGCCTGCGTCATGACGATCTCGCGGCCGAAACACCTCAGGCCAGCTACAAACTGGCGACCAAACCGGAAGAAAAAGCAGCGGCAGCCGAGGCCGCGCAGGAGATCAAGGCACAGCGCCCGCAGGCAGCGGTACAGGGGATCACGCCCACGCAACCGGCGCCGGTTGTGCGCGAACAGGCCGAGGAGAAGAAAGCCCCCGCTTCCCTGTTCGATCTGCTCTTTGGCTGGCTCAAGCCCGCCAAGCCGGAACCCGAAATCGCCCCGAAGCCCGCGGCAAAGGCGCGTCCGCAGCAGCAACGCGAACGCGACGGCGGCAAGAAGGAACGCGCGCGCCGCGAGCGGGGCGAATCGGGCGGCAAGCCGCGCCGCGAACGCGAGGAAGGCCAGCAGCAACGCCAGCAGAAGACGGCGCGTCCGCAGGAAGGCGGCAAGGCTCAGGAGCCGCGCGCCGAACGCCCGCCGCGCCAGCAAGCGGCGCAGCAAAAAGGCACTCTGGAGCAAGCCGGCGCAAGCGGTGCGCCAGCGGCGGCAGAGCAGCAGGAAAAAGAAGGTGGCGGTTCCCGCCGCCGCGGTCGCCGCGGCGGCCGGCGTGAGCGCGAGAAGCGCGAACAGCAGGCCGCAACGGCCGGCAGCGAGACGACCAGCGCCGGCGCCATCGACGTGGCGACTGAGGCCGAGCAAATGGCTGCCGCGGCAGAAGCTGCACCGGTGACCCGCATCGCCGCGCCTGAAGCAGCCCCGGCTGCGCGCCACGAGGAAACCGTGCCCGCTCTTGCCGCCGTGCAAACAGCCGCAGCCGCGGAATCGCCCGCGGTGGAGGAAATGCCCGTGGCGGAGGCGACGCCGGTGACGGCTGAAATTTCCGCAATGGCGGAAGCACCGGCGCCCGTGGAAACGATTGACGCAGCGGAAGCGCCTGCAACCGCAGCCGGGGAAGCCGTGGCTGCATCCGCAGTGGCGGAGCACGCCCGGGCAGCGGCCTTCGAAAGCGCGCCGCAACCGATGATCGCGACGGCGCCGGAAGTCACCCCGCCGGCCTCGCGCGACATCGCCGCCGGACTGGAGCAGATCGAGACCGATCCGCACAGCGTGGCTGAGCCGCTGGAAGTGAAGCCCCACCCGCATGCGCCACGGCGGCGCGAGCGGCCGCGCGAGATCTACAGCGTGGAAAACAGCGAGCCGCTGGAGCAGGTCGAGACCCGCTCGAACGGCTAAGCGGTCCTCGCGGAAAAAAACCGCATGGTGCAATCCATGCGGTTTTTTTTCGGGCGCTTTTTTTCGGCTGGAGCGGCCGCCTAGAAATCGTGCCGCCGGACGTGTTCGAGCAGGCCCGCGCTGGCGTCTTCCACCATATCCAGCACCCGCTCGAAACCTGCGTCGCCGCCGTAATACGGATCCGGCACCTCTCGCGCCTGATGCCGGGACGCAAATTCAAGGAACAGGCCGAGATGGCCCTTGGCATCGGCCGGCTGCAGGCGTTCCAGCATGGACAGATTGGCGCCGTCCATCGCCAGCACATAGTCGAAGCTGGCAAAGTCGGCACGGCTCACCTGGCGTCCGCGCAGCCCGCTCATGTCGTAGCCGCGCAGCCTGGCGGCCTGTTGTGTGCGCGGGTCGGGCGGCTCACCGATGTGATAGTCATGCGTGCCTGCCGAGTCGATGTAGATTTCCTTCTCCAGCCCGGCTTCCTCGACCTGGCGCCGGAATACGGCTTCCGCCGTGGGCGAGCGGCAGATGTTGCCCATGCACACAAACAGTACCTTGACCTTCATGTCATTCCTACACCGGTGAGATAAACACGCTGTCGCGCAATTTCTTCAACTGGTCGCGCAGTTGCGCCGCCCGCTCGAATTCCAGGTTCTTGGCGGCCTGCAGCATTTCCTTTTCCAGGCGCGCGATCTCCTTCGAGACGTCCTTTTCACTCATCGCAAGATACTTCGCGTTCTCCTGTGCGGCCTTGAGTTGCGCGCGCTCCGCATCCATGTCGTATTCGGTGTCTATGATGTCCCTGATGCGTTTGACCACGCCCTGTGGCGTGATGCCGTGCGCCGCGTTGTAATCCTGCTGCTTGTGGCGCCGGCGCTCGGTTTCATCTATCGCGTGCCGCATGGAATCGGTGATCCTGTCCGCATACAGCAGGGCGGTTCCATGGATATGGCGCGCGGCACGGCCTATGGTCTGGATCAGCGAACGCTCGGAGCGCAGGAAACCTTCCTTGTCTGCATCCAGGATCGCGACCAGCGAGACCTCGGGAATATCCAGCCCCTCGCGCAGCAGATTGATGCCCACCAGCACGTCGAACAGGCCCAGCCTGAGGTCGCGTATGATCTCCACCCGCTCCACCGTTTCCACGTCGGAGTGCAGGTAGCGCACCTTGATGCCGTGCTCTGCAAAGTATTCGGTGAGCTGTTCCGCCATGCGCTTGGTGAGCGTGGTCGCGAGCACCCGCTCCCCGGCCTTGATGCGCGCGGTGGCCTCCGACATCAGGTCGTCCACCTGATTGGTGGCGGGACGCACTTCGATGACCGGATCGACCAGACCGGTGGGGCGCACCACCTGCTCCACCACCCGCCCCGCGTGTTCGGCTTCGTAGTTCGCGGGGGTGGCCGAGATGAAAACGGCCTGGCGCATCACCTTTTCGAATTCGTCGAAGCGCAGTGGCCGGTTGTCCAGCGCGGAGGGCAGGCGGAAGCCGTAGTTGACCAGGTTTTCCTTGCGCGCGCGGTCGCCCTTGTACATGCCGCCGATCTGCGGAATGGTGACGTGACTCTCGTCGATGAACATCAGCGCATCCGGCGGCAGATAGTCCATCAGGGTCGGCGGCGCATCGCCCGCCTTGCGGCCGGAGAGGTGGCGCGAATAGTTTTCGATGCCCTTGCAGAAGCCGATCTCGGCCAGCATCTCCAGGTCGTGGCGCGTGCGCTGCTCGATGCGCTGGGCCTCGACCAGCTTGTTCTCCTGCTGGAAGAAGGCAATGCGCTCCGCCAGTTCGACCTTGATGGTCTCGATGGCGCGCAGGGTGGTCTCACGCGGCGTGACGTAATGGCTGGACGGATAGACGGTGAAGCGCGGCACCCGGCTGACGATGTGTCCGGTCAACGGATCGAACACGGAGAGCGACTCAACCTCGTCGTCGAACAGCGTCAGGCGCAGCGCGTGGTCGCTGTTTTCCGCCGGGAAGATGTCGATCACGTCGCCGCGCACGCGAAAATGGCCACGGCCGAATTCCATGTCGTTGCGCTCGTACTGCATCGCGGTGAGGCGCTTGATCACATCGCGCTGCGGCATCTTTTCATGCTCGCGCAGGTGCAGGATCATGCCGTGGTAGTCCACCGGGTCGCCTATGCCGTAGATCGCCGAGACGGTGGCCACGATCACCGCATCGGGCCGTTCCAGCAGCGATTTGGTGGCGGAGAGGCGCATCTGCTCGATCTGTTCGTTGATGCTGGAGTCCTTCTCGATATACACGTCACGCGACGGCACATAAGCCTCCGGCTGGTAGTAATCGTAGTAGGACACGAAATACTCCACGGCGTTTTCCGGAAAGAACTCGCGCATCTCGGAATAAAGCTGCGCCGCCAGCGTCTTGTTCGGCGCCATGATGATGGCGGGGCGGCCGGTGTGCGCGATGACGTTCGCCATGGTGAAGGTCTTGCCGGAACCGGTCACTCCCAGCAGCGTCTGGAACGACAGGCCGTCTGCTATGCCTTCCACCAGTTGCGCGATGGCCGCGGGCTGGTCGCCGGACGGCTCGAACGGCTGGTGCAGGCGGTATGGACTGTCAGGAAAGGTGATGATGTTCATGCGCAGTTCCTCGGAACATGACATTGTAACGGCAAAATGGAATGATTGCCCGGCGCCGTTGCGGCCGGGCACCCGCCGGTTGCCGCATCCGAACCTGGTCTGACGGGGCTTTTGGCGGCGTTTGCCGCATCTTTCCGGCGCACCCGCGTAGGCGTACAATATCAGCCATGTCTAATGCGCCCGCCTCCCCGCCGAACCGGAAAAAATGGATTCGTCCGGTCCTGGAGGTCATCATCCTGCTGTCGCTGTTCGTGGGCTATCGCGCCTGGCAGCAGCGAGACATGCCCAGCGGGCCGGCGCCGGCCCTGAGCGGTTACACCCTGGCCGGACAGCTTTATACCCTGCCCGCGCACCCCGGAAAGCCGGTGCTGGTGCACTTCTGGGCGACGTGGTGCGGGATTTGCCTGGCTGACCAGGACTCGATCTCCTCCGTGGTCCATGCCTATCCCGGCAGCATTACCATCGCCATGCAAAGCGGTCCGGCGGATGAGCTAGCCCGTTATGCGAGAAAACAACATATTGATTTTCCGGTCCTGAATGACCCCAATGGGGTCATGGCGCAGCGCTGGGGGGTGAACGCCGTCCCAGCCAGCTTCATTATCTCGCCCGACGGAACGGTGCGCTTCATCACGGTCGGGTACACCACGAACATCGGGCTGAGGCTGCGCATGTGGCTGGCCGGGCTGTGAGCAATCGCCACCCCCCTCTCTATATCGTCGTCGCCCCGTTTCTTCTTTTGCCGCTCCGGGTATAATTTACTTTATCGCATAGTCTGAGGACCAAACGTGAACTTATCCGCCCGCGTACGCGCCATCAAACCCTCCCCCACTCTTTCCGTGGCGGCGCGTGCTGCGAAACTGAAGGCCGAAGGGAAGGACATCATCGGGCTGGGCACAGGGGAACCCGATTTCGACACTCCCCAACACATCAAGGAAGCGGCAATCGCCGCCATCAACCAAGGCTTCACCAAGTACACGGCAGTCGGCGGCACCGCCGGCCTGAAGCAGGCGGTCATCGCCAAGTTCCGCCGCGAAAACGAACTGGAGTACAACGCCAGACAGATACTTGTCTCCTGCGGCGGCAAACAGAGCCTGTTCAATCTGATCCTGGCAGTAATCGATCCCGGCGACGAAGTCATCATCACGGCGCCCTACTGGGTCTCCTACCCCGACATGGTGGCCATCGCCGAGGGCGTCCCCGTCTTCGTGCATACCGACATCGCGCAGGGCTTCAAGATGACGGCGTCTCAACTGGAGGCGGCCATCACACCCAGAACGCGGATGGTCATCATCAACAGCCCCAGCAATCCCACCGGCACGGTGTACACGCTGAACGACCTGAAGGCGCTGGGCGAGGTTTTGCGCCGCCATCCTGACGTGCTCATCGCCACCGACGACATGTACGAGCATATTGCGCTGACGGACGACAAGTTCAACAACATCCTGAATGCCTGCCCCGACCTCTACCCGCGCACCATTGTGCTCAACGGCGTATCCAAGGCATATGCGATGACCGGCTGGCGCATCGGCTATGCGGCGGGACCCGAGGACATCATCACGGCCATGGAAAATGTGCAGTCGCAGAGCACTTCCAACCCGACCTCGATCTCCCAGGCGGCAGCCGAGGCCGCGCTCAACGGGGACCAGAACTGTCTCGCCCCGATGATCAAGGCATTCCGCGAGCGGCATGGGTTCGTGGTGGCGGAATTCAACAAGATGCCCGGCATCCGGTGCCTGAAGGCAGGCGGCGCGTTCTACGCCTTTCCGGACGCGCGGGAAGCCATCGCCCGGCTGCATCGGCAAGGCAAGATAGCCGCGGCGACCGATCTTGCGCTGACCGAGTACCTGCTCGCCGAGGGCGGCGTGGCGGTGGTGCCCGGATCCGCGTTTGGCAGCGAAGGCTACTTCCGCATCTCGTTCGCCACTTCCATGGAAAATCTCAAAGCGGCGCTGGCACGTATCGCCAAGGCAGTGTCCTGAATGGTGCGCTAGCCGGCGCCCGGAACGGCTTGTCCGCGCACCGGCGCATCGAATACTCTGGCGTCTAGCGTCCCACAGCCCACACCGGCACGGTGACCGTGCCGCCCAAGTGCAGCGGTAGCGTGCCGAGCCCCACCCGCACCCTGCTGGTATCCACCAGGAAATGCCCGGACAGCGCGCCGTCCAGCGTGGCGTCGGCGGACCCATTGATGCTTAGCGCGCCCGCGCCGATCTTGATGGGCTTGAGGTGCATGCCGCCGGAATCCAGCCGCATGGATCCGTTCATCGTATCGAAATGGGTCTGGCCCGCAGCGGCCTGGCGGGTATCGGTGCGCAGCGTTTCCGCCACGTCGATGCCGTCAATCTGGCCATCTTTCACCCGGAACGTGCCGTCCAGGTGCGGCGCACTGGTCAATTGAGCCAGGTTCGCCCCGTTCAGCACGAACGCGGCAGCGCCTTCCAGCTCGCCGGTGACCTTCAGCCCGGGTAACGCCTGCTTCATCACGATGGACTGGAAGCTCGCATTTCCCTGCACTTGCCAGCCGTTCTGCCAGGACAGCGCTGCAACCCCGGTTATCGAGCCGCCATAGAGATTGCCGGACAGGCTGGTGAAATTGATCGCATTGCCCGCCATATCCCCGGCCAGTTCCAGATCGCCAAACTCGATGGCAGGCAGCAGCGGCAAGGATCCATCGCTGACACTTACCTCGACATGCGTATGAGCACGGTCCTTGGGCTCGAGCACGACGCCATACTTGCCGTCACGGCTGACCAGGCGCGCCCTGGCGACCTTGCCGTAGGCATCGAACGTGATCTTTCCGCCGAAAGCGGGAAGCGGCGCGCTGCCCGCGATGCGCACATCCTTCAGCTCCATGGTTTGCAGCGGATATGTTCCGCTGGACCCCGCAGCAAGCAGCCAGGGCGCGGCAGCCATAAACGTGTCCGCATTCACCGAGACGTGTTCCACATCCACCCGGGTAAGCGTCTTGACACGGCTGGGGAGGCTCAGTGGGTCAAAATACAGCGCAACGTGGCCTATCTTCAGTTGCTCCGCTTTGCCTATGGTCACACCCTCCAGATCCAGCCTAGGCGCGGGCACCGTCGTCACGTGCATCCCCGCGACGCGCACCGGCTGGCCGAGTTGGCTGGACAGCTCCTGTTCCACCTGCGGGATATAGGCCTGCATTGGCCAGAAATTCGGCAACCCCACGACAGCCGCGACCGCCAGTGCGATCAGCAAAAACAGTGTCTTGAAGACAGGGAAACCGTGCGTCGCGCGCATCGGGCGGGCCGCTTTCTTGCGCGCCTCCATCTGGCGCGCGCTCTGCGCGGCGGCAGCCACCTCCTGCTTGGCGCGCTTCTTCGATTCCTTCGCCTGCGCTTTCGCCTGTGCCTTGGCTTCGCGCTGACGCGCCTTCTCTTCCGCCTCCGCAATCTTGCGCGCGCGCTTTTCCGCCTCGGCAAAGGCCTTGGCTTGGTCGGCGGCCAGCTTGCGCGCCGCCTCTTCGTCGCGGGCGCGGGCGGCTTCCTCTTCCGCTGCCTGCGCACGTGCGGCCTCTTCTTCGGCGCGGGCACGCGCGGCTTCCTGCTGCGCGCGGGCGCGGGCCTCAGCTTCTGCCTGCGCCATGTCCACGCGCCGCTCCTGCGGCGCCTGTGGCGCACCCGGTATTTCCATGGCCTGCCATTCGCCCGAAGCCGCCGGTGACGGCGCGGCGGCACGCGGCGCCGCAGGCGCCGGCGGTTCCTCACGCAACATCACGGACAGGTCCTGAAGCAGCGATTCCACACCGCCGGACGGCTGCGCCGCCATACGTCCGGACATGCCCGTGCCGTCACCGAGAACCTGGTAAACCTGGTGATCGCGCCCGTGCTTGTCCTTCTGCGTTCCCTGGTATTTGAACAGGCCGGCCGAGTCCGGCGTCAGGCGGGAAATGACATCGAAATATGCACGCGAGATGTATATCTGATCGACGCCGGAAAAGCTCATGATGCGCTGGGCGTCGTTAATGCCGTCACCGACCATATTGAGCTGGCCGTTCATGTCCTTCATGACATTCACCGGCCCCAGATGTATACCGGCCCGCACCTTCAGATCGGGATAGTCGCGATGGCCGTTTACGGTGACCGCCGCCCGGAACTTCAGAGCGACATCGAGCGCGTCTTCGGGATGCTGCAGAAAGCCGATGGCCGCACCGTCCCCCGTATCCAGGATGATGCGCTGATTTTCATCGACGTGACCGATCAGTCCGGAAATCAGCTCGTTGAATTGCGCCTTCAGTTCAAGCTGCCGGGCCACGGATTGCTTGGTGTAGCCCACGACGTCGAAAAACAGCACGGTGGCAATCATGCTGCGGCCCTGGTTCTGACCGGAACTCATGCGCGGATCGGGGACTTGCAGGTTGCGCATGCCGGCTTCCAGCTCCGCACGCACTCGCGCCCGCGCCGCCGCCTCGGCCTTTTCCCTTGCCTCCGCCTCCCCCCGCATCCGGGCGTCTGCTTCCGCCCGCGCCTTCGCCTCGGCCTCGGCACGCATCCGCGCCTCGGCCTCTATCCTGGCCCGGTCCGGCTCGCCCGCAGGCGCGGCAGATTGCAGAAGGCTGGATAGATCGAATTCTTCAAGCGACGACGCTGCTTTCGCCTGTTCTGCGTCCGCGCGTGCTTGGGCTTCCGCCTGGGCTCGGGCTTCCGCTTCGGCGCGCGCCCGCGCCAGCGCTTCCGAGCGCGCCTTGGCTTCGAGTTCCGCACGGGCCTTGGCTTCGGCCTCGGCGCGCATTTTCGCCTCCAGCTCCGCGCGCATCCTGGTCTTGGCCTCAGCCTCCGCGCGCGCCCGCGCTTCGGCCTCCTGCCTGGTGCGCTCTTCGGCGCGCGCCCGCGCGTCTGCCTCGGCGCGCATTCTTTCCTCCGCGGCTGCCCGCGCCTTGGCTTCCGCTTCGGCTTGCGCTTTCGCTTCCAGTTGCGCACGCATGCGTGCCTTGGCTTCCGCCTCCGCGCGTGCCCTGGCCTCCGCCTCCGCGCGTGCCCTGCCTTCTGCCTCCGCGCGTGCCCTGGCTTCCGCCTCCGCCCGCGCCCTGGCTTCTGCCTCCGCCCGCGCCTTGGCCTCCGCTTCCGCGCTGGCTTCGGCGTCCTTCCTGGCCGCATCGGCGCTCGGGGCCGCCCCGGACAGGATGCTGGAAAAGTCGATTTCGGCGGGACCTGCCTTCTTCTGCTCCGGCGCCGGCTTGGGCGCGGCAGCGGGCGGCGTTGTGCCGGCTGCCGGCGGCGAAATCAGGCTGGAAAAATCGATCTCGTCAGGACCGGCCGGGGGCTGTGCCGGCTTGAGCTGCCCGCCGCTTGCGCCGGACACCAGACCGCTGAAATCGAAATCTTTGGCCGACGGGCTGCCGGCCCCGCCTGCAGCCGGTGGCGCGCCGGTATCCTGCACGGGCGGGTGCAGGCCGGAAGTGAAGTCCAGCGCATCCTCCTGCTCCGCCGCGCCTTGCGGCGCCGCAGCCTGCGGGGGAACCGAGATTTTCGGGGAAGCAATCTTGGGCGAGAAGCTGCTGGCGGGCTTTTTCGGCCCCTTGTCGTCCCGGTCGCGGATGAATTCGTCGCGCTCGAGCTGCGCCAGAATGCCCTCGAGGTCGGCGCGCAAGCTGGGCGCGGCGTGCTTGCGCATGTCGTCCACCGTGGACTTGTTGTTCACCAGAATGAAAACGCGTTTGGCCTCGCCGAAGAGTAGCGATGTTGCGCCGGAAGCTTCGGCTTCCCCTTTGGCGGTCCTGACGAACACGGTTTTGTTATTCATACGCCTTGTGCATACCCTGGAATGCCATCAGTGGACGTTCCACCGATATAACTTGGAGATTCGGGACACGCATTCCCGAAATGGTCATTATATTCGGATTATCGGCGATTGGCGCTAGACCGCACATCGCAGGCTTCGCCTCAGCATCAGCTATTGACCGCTGATGGCAAGGTTGCTATTATAGCGCGCTCGACAATTCCCTGATAGCTCAGTCGGTAGAGCGACGGACTGTTAATCCGCAGGTCCCTGGTTCGAGTCCAGGTCGGGGAGCCAAAACACAAAAAAAGCTTGCGGCAACGCAAGCTTTTTTTCATTTTCGCGGCGCTTTCTTCTTTGCGGCCGGGGTTCGCGCCGCTATCCGAACGAGCCGGCCGCGCTGACGGCAACCGGCCCCCGCCCTTATTTCACGACGCTGTTGATGCTGATCTTGACGCCATGCGCGCCGGGCTTGATGGCCCCGCTGGCGCCTTGCAGATCGCCGGTCTGCGGCATGGGATCGCCGCTCTTCGACACGCGCGCGATCAACACCACCTTGCTGGCATCCGACAGTTTGGCGCGCGGCATGACCGCATTGCTGTCATCCATCGAAAAATGCAGAGGCAGGTCTTTGACGTAACTCTTGATCACGGCAAGCGGCATGGGCGAGCCGTTTTCGGCGCGCGCCAGTACGTAAACGGTGTCTTGCGGGTCAGCCTTGGCCTTGACTGCGGGGCTCAGGGCCACCGTGCCGGTTATGCGCTCCTTGCCGGAAGAAGCCGACCGCTTCTCGGCTGGAAGTTTGCCGCCGGTCTTGGCCAGGAAATCCTTGGCCATGGACAGTCCTTGCCCGACCTGCTTGGCCGCGTCTGAATTCTTGTCCGGTATCTGGTCGTACAGGCTCTGCCAGTATTTCACCGCGGCGGGATAATCACCACGCTCCATCGCCGCCGTCCCGGCTAGCGCCAGGGCATTGGCATAATTGGGGTCGATGGCCAGCGCCTTGTCCAGCAGCTGGGCGGGCCGGCCGACCAAGCTCTTGTTCTGGGCCATGCCCACCGCATCGGCGTACTCGGTCCAGAGCATGGCCTCGTCCGGCACCAGTTGGGTCAGCTTGTCGTAGGCCTTGACGGCCTGGGGATACTGACCGAGCGCATAATAGGAACGCGCCGCCTGCAGCCAGCCTTGGGGATTCTCGGGTTTGGCATCCAGCTTCTGCTGCAGTTCGGCGAGCGCATCACCGGAAAGCATGGCCTGCATGTCCCCGGACAGCGCATCGGGGTTGCCCACTTTGAGGTACAGGCCGACGGACAGCAGGGGAATGAGCACCACCAGCGCGACCGCCAGCACCTTGAGCGGATTGCGCACGGCCGGCACGCTGGCTTCCAGCGACTGCACCTCTTCCACCATGCGCGCTTGCAGTTCGCGCTTGCCCTGTTCGTACAATTCGGGGGTCAGCAGGCCGTTGGCCAGGTCAGCATCCATTTCAGCCACCTGGTCGCGGAATATCTCCAAATTCGCCGCATCGCGCACGACCGCATTGTTCCTCGCCGCGCCGCGCCACAGCGGCACCACGACAAAAAGAAGCGCCAGCGCCAGCAACAGGGCGCCAAATATCCAGAATTCAGTCATTATTTCTCTTTACCCTCGAGTAAGGCTGCGGCGCGACGCTGCGCCTCGGCGTCCAATTCCGGCGCCCTCACCGCCTTGCGACGCTTGCGCAATTGGTAGGCCAGGATGCCGGCCCCGCCCAGCATGAACAGGAACGGCCCACCCCACAGGAACAGGGTGTAGCTTCTGACCGGTGGATCGTAGAGGACGAAGTCGCCGTAGCGCGCGACCAGATAGTCGGTGATCTGCTTGTCGGTCTTGCCGGCGATCATCTGCTCGCGCACTTCCTCACGCAGATCTTTGGCCAGGCCTGCTTGGGATGCGGCAAGCGATTCGTTCTGGCACACGAGGCAGCGCAGCTTGGAGGTGAGCGCGATCATGCGTTTCTCGATGACCGGGTTCTTGGCCATATCCTTGGCCTCTTCCGCCAGCACGGCGGCGGGCATGAACAGCAGCAGGGCTGCGAGCGCCAGCTTCCTCATGTTTCCTGCTCCAGCTTGGCGACCAGCGGCAGGATCTTGTTCTTGAGGTTATCCGGCGTCAGCACGCCGACCTCCTTGTAGCGGATCACGCCATGCTTGTCGATGACGAAGGTCTCAGGGACACCCGTAATGCCGTAGTCGATGGCGATGCGGCCCTCGACGTCGGTGACGTTCAGGGCGTAGGGATCGCCGGCCTGCGCCAGCCAGGCCTTGGCGTCGGCCGCCTTGTCCTTGTAGTCCAGTCCGACGATGGTGACGTGCTGGTTCTGGGCAATATCGAGCAGCAGCGGATACTCGTCGCGGCAGGATTCGCACCAGGACGCCCACAGATTGAACAGCCAGACCTTGCCTTTCATGTCGGCGGGCGTGAATTTCTTCGACGGTTCCAGCAACTGCGGCAGGGCGAAGGCCGGGGCCGGCTTGCCGATGAAGGGGGACGGCACGAGGTGGGTATCGATCCCGCTTTCCATCTGCGTGTACAGCAAGCCGACGAGCGCGAGGAATACAACCAGTGGGACGATGTATCGCATCATGCTGCTTTGCTCCTGTGAACAAGGGCGGGCGAGTCCCCGGCGGGCACGGCGTTGCCCGCCGGGGACTCCATGCCAGCCTGCTTCTTGCGGATGTGTATGCGGTAGCGCCGGTCGCTAAGCGCGAGGATGCCGCCCAGCGCCATCAGCACGCAGCCGCCCCAGATCCAGTCCACGAACGGCTTGTAGTACACGCGCACGGCCCAGGCGCCGGTACCGTCGCCTATGGGGTCGCCCAGCGACACATAGAGATCCCGGAACAGGCCGGAGTTGATCGCCGCCTCGGTCATCGGCATGGGCGAGGAATCGAAGTCGCGCTTCTCGGGATAGAGCTGCGCGACGGTCTTGTCGCCCTTGAGGACGACCAGCCTGCCCTGCTGCGCGGTATAGTTGGGACCGCGCACCTGGCGCACGCCGTCGAAGCGGAAGGTGTAGCCGGCGACGGCGACAGTGTCCTCCGGGTTCATACGCACGTCGCGCTCGGTCTCGTAGCCTTTGACCAGCGTGACGCCGAGTATGAACACGGCCACACCGAAGTGCGCAAGCTGCATGCCGTAGTAGCTGCGGGATTGGCCCTTGACCTTGCCGTCGCGCACCATGCGGCGGCGCAGGTCAACCACGACCGTAGTCATGATCCAGAACGCAAGCGTCAGGCCCAGGGCGATCATCGGCGTCCATTTGCCCATGGCGAACGGCGCCAGCACGCCGAGCGCGATGCTGATGGCTGCGGGCCAGCGCACCCGGCGCATGATCTCGCCCACGCTGATCTGTTTCCAGCGCGCGATCGGGCCCATGCCCAGCAGGATGATCATGGGAACCATCAGCGGGATGAACACCGCATCGAAATACGGCGGGCCGACCGACAGCTTGCGCGCGCCGTGTGTCCACGCCTGGTAGATCAGCGGATAGAGCGTGCCCAGTAGCACCGTGGCCGCAGCCGCAGACAGCAGCACATTATTGCTAAGCAGAAAGGACTCGCGCGAGACCAGATCGAAGCTGCCGCCCAGCCCCACCTTGGGCGCGCGCCAGGCGTACAACACCAGGGACAGGCCAATGACGACCAGCAGGAAGACGAGGATGAACAGCCCGCGGCGCGGGTCGGTGACGAAGGCATGCACCGAGGTGAGCACGCCGGAACGGACCAGGAAGGTGCCCAGCAGGCTGAGCGAGAAGGCGCCGATGGCGAGCAGCACGGTCCAGCTCTTGAAGGCGCCGCGCTTTTCCGTCACCGCCAGCGAATGGATCAGCGCAGTGCCGGCCAGCCAGGGCATGAAGGAGGCGTTTTCCACCGGATCCCAGAACCACCAGCCGCCCCAGCCCATTTCGTAATAGGCCCAGCCGCTGCCGAGCGCGATGCCCAGGGTGAGGAACACCCAGGCCACGGTCGTCCAGGGGCGCGACCAGCGCGCCCAGGTGGCGTCGAGCTGGCCGCCGATCAGCGCGGACAGTGCGAACGAGAACGCGACAGAGAAGCCCACATAACCCATGTACAGCATGGGCGGATGGATCACCATGCCGGGATCCTGCAGCAGCGGGTTGAGGTCGCGTCCGTCAGCCGGGGCCGGCAGCAGGCGCTGGAATGGGTCGGACACCAGCAGCATGAAGGTCAGGAAACCCACGGAAATCAGGCCCATCACGCCGAGGACGCGGGCCACCATGTCCTGCGGCAGGTGTTTGCTGAATTGCGCCACGGCGAGGGTCCAGGTCGCAAGCAGCATGGTCCACAGCAGAATGGAGCCTTCATGGCCGCCCCACAGGGCGGCGAAGCGGTAATAGACCGGCAGGTGGGAGTTGGAGTTCTCCGCGACGTACTGCACGGAGAAGTCGCTGGTGACGAAGGAATACGCGAGGCTGGCAAAGGCCAGCCCGACGAACAGGAATTGCCCCACCGCGACGGGGCGCGCCAGGCCCATGAGCACGCGATTGCCTTGGGTCGCGCCCCAGATGGGCAGCACGCCTTGCGTGATTGCGAGCGCGAGGGCGATGATCAGGGAAAAATGGCCGAGTTCCGGAATCATGGTATCTGTGTCTCCTGTTCTATTTTGCCGACGACGTTATCGCGGTGGCGGCAGCGGCTTTTTCGGCCTGCGCGCGCTTTAGCGAGTCCTTGACTTCCGGGGCCTGGTATACCTCGTTATGCTTCGCCAGCACCTCGGTGGCGTGGAATACGCCATCCGATTCCAGAGTCCCATCCACTACCGCACCCTTGCCTTCTTTAAACAGGTCAGGCAGCGGCCCGGTGAACACCACCGGAATGCTGCGCACCGTGTCCGTCAACTGGAAGTGCACGGTCAATCCACCCTTGTCGCGCTTGAGGCTGTGGTCGGTCACCAGTCCGCCGATGCGGAAGCTGCGGCCCAGCGGCGCCTTTTTATCGAACACTTCGCTGGGTGTGTAGGCGAAGTTGATGCCGCCGTTCTGGTTCAGCGCCTTCACCACCAGCCAGGCCACAAGCCCGGCCGCCACGACGACGATCCCGACGAAGATGGAAACTTTTTTCTGGCGTGGCGTCATTTTACTCTTCTCCTTCCGCGTCGCGCAGCAAGCGCACTTGTTTCAGCGCCTGCGTTCTTCTGTTGCGCACCAGCGCGACCTCGACAACGAACACCAGCAGGGCCATGCCGTAGGCGCCCCAGACGTAGAAGCCCTTGCCGCCCATGTAAAAGAATTCATGCAAAGTCATTTCACGCACCTCTTGATTCTGTTTGCGAATTCACCGCAAGACCGGCAGCCGGGGTGCGACGCGGCCATTCCCGCACCAGCCGCTTGCGCGCACCGCGTCATGACCGCGCCTCCGGCAGTTCACGCACCCATTGCGTATTCCGCTCGCGCTCCAGGATGATGCTGCGCACGCGCCAGAAGGTCATGGCAATGGCATAGAACCAGCAGGCGAACATCATCACGAGCAGCGCATGCTCCATGGTCGGGTCGATCTTCGCGCCGCTGACCTGGAAGGTCGGGATCTGGTGCAGCGTGTTCCACCAGTACACGGAGAAGTAGATGATGGGCACGTTCACCGAGCCGACGATGGCGAGCAGCGCGGCGGCCCTGTCGGCGCGGCGCGGATCGTCTATCGAGGCATGCAGGGCAATGAAGCCCAGGTAGAGGAAGAACAGGATCAGTTCCGAGGTCAGGCGCGCGTCCCATACCCAATAGGTGCCCCACTCCGGCCGCCCCCAGAAGGCGCCGGTCCACAAGGCGATTAAGGAGAACAGGGCGCCGGTCGGCGCGAGGGCGCCGGCCATCATTGCGGACAGGCGGGTGTTGAAAATCAGCCCCAGCGCGGCATATCCCGCCATCAGCAGGTAGATGAACATGGACAGGATGGAGGTAGGAACGTGGATGTAGATGATGCGGTACGCCTCGCCCTGCTGGACGTCGGTGGGCGCAGCGACCAGGCCCATGTAGAGGCCGATCATGAACAGGATGGCCGACAGGCCTGCGAACCACGGCGCCAGCTTACCCGCCAGCGCATAGAAAGTGCTGGGCGCCGAATACTTGAACCAGTTGATTGCCAAGCTGTTACTCCCCAAACTGCATCCCCTCAACCATTTCCGTGAAGCTATTCCATGGAAATCCGCAATGCCTGGGCCGTTACCCATGGCGTTGATACCGCCGCTGCCACCAGCAGTGCGCACAGCAATTCCAGGTGCGCCGCATAGGTCACGCCACCGGCCACCTGCGCCACCGCGCCGGAGCCAAACACCAGCACCGGTATGCACAGTGGCAGCACCAGCAGCGACACCAGCACCCCGCCGCCGCGCAGCCCCAGGGTGAGCGCGGCGCCCACCGCGCCTATCATGCTGAGCACCGGGGTGCCCAGCAGCAGAGCCAGCATCAGCACGCCCAGCTGATCGGCCGGCAGCCCGAACTGCAGGCCCAGCACCGGCGCCATCAGCACCAGCGGCAGGCCGGAAACCATCCAGTGCGCGACAATCTTGCCCAGCACCAGCACCGACAGCGACTGCGGCGCCAGCAGGATCTGCTCCAGCGTGCCATCCAGGTAGTCCGCCGAGAACATGCGTCCCAGCGACAGCATGGAGGCCAGCAAGGCCGCCACCCAGACCACGCCGGGCGCAATACGGTGCAGCAGGGTCAGTTCGCCCTTGCCCACCCCCAGCGGGAACAGGCTCACCACCATGACGAAGAATACCAGCGTCGTCAGCACATCCGCCCGACGGCGCATCGCCAGAACGAGATCGCGCCTGACGACCAGCACCAGCAATTCAGGGAGGGACAACGCGTTCATCGCCCGCCCTTCAGGAGAGCATGAGGTCGCGGGTGGGAACACCCGGCACCTGAAGGGGTTGATGGGTGGTAAAAATCACCATTCCCTGGTTAGACACGTGTTCGCCGATGAGTTCCTGCATCATGCCTACCGCGCCCACGTCCAGGGCAGCCAACGGTTCGTCCAGTATCCACAGCGGAGCATTCGACACCAGCAACCGCGCCAGCGCCACCCGCCTGCGCTGCCCCTGCGATAACACCTTGACCGGCAACAGCTCTTTTCCGCGCAAGCCCATGCGGCGCAGGACGGTCAGCGCCGCCTTGTCTTCCACCACATTGCCGGCGAGACCGGCGTTGATGCGCAGATTTTCCAGCGCGTTCAACTCGTCCTTGATGGCGTTGTGATGCCCCAGATAGGCCAGTTCCGCGTAATAACTCTCGCCCAGTTTACGGATGTCCGTGCCGCGCCAGCGAATCTCGCCGGCTTCCGGCGCCATGAGCCCGCACAGGGTGCGCAGGAGGCTGGTCTTGCCGCTGCCATTCGGCCCGTGCACCTGCATCAACTCGCCCGCCGCAAGGGAGAAGCCCAGTCCTGCAAAGAGGCGGTGATCACCGCGCACACAGCAAAGATTGGCCACTTCCAGCATTACCGAACGACATCCCGCCTGATCAAAATAGTCACCGATTATACTACGTGTGCCGTCCCGGTGCGCACCGATGAAAGTGTGGGTATAATTGTAGTTCTTGACCGCAACATCCATTTCCGAAGAAGGGGCACCATGGGATTTTTGGCCAATAAACGAATATTGATAACCGGCATGATCAGCAATCGCTCCATATCCTATGGCGTCGCCAAGGCGATGAAGCGCGAGGGTGCCACTCTGGCCTTCACTTATCAGGGAGAGCGTGTCAGGGATCGCGTGGCCAATATGGCGCAAGAGTTTGATAGCAATCTCATTTTCCCATGCGATGTCACTTCCGATACGGAAATCGAGCAGGTCTTCGCCGAGCTCGGCAAGGCATGGGGGAAGTTCGACGGATTCGTGCATGCGATCGCATTTGCGCCGCGGGAAGCCCTGGATGGCGAATTTCTGGACGGATTCAGCCGGGAGGCCTTTCGCATTGCCCATGATGTGAGCGCTTACAGTTTTCCCGCCATGGCCAAGGCCGCCCTTCCCCACCTGAACGAAGGCGCTTCGCTGCTCACCCTGAGCTACCTCGGCGCAGTGCGCACCATGCCGCACTACAATGTCATGGGGCTGGCGAAGGCGAGCCTGGAATCCAGCGTGCGTTACCTCGCGATGGATCTCGGCCGCCGCGGCGCCATCCGCGTCAACGGCATCTCCGCCGGCCCGATCAAAACCCTGGCCGCCGCGGGCATAGGCGACTTCAACAAGCTCCTGGCCTACAACGAGAAAAATGCACCGCTGAAGCGCAACGTCACCATCGACGAAGTCGGCAATGCCGCCGCGTTCCTGGCCAGCGAGCTGTCCAGCGGCATCACGGGTGAAATCACCTATGTGGACGGCGGCTTCAACACCACCGCCCTGGGCACCACCGAGGCCTGACGCGACAAGCAAGGCGGTCCGGGCAGCCGCACGGCGCACGCACCAATAAAAACGCCACCTCGAAGGTGGCGTTTTTATTGCGGCCGTCAGCCTGCGACGCGGCCGGTCAGCCCTTGCCGTTCGCCAGGAAGTTGCGAACGCTGATGCTGGCGCGCTTGCGCACGTCAGCCATCACGGCGCTGAACAGTTCGTCGCCGGATGCAGCCCGCAGACCCGCCTCATAGCGCGCCAGTTTGGCGTCGTCCACCGGACCCGCATCCTCAACCTTTTCCACGCGGACGATATCATATCCACCCTGCGGATTCTCCGCGCCAACGTACGCCGGCAGCTTGCCCGCATCGGCCTGCAGAATGCGCGCCGCCAACGCCGGATCGATGGCCGGGTTCTGTGTGCTGCGCGACACAGTCTGCTCCGCCGACCACTTCAGGCCGGCATGCCCGCCATGCCGCAGTTGCGCGAGCAGCGCCTCGCCCTGCTTGGCCGCCAGTTCGCCGGCGCGCTGCTGCTGCAACTGCTTGCGGATATCCGCACTCACCTCCTGCAAGGGCCGGATGCCGGCGGGCTTGTAATCCGCCAAACGCACGGCAAGCAGGGTGTCGGGCGCGATTTCGATGGCGGTGCTGTTGCGATGCTTCTTCAGCACGTCATCGGAGAACACCGCCTCCAGCGCTTTTGCGCTCCAGGGGTACTCTTGCGGCTGGCCCATCTGCAGCCAGCCGCTCTTCTGGATCTGCACTTTCGCCAAGGCGGCGGCCGGCTTCAGGCTGCCTGCTTGCAGTTCGTCATAGAAATTGTTGGCAAGCTGGGAGAATTCCGTTTCGGCCTTGTCCATCCGCAGTTTTTGCTCGATGAGGCCCTTCACTTCCTTGAGCGGCCGCGTATACGGGGGTTTCACCTCAAGCAGCTTGATGATGTGGAAGCCGTACTGGGTTTGCACCAGATCGCTGATCTGGCCGGGCTTGAGCGAAAAGACAGCCTCATCGAACGGCTTCACCATCTTTCCGCGCGTGAAAAAGCCCAAGTCGCCGCCCTTGGCCGCTGACACGGGATCGTCGGAATCCTTGCGCGCGAGTTCGCCAAACTTTCCGGGCGAGCGCTTAACCTCCGCGAGGATGGCTTCGGCCTTCTTTCTGGCCGCCTCTATCGCCGCCGTATCGCCGCCCTTGGGCGCGATGAGGATGTGCAGGACATGCCGCTGCTCGGGCGTGGTGAATTCGGCGGGATTGTTCTTGTAGTAGTCTTCAATCTCCTTCGCGGAAACCGACTCGCCCGGCTGCAGCGCAGCAGCGGAGAAAATGACATACTCGACACGGGCGCGCTCAGGGATGCGGAACGCGCCCTGGTTGTCGTCGTAGTACTTCTTGATGTCCGCGTCGCTCACCTTGACCTTGGCGAGGAAGGGCTCAGGCGGCAGGCGCGCAACGCGCACCACACGCTTCTGTTCGCTGATGCGAATCAGACGCTCGGCGGCCGCCCTGGATGCGTAACCGTTCTCGTCATACATCTGAGTCAACTGCTCGGATGCCAGGTCGTTGCCCACGCTGGCCTGAAACGCGTCAGGAGTCATGCCGATCGTGCGCAGCACTTCGCGATAGCGCTCCTTGTCGAACTTGCCGTCCCTCTGGAAATAGGGGAGGCTGGCGATCATCCTGGCCAGTTGCGCATCTGTCGGCGCAAGCCCGAGGACATGCGCCTGCATGACCTCCAGGCGCCGCCCGATCAGGCCTTCCAGCACAGCCTGCTTTGCAAGGGGATTTTCCAGCATGGCCGGGTCGAACTGCGCGCCCATCATTTGCTGCATTCGTGCGCGCTGCTGGCGCATGGCATCGTCGAATTCCTGCTGGGTGATCTTGACGCCGTCCACTTTGGCGAGGACGTCACTTCCGGATTGCCGGTACGAATTCACCCCCCAAATGGCGAAAGGGAGCGTGAGCAGCGCAAGCAGAATTTGCACCGCCCTCTTGTTCTCATGCACGAAATCAAACATGACACCTACCCGACGGTTCTCGCATCCGGCGCCAACTGGGCCAGCCGGTGCAAATCAAATGAAAAAGGCGAACTTGCGTTCGCCCCCTCAATATGGCGGAGTGGACGGGACTCGAACCCGCGACCCCCGGCGTGACAGGCCGGTATTCTAACCAACTGAACTACCACTCCAAAAACTCGAAACTCGCTGGTGGGTGCTGACGGGGTCGAACCGCCGACATTCGCCTTGTAAGGGCGACGCTCTACCAACTGAGCTAAGCACCCAACGAGCCAGCTAGTTTAGCGCATCTTTTAATCCTTTACCAGCCCTAAACTTCGGAACTTTTGCAGCCTTGATCTTTATGGTCGCGCCGGTCTGCGGATTGCGGCCGGTACGCGCAGCGCGCTTGCCGACATAGAAGGTGCCGAAACCCACCAGCGTGACCATATCGCCCTTTTTCATCGACTTCTTGATCGATTCGATGGTGGCGTCCAGCGCACGGCCGGCCGCCGCCTTGGAAATGTCGGCGGACTTCGCAATTGCGTCAATCAGTTCGGATTTGTTCACGGTATGTCCCCTTTTGCGATTTTATGGTGAGTTGACAGGTCAGAACCCTGAGTCGGCTTTATAGCAAGGGTTTCAGGCGGGGTCAAGTATTCCGGGAACATGCGCGAATACGCCCCGCGCGCGACACCGCGCGCGGGGCGGCCAAGATACATCAATGCTTAACGACCGGAGACGATGTGCTGTTTTCGTCGGCAACCGCCAGGGAGGGTGTCGGCGGCACATAATCCGGCAGCGGCTCCGGCTTGCGTTCCAGCGCGGCATCCAGAACCTGCTCGATCCACTTCACCGGATGAATGTCGAGCTTGTTCTTGATGTTGTCGGGAATCTCCACCAGGTCCTTGGTGTTCTCTTCCGGAATCAGCACCGTCTTGATGCCGCCACGATGTGCAGCCAGCAGCTTTTCCTTGAGTCCGCCAATGGGCAACACTTCGCCGCGCAGCGTGATCTCGCCGGTCATGGCCACATCCGCGCGCACCGGGATGCCGGTCAGCGCGGACACGACCGCCGTGCAGATGCCGATACCCGCACTGGGACCATCCTTGGGCGTCGCACCCTCCGGCAAATGGATGTGCAGGTCGTTCTTCTCGTAGAAATCCGCTGCGATGCCCAGACTGCGCGCACGGCTGCGCACCACGGAAAGCGCGGCCTGGATGGACTCCTGCATCACCTCACCCAGCTTGCCGGTGGTGGTGGTCTTGCCCTTGCCAGGCAGGACCGCGGTCTCGATGGTCAGCAGTTCGCCGCCGACCTCGGTCCAGGCAAGCCCGGTCACCTGTCCAACCTGGTTGTTCTTCTCGGCGATGCCGTAGGAATAGCGGCGCACGCCCAGGTACTTGTCGAGGTTGCGCGAGTTGATCGAAACCTTGTGGTCGCGCCCCTTAAGCAGCAACGCCTTCACCACCTTGCGGCAGATCTTGGACAATTCGCGGTCCAGACTGCGCACGCCAGCTTCGCGGGTGTAGTAACGCAGGATGTCGCGGATCGCGGATTCCGAAATGCTGAGTTCCTCGGGCTTGAGGCCGTTGTTCTTCAGCGCCTTCGGGATGAGATAGCGCAGCGCGATGTTGACCTTCTCGTCCTCGGTGTAGCTGGAGACATGGATGATCTCCATGCGGTCCAGCAGCGGCGCCGGGATGTTCATGCTGTTTGCGGTGGCAACGAACATCACGTCGGACAGGTCGTACTCGACCTCCACGTAGTGGTCGACGAAGGTATGGTTTTGCTCCGGGTCCAGCACCTCAAGCAGGGCCGACGACGGGTCGCCGCGGAAATCCATGCCCATCTTGTCCACCTCGTCGAGCAGGAACAGAGGATTCTTCACGCCGACCTTGCTCATGTTCTGCAGGATCTTGCCGGGCATGGAGCCGATGTAGGTGCGGCGGTGGCCCCGAATCTCCGATTCGTCGCGGACGCCGCCCAGCGACATGCGCACGAACTTGCGGTTGGTCGCGCGCGCGATCGACTGCCCCAGCGAGGTCTTGCCTACGCCGGGCGGACCCACCAGGCACAGGATGGGCGCCTTGAGCTTGTCCACGCGCTGCTGCACGGCCAGATATTCGACGATGCGTTCCTTGACCTTCTCCAGTCCGTAGTGGTCGGCCTCCAATACCTCCTCTGCCTTCTTCAGGTCGGCGGAGATCTTGGTCTTCTTCTTCCACGGCAGGCCCAGCAGCACGTCGATGTAGTTGCGCACCACGGTGGCCTCTGCGGACATGGGCGACATCAGTTTCAGCTTCTTGAGTTCGGCGTCGGTCTTGGCGCGCGCTTCCTTGGGCATGTGCGCCGCCTTGATCCGCTTCTCCAGCTCTTCCATCTCGGCGCCTTCCTCGCCCTCGCCGAGCTCCTTCTGGATGGCCTTGACCTGTTCGTTCAGGTAGTACTCGCGCTGGCTTTTCTCCATCTGGCGCTTGACGCGGCCGCGTATGCGCTTCTCCACCTGCAGGATATCCAGTTCGGACTCGAGCAGGCCGAGCAAATGTTCAAGGCGGCGGCGCACCTCGTAGATTTCCAGCACTTCCTGCTTCTGCTCCAGCTTGAGCGGCAGGTGGGCCGCGACGGTGTCGGCGAGGCGGCCGGCCTCGTCTATGCCGGCAAGCGAGGTCAGGATTTCCGGCGGAATCTTCTTGTTCAGCTTGACGTACTGATCGAACTGGCCGACCAGGGCGCGGCGCATGGCCTCGACTTCGTGTCCGGCTTCCTCATCCACCGGAACGAGATGCACATCCGCCTCGAAGTGGGTCTGCTGATCGACCACGCGCAGCAACTGGGCGCGTTGCGTGCCTTCGACCAGCACCTTGACGGTGCCATCGGGCAGCTTGAGCATTTGCAGGATGTTGGCAATGCTGCCGATGCTGTAAAGGTCGCTGGTGGAGGGCTCGTCCTTGGCGGCAGACTTCTGCGCCACGAGGACGATGCTCTTTCCGGCCTCCATGGCCACTTCCAGCGCGCGTATGGATTTTGGCCGCCCCACGAAGAGCGGAATCACCATGTGCGGGAACACCACTACGTCACGTAGCGGCAACAGCGGCAACAAGGCGCTGGGCGAAATGATGTCGGTTTCGTTTTCTGGCATGGCTCGGGTTCCTGCAATTTAACTATACTGGAAAGTAAGATGGGGATGGGAGAGAAAAATTCAACCATCTCATAAGCCACTGATTATGATTATATTTAGCGGGCACGACCAGCAGGCTGGCGCAACCCTGGCAATCCCCCGAAAAATCGCCTGCCTGGCGAAAAATCGCAAATTTGTCAGGTGGATGGGTCACGGCGCAAAAGCCACTCTGCCTTTATGGTCTGAATCGGCGCACGCGGGGACGCCCCCGCGTGGCATCGGCTCACTCAGGCGGCCTTGGGCGTGTCCGCGCTGGCCTCGGCGTAGATCACCATGGGCTTGATCTCACCCTTGGGTCCACCGCTGCTCTCCACCACCACCTTTTCCACATTGTCCATGGACGGCAGGTTGAACATGATGTCGAGCAGGGCCTGCTCCAGCATGGAACGCAATCCGCGCGCACCGGTCTTGCGCGCCAGCGCCTGCCGGGCGATCGTGTGCAGCGCCGGCTCGCGGAATTCCAGCTCCACGCCTTCCATGGCGAACAGCTTCTGGTACTGTTTGGTGAGCGCATTCTTCGGCTCGGTGAGGATCTGGATCAGCGCGCTCTCATCGAGGTCGGCCAGCGTGGCAACCACGGGGAGGCGGCCGACAAACTCCGGGATCAGACCGAACTTGATCAAGTCCTCCGGCTCCACTTCGCGCAGCACTTCGCCCACGGCACGCTGGTCGTCGCGCTTGGCCAGATTGGCGCCGAAACCGATGCCGGTCTTTTCCGAGCGGTTGCGGATGACCTTGTGCAGCCCGTCAAACGCGCCGCCGCAGATGAACAGGATGTTCGCGGTGTCCACCTGGAGGAACTCGGTGTTCGGGTGTTTGCGCCCGCCTTGCGGGGGGATGGATGCCTTGGTGCCCTCGATCAGCTTGAGAAGCGCCTGCTGCACGCCCTCGCCGGAAACGTCGCGGGTGATGGACGGGTTGTCCGACTTGCGCGAGATCTTGTCGATCTCGTCGATGTAGACGATGCCGCGCTGGGCCTTTTCGACATTGTAGTCGCAGGCCATCAGCAGCTTCTGGATGATGTTCTCGACGTCCTCGCCGACATACCCCGCCTCGGTCAGCGTGGTGGCGTCGGCCATGACAAAGGGCACGTCGAGCAGGCGCGCGAGGGTCTGCGCCAGCAGCGTCTTGCCCGAGCCGGTCGGGCCGATGAGCAGGATGTTGCTCTTGGAGAGCTCGACGCCGTCCTTGGGCGTGTACGACAGCCGCTTGTAGTGGTTGTACACGGCCACCGACAGGATCTTCTTGGCGGATTCCTGGCCGATCACGTATTCGTCCAGCCGCGCGCAAATTTCCTTGGGCACGGGCAGGGCATTGCGTTCCCCGGGCTTGAGCACCTCGGAAGCCAGGTTCTCCTCGCGGATGATGTCGTTGCACAGCTCGATGCATTCGTCGCACACGAATACCGACGGACCGGCAATCAGCTTGCGCACCTCGTGCTGGCTCTTGCCGCAGAACGAGCAGTAGAGCAGCTTTTCACCCTTGCCTTTGTCCTTGTCTGTCATCTCTACCTCCGGGTTGGTTACAGTCGCACCATGGCCTAAATGCGCTTATCCAGCACCTGATCGACCAGCCCGTACTCGACCGCCGCAGATGCACTGAGGAAATTGTCGCGGTCGGTGTCGCGCTCTATGGCCTCGATGGACTGGCCGGTGTGCTTGGCCAGCATCTCATTCAACCGCTGCTTCATGAACAGGATTTCCTTGGCGTGGATTTCGATGTCCGACGCCTGTCCCTGAAAGCCTGCGGAAGGCTGGTGGATCATCACGCGCGAGTTCGGCAGGCAGAAGCGCTTGCCCTTCTCGCCCGCCGCGAGCAGGAAGGCGCCCATGCTGGCGGCCTGTCCAATGCATAGCGTGCTGATGTTGGGCTTGATGAACTGCATGGTGTCGTAGATCGCCATGCCGGCCGTCACCGAGCCGCCGGGCGAATTGATGTAAAAATGGATGTCCTTCTCGGGATTTTCCGATTCCAGGAACAACAGTTGCGCCACGATGAGGTTCGCCGAGTGGTCGTCAACCCCCCCGACCAGGAACACCACGCGCTCCTTGAGCAGGCGCGAATAGATATCGAACGCCCGCTCGCCGCGCCCGGTGGTCTCCACCACCATGGGAATCAGCCCGATGTTCTGCGGATTCCAGCCGCCCTGCATGGACGCACCCATTTTCATTATCCATTCCCCATCAGTTCGTCAAATTTGATGTCCTTATCGACCGTCCTGGCCGCACCGAACACCCACGCTGTTACATTGTCTTCCAGCACCAGATTCTCCACCTCGCGCATGCGCGAGGGTTCGGCGTGGTACCAGTGCACGACCTGCTCGGGCTGGCTGAATTCCTGCGCGTATTCGCTGATCAGCGCCTTGACCTGTTCGGGCTTGGCGCCCAGGCCGTTCTGCTCGACCACTTTGGACAGAATCAGGCCGAGCTTGACACGCTTCTGCGCACGCTCGACAAACATGTCGCGCGGCAGGGTCATGCCTTTGGGAATGCGCATGCCGCGTTGTTCCATGTCATGCGCCGTCTGGTGCGCCAGGTTTTCCGCTTCCCACTCGACCAGGGTTTTGGGCAGGTCGAGCTGGCAAACCTTGGCCAGCGCCTCCATCGCATTGTCCTTGTTGCGCGCCTTGAGGCGGCGCTTCACTTCGCGCTCCAGATTGGCGCGAATCTCGGTCTTGAGCTTTTCCACGTCTCCGTCCACGACGCCCAGCGCCTTGGCGAATTCCGCATTCAGTTCCGGCAGACGCGGCGCCTCGACCGCATGCACGGTGATGGTGAAGGTCACCTGCTTGCCCGCCACTTCCTTGCCGTGGTAGTCCTCGGGGAAGGTCATTTCGAACGACTTGGTCTCGCCGGCGCTCACGCCGACGATGGCCTTTTCAAAATCCGGCAGCATGCGCCCCTGGCCGAGCACGAAGACAAAATCCCTGGCCTCGCCGCCCTCGAACACTTCGCCGTCCAGCTTGCCGGTAAAGTCGATGCGCACCTGGTCTTCGTCCTGCGCCGCGCGAGCAGCCGCTTCATATACGGTGCGCTGCTTGCGGATCGAATCTATGGTCTGCTCGACATTGGCGTCGGTCAGGGTGAACACCGCGCGCTCGACAGTCTCGCCGCCCAGGTCGCCCAAGGTCACTTCCGGATAGACCTCAAACGTCGCGCTAAATTCAACCTGTTCGGCCGCAGGATCGTCGCCTTTCAGTTCGAATGTCGGAGAACCGACAACTTTCAGGTTGTTCGCCTTCACTTCGTCGGCAAACGTACGCTGCAGACTCTCACCCAGCACCTCTTGGTGCACCTGCGCGCCATATTGCCGCTGCAGAACATTGAACGGCGCCTTGCCGGGCCGGAAGCCATGCACCTTGGCGGTGCGCCCGATGCGCTTGAGCCGCGACTCGACCTCCGTACGTACTTTTTGCTGCGGGATCGATGCATTGAGCCGGCGCTCGAGGGCGCCCAGAGTTTCCACACTTGCCATACCTAGTCCTGAATAAATAGCCAAAAAATCATGCCCTTCCTACGGGCGCTTAATCCCGTCGTTGCGGGGCGTTTGCCGAAGTGTACCACAAGAAGACCGGTCAATTCGCGGCGCCCGCCAAGCGCGGCTGCCCGCCCCTGCGGGCCTCTGCAATCAAAACCTTCCGCCCTGGAAATCGGCCACCGCCTGGTAGATTTCCCCCTGCGTGTTCATGACGAAGGGCCCATAGTGAATAATAGGTTCATTCAGCGGTATGCCAGAAGCAAGCAAGACACATGCCGATTCGTCAGCACGAATTACCACGCCGTCGGCATGGATGTCGTTGCCGAGTACGCCCATTTTTCCCGCACCCACCGCCGTCTCCCCTACGCGAACCTCGC
>DATFUZ010000089.1:0-7790 GCA_035260545.1 Gallionellaceae bacterium | reverse complement strand
ATACGTGCCCTGGCCAGCGAGGCCAACTTGCAGATCAGGGTGGAGGAGAACTGGGGGGAATACCTGCCGTTCGAAGACGAGACATTCGACCTGGTTCATGCCCGCCAGGTGTTGCACCACGCGCGCGACCTTGCGCAGCTGTGCCGGGAGGCGGTGCGCGTGCTCAAGAAAGGGGGGGTGCTGGTGGCAACCCGGGAACACGTCATCTCACGGCCGGAAGAACTGGCCAAATTCCAGGCAGCCCACCCGCTGCATCAGTTATATGGCGGCGAAAATGCTTACCGGGCGGCCGAATACATAACTGCCCTGGAATCCGCCGGCCTGGAATTGACTGCGGTGCTTAACCCCATGCAATCGGACATCAATCTGTTCCCCCAGACCCGATCAGGCATCAGGCGCGCCATTGCCAGGCGGCTGCGGTTGCCGGCCGCCTTCATTCCGGACTGGGCGTTGGACTGGATCGGGCGCCTGAGCCGGGCACCCGGCCGTCTTTATACATTTGTCGGGCGGAAAGCGTGATGGCCGAGCGTGTACTGATCACGGGCGCCCATGGTTTCATCGGCCGGCATGTGGCGAGGGCTTGTGCTGCCGCGGGCTGCACTGTCACCGGGCTGGGCCACGGCTCTTGGGCGCGCGCCGAGTGGCGGCAATGGGGCCTGTCGGAGTGGCACGCGGCCGACATTACGCTGGAGTCGCTCCTGACGTATGGCGGCAAGCCAGACGCCGTGATTCACTGTGCGGGGAGCGGTTCAGTGGGCTTTTCGATTTCCAGTCCCTACCAGGATTTTCAGCGAACCGTCGATACCACGGCGGCCGTGCTGGAATTTGTCAGGCTGTCCGTGCCACGGGCACGCGTCGCGCTTCCCTCCAGCGCCAGCGTGTATGGCAATGCGGCGCGGATGCCCCTGTCGGAACAGACCCCATGCCAGCCGGTCTCGCCCTATGGTGTGCATAAGCTGGTGGCGGAATGGCTGTGTGACGACTACGCGAGCAACTTTGGCGTGCGGGTGAGCGTGGTGCGCCTGTTTTCGGTTTATGGCACGGGCTTGCGCAAGCAATTGCTGTGGGACGCTTGTCATAAGGCTTCGCAAGACATGCACGTTTTTTCCGGAACGGGCAACGAAACGCGCGACTGGATTCACGTGGAGGATGCGGCGAAGTTGCTGTTGCTCGCTACCGAGCATGCAGATGACACCTGTCCGGTTGTCAACGGTGGTACGGGCGTTCAGGTGACGGTGCGCGAGGTGCTCGACGAACTGTACCGCGCCCTGGGGCGCGGTGGTTCGCCGGCGTTCAGCGGCGTGGTGCGCGAAGGTGACCCGCTCCACCTTCAGGCTGACACTGGCCGCATCCACGCCTGGGGGTGGCGCCCCCGGGTGGACCTGCGGGATGGCCTGCGCGACTACGCGCGCTGGTTCGCGGAGGGCGCACCGTGATTCGAGTGGGCCTTGTCTTTGAGCATGATCGCCAGTGGATGGGAGGCGTCAATTATTACCGGAACCTGCTGGCAGCGATTGCCGCGCTGCCGGATCGGCAAATTGAGCCGGTCATCATTCTTGGCCTGAAAGAGGACGCGGAAAACATTCCGGACCTGCCCATTGGCGAGATCGTATACAGCCAGCTGGCGGTGCGAAAGTCCCCGTCCTGGCTGGTCAGGAAGTTCCTGTTGAAAATCCTGTCACGCGACATATTGCTGGAGCGCCTGTTGAAGCGACATCGCGTCGACGTGCTGTCGCATTCAGGTTGCCTGGGCAAGCGCAGCGCCATTCCCAGCATCAGCTGGGTTTCGGACCTTCAGCATAGGCGCATGCCGCAATTCTTTCGCCGCCGCGAAAGACTGCTGCGTGACCACACGATTGGCTCGTGGTGCAGGAACTGCAGTGCCATCATCCTGAGCAGTCATGACGCGAGACAGGATATGCAGGAGCTGTACCCCGACTGCAAGGCGCGTCTGGAGGTACTGCAATTCGTGTCGCAGGTTGCTTCCGCGGAGGCCGACGCCGCGAGCGGCAAAGAAAGGCCTGCCAGCGATGTCCACGGCAAGTATTTCCTTGTGGCCAACCAGTTCTGGGTGCACAAGAATCACCGGGTGGTTATCGACGCGCTGGCATTGCTGAAGTCGGCAGGCAGGGATGTAGCGGTCATTGCTACCGGGAATACCCATGATTACCGGCAGCCCGGGTTCTATTCGGAACTGCTGGCGTATGCCCAGCATCGTGGGGTGACGGACAACTTCAGCGTGCCGGGCATGGTGCCAGCGCCTGTTCTGGCGAGGCTGATGCGGGGGGCAGTCGCAGTCATCAACCCATCAGAGTTCGAGGGGTGGAATACGGCAGTGGAAGAGGCCAAGAGCCTGGGAAAGGCCATCATTCTTTCGGACATTCCGGTTCACCGCGAACAGTCTCCGGCATACGCGCGGTATTTCAAGCCGCATGACGCCGAGGCGCTTGCAGAAGCGATGTGGGAAGCATGGGCTGAATACGACGTTGCGTCCGACACGGCCAGCCGGCAGGCGGCGCAGCGCGTGTTCTTGCAGCGGCAGCTGGCATTTGGAAGGCGCTACCAGGAAATCGTACTGGGGGCCCTGCACCAATGAACTTTGGACACCGGCAAATCGACAAGGCGGAGCAAGCATGGACCGGACAGCCAGGCTGAGTATCGTAACGGCGACCCTGAACGCGGCCGGGCAGGTGCCCGGGCTGCTCTCCAGCCTGCGGGCGCAGACCGACCGCAATTTCGAGTGGGTGGTGGCCGACGGCGCCTCCAGCGACGGTACCCTTGCACTGCTGCAGTCGGTCACGGACCTGAATATCGTGATCCGTTCCCAGCCCGACTTCGGCACCTACGATGGACTGAACCACGCGATTCAGACGGCTTCCGGCCACTATTACATCGTCGTTGGCGCGGACGACCGGCTCGCGCCCGATGCAGTCGCCAATTACCGCCGCGCCATCATCGATTCAGGCGCGGACATTGTGGCCGCGCGCGTGCGCTACGGCGACAGAATCATGCAGGTCAAACGAGGGCCGGTGTGGCTGCACGGCCAGTTCGCCCTGATCGCTGCGCACTCCGTGGCCACCGCCATCCGGCGCGACCTGCACGCGCGCTATGGCGACTACACGCGGCGCTTTCCCATCGCCGCGGACCAGTATTTCATCATCCGTGCCTGTGCCGGGGGCGCGAGCCGCCACGAGGCTGCTTTCATCGCCGGCGAATTCGGTACGGGCGGCGTGAGCAGCATCGACCGCATAGGCAACGCGACCGAGGTGTTCCGGGTGCAGCTCGCCACCGGCCGTTCGTTTTTCGTGCAAACGCTGTTGCTGCTGCTCAGGCTGTTGAGGGCGCGCTAAGTGGGAAGCGTTGGCATAGCAAGGCGGCGGCCATGATCGTAGCCATTACCGGAGGCACCGGATTCATTGGCCGCAAGCTGGTGGAGCGGCACCTTGCGCGCGGCGATGCGGTTCGGGTGCTCACGCGGCGGCCGGTGCATCAGGGGGACCTGCCGGCCGGGGTCGCTGCATTCGTTGGCGATCTTGCGCAATACGCTGATCTGCGCGCCTTCGTGGACCAGGCGGATGTGCTCTACCACTGCGCGGGCGAAATTCGCGACCCGGCACGCATGGCCGCGCTCCATGTGGAAGGTACGCGCCGCCTGATTTCGGAGGCCGGCCATTGCATCGGCCGCTGGGTACAGCTGAGCAGCGTGGGGGTGTATGGCCAGCCGCGCGCCGGTCGCATCACCGAGGCTAGTCCGCTCGACCCCCGAGGTCCCTATGAAACCACCAAGAGACTTTCCGACGACCTCGTGCAGCGGGCGGGCGAAGCCGGCGCGTTCGAATGGTCCATGCTGCGGCCGTCCATCGTGTTCGGCGAGGCCATGCCGAATCAGTCCCTGTTCCAGTTAATTCGTTTCATCGACCGCGAGCGGTTCTTCTTCATCGGCAAGCCCGGCGCCAGTGCGAACTACATACCCGTGGACAATGTCATCGACGCCCTGCTGCTGTGCGCGCAGCAACCTGCGGCCGCCGGACGAACCTTCAACCTGTCCGATTACGCTACGCTGGAGGATTTTGTGGCCATCATCGCCGCCGTGCTCGGCAAGGACCCGCCGCGGCGGCGCCTGCCGGAGTTTCCTGTGCGCGTGCTGGCGGAGGCGGGGACGGCGCTGACCCGCCGCTTTCCGCTCACGCCGTCCCGGGTGGATGCCATGACCACGCGCGTGCGCTACCCCACGGATGCCATTGAAAACGCGCTGGGCTATACTCACCGGCTTACGCTGCAAGCCGCCATGCAGTCTCTGGTAAATTCATGGAAAGAGCGGCACCACCAGGTGCCCGCTCATTCGTAGGGCAATATGAGCCGATCACTTTCCTGCTTCAAGGCCTACGACGTCCGCGGCAAGCTTGGCCTGGACCTCGACGGGGATGTCGCCTACCGCATCGGCCGGGCGTACGCCCGGCATCTGAATGCCAGGCGCGTGGCCGTCGGCGGAGATGTGCGCCTTACCAGTGAGCCTCTCAAGCAGGCGCTGGCGCGCGGGCTGATGGATGCAGGGGCCGACGTAATCGACCTCGGCATGACCGGTACCGAGGAGATCTATTTCGCCGCCTTCCATCTCGACGTGGACGGCGCAATCGAGGTGACCGCCAGCCATAACCCGATGGACTACAACGGCATGAAGTTTGTCGGAAGAGGCGCTGTACCCATCAGCGCTGATTCCGGCCTGAACGCCATCCGGCAGTTGGCGGAAAGAGACGATTTCACTCCCGCAGAACGGCAAGGCACGCTGACCCGGTTTTCCATCCTCACGCCTTACGTCGAGCACCTGCTGGGCTACATCGCCCTCAAAAATCTCAAGCCGCTGCGGCTGGTGGTGAATGCGGGCAACGGGGCGGCGGGGCACGTGATTGACGCCCTCGAGCAGGCGTTCCGGCGCGCCGCCGTGCCGGTCGAATTCATCAAGGTCCATCATGAGCCGGACGGCCGTTTCCCGAACGGAATTCCCAACCCCCTGCTCCCGGAAAACCGCGCCGCCACGGCGGAGGCGGTGAAACAGCACCGGGGGGACATGGGCATCGCCTGGGATGGGGACTTCGACCGCTGCTTCCTGTTCGACGAGCATGGGGACTTTATAGAAGGTTACTACATCGTGGGCCTGCTGGCGGAAGCCTTCCTCAAGAAGCACCCCGGGGAGAAGATCATCCACGACCCGCGCCTGACCTGGAATACCATCGATGTCGTGACCCATGCCGGTGGCCAGCCGATACAGAGCAAGACCGGGCACGCCTTCATCAAGGAGCGCATGCGCCTGGAAAATGCCGTCTATGGCGGCGAGATGAGCGCGCATCACTATTTCCGCGACTTCGCGTACTGCGACAGCGGCATGATCCCGTGGCTGCTGGTTGCCGAGCTGCTCTCGCTCGAAGGCAAGCCGCTTTCTGCGCTGGTGGCCGAGCGTGTTGCCGCCTTCCCGTGCAGCGGCGAGATCAATTACCGCGTCGAGGATGCGCAAGCCAGCATCGCAAGAGTGCTGGCGTATTTCGAAGGCGAAAGCATCAGGCGCGACGACACCGACGGCATCAGTCTGGAATTTCCAGACTGGCGCTTCAATCTGCGCATGTCCAACACTGAACCCCTGCTGCGGCTCAACGTGGAAAGCCGCGGTGATCCGGCGCGGGTCCGGCGGCAAGTGGCGGTCATTGCCAGCCTGATACACGGTGGCGGGGCGTCCGCGTGACAAAGGTCAGCCTAGTGACATGAAGATCGCCCGCATCGCCACCGTGCCCTTCTTTCTTTATAGCCATCTGCGCGAGCAGATCGCGGCAACCGCTGCCGCAGGGCATGAGATCGTGCTGATCTCCAGCGCGGGCCCCGAAACCGAATGGCTGCGGACGATTCCCGGCGTGCGCTTCACGGAGATCGACATCCCGCGCAAGATCGCGCCGCTGCGCGACCTGCGCGCACTGTGGCGGCTGTTCCTGTTCTTTCGCCGCGAGCGCTTCGACATCGTCCACTCCACCACGCCTAAGGCCGGCATGCTGTGCGCTGTGGCAGGCTGGCTGGCGCGCGTGCCCATCCGTTTGCATACCTTTACCGGGCAGGCCTGGGTAGAACTGGGCGGGATGGCTCGCCTGCTGGCAAAGGGCGGGGACTGGTTGACGGCGCATCTGGATACACAGTGCTATGCGGACAGTTTTTCGCAGCGCGATTTCATCGTTAGCGAAGCGGTCGGCACGGCCAAGCACATCCACGTGCTGCGTGCGGGCTCGCTGGCCGGTGTGGATCTGGCGCGGTTCGACCTGGACCGCTGGGCGGGAGGACGTGTTGCCCTGCGCCGGGCGTTGAATATTCCCGAGGGCGCAAAGGTCATCGCCTTCGTCGGCAGGCTGACGCGCGACAAGGGGATGGGCGAACTCATGGCAGCGTTCAATCAGGTCAGCGCGCAACTGCCTTGCGTGCTGCTGCTGATTGGCCCCAATGAGACTGCCGACGGTTCGCTCAGTCATGCGGCGGGTCAGGGGCAGGATGAGAACGTGCGCCTGGTGGGCTATACCCCCGAGCCGGAGCGTTATCTTGCCATCAGCGACCTGCTCTGCCTGCCCAGCTATCGCGAGGGTTTCGGCAATGTGGTAATCGAGGCGGCGGCCATGGGCGTGCCGTCGGTCGGGACCGACATCGTGGGCCTGCGCGATGCCATCGTGAACGGTGAGACCGGCGTGCTGGTACCGCCCAGGGATGTTGCCAGCCTTGCCGAGGCCATGCTGGCGCTGTTGACGGATGATGCGCGGCGGCGGACGATGGGCGAGCGGGCGCGGCAACGCGCGGTATCGGCATACGACGCCGCCACGGTCAATGCGGCGGTGCTGGCCGAATACCGCAGGTTGGCGGGCCGGTGAAGCGCGGCCGGACATTGAGGCGCACGACGCAAGGAGAAGGCGTACGGTGAATATTCTGGTGACGGGGGCGAACGGCTTCATCGGGCAGGCATTGTGCCCGGCACTGCAGAGGCGCGGCCATGCGGTCCGCAAAGCCGTGCGCAATCGGCATGCCGCAAGCCATTCCGGCGCACAGGAAGGCACGATCGCCCTCGGTAACATCGACGAGCACACCGACTGGTCCCGCGCCTTGCAGGGCGTGGACGCCGTCATCCACCTCGCGGCCCGGGTGCATGTAATGCAGGAAAGCGCGGGCGACCCGCTGGCCGCATTCCGGCGCGTCAATGTGGCCGGCACCGAACACCTGGCGCGCGCGGCGGCGGCGGCCGGCGTCAAGCGCCTGGTGTATGTCAGCTCGATCAAGGTCAATGGCGAGGAAACCGCGCCCGACGGGAAATTTAGCGAGGACGGCGCACCCGCGCCACAGGACCCCTACGGCGTGTCCAAGCTGGAGGCCGAGCAGGCCTTGCACCGGGTGGCGGCGGAAACCGGGCTGGAGGTGGTAATCGTGCGCCCCCCGCTGGTCTATGGTCCGGGGGTAAAGGGCAATTTCCGCCAGATGCTCAAGGTGCTGGGAAGCGGCGTCCCGCTGCCGCTGGCCTCGGTGCGTAACCTGCGCAGCCTGGTCTATGTGGAAAATCTCGCCGATGCGCTGATCGCCTGCACGACCCACCCGGCTGCCGCCGGCCAGATCTATCTGGTCAGCGACGGTGAGGACATTTCCACGCCCGCCCTGGTGCGCGCGCTGGGTACGGCGCTGGGCAAGCCTGCGTGGCTGCTGCCGCTGCCCGCGCGCCTGCTGAAAACCCTTGCGAGGCTGGCCGGAAAGGCGGCGCAGGTGGACCGCCTGCTCGG
>DATFUZ010000088.1:0-42180 GCA_035260545.1 Gallionellaceae bacterium | reverse complement strand
GCGCAATCGTACCCAGCCCGGCCATCAGCAAGGGATTGCCGGGGAACGGCTCCAGCATTGCCCGGTAAAGCTTGGCGGCCTCATCCAGGCGGCCTGCCTGATGCAAGGCCAGCGCCTGCTGGTATTGCGCAACGGGATCGGTGGGCGGGGTGCGGGGTTCCATAGCGGATCGATGCAAGTTGGGATCGGTGCAGGTCAGGCGTGACCCCTGTCATGAGGGCATCACGGACGGCCGCCGCCTGGGCCGGTGCGCGTCTCCGCCATCCGGGTATAGCATTGCTCAAGGTTGCGGGTGAACCGTGCGCGGTCAAACCAGGGTGCGCTGTCGCGCGAGGCAACGATCTTGCGCCGCAGCGCGTCCAGCTTGTCGGGATGAGTGGCCAGGTCGAGCGCCAGTTGGTAATAGGTCTCCACGCTGTAGCTGACCAGTTCGGGCGCACCTATTGCGGTCAGCATGCTGCCTGCGACGCGCGAGGCAAACGTGTCGCCGGCGCAAGTGACTACCGGCAGCCCCATTGCCAGTGCTTCGCTGCACGTGGTGTGGGCGTTGTAGGGACTGGTGTCCAGGAACAGATCCGCACACTGCATGCGGGCGAGGTGTTTTTCGTCGCTCAGCGAGGTTGCGGCAAATACCAGCCTCTCTGCGCCTATGCCGCGGGCCGCCGCCTCGCGCTTCAGGTTTTCCATGGCCACGGCATTCCGTCCTGACAACCACAGCACGCTGCCCGGCACTTCACGCAGCAGGCGGCACCATACGTCAAAGAACGCCTGGGTGATCTTGAACGGCTGGTTGAAACAGCAGAACACGATCCCATCCTCCGGCAGGCCGAATTCCTTGCGGCTCGCCGGGGCGGGCCGGGCGCCACCCCGGTGGTTTGGCAGGAAGCAGTCGGGCATGCGCATGACCTTTTCCGAGTAGTGCTGTTCCAGTTCCGGCGGTATGACGAAGTTGTCCGCAATGATGTAATCGACGAAATCTGCGCCCATGGTGCCGGGGTAGCCGAGGAAGTTCACCTGGATGGGCGCAGGCCGCAGCGCAAGCACCGCGCTTCTTGTATCGCGGGTGTAGCCGGTCAGGTCGACCAGGATGTCGATGCGATCTTCATAGATCTTACGCGCGGTGGCCTCCAGCGTGAATTCACGAACGTCCACGAAATCGTCGAATGTCCGTTCGAGCCTTTTGCGCATCTCGCTGCCGTCGTCGCGGCCGTAGGCATAGGCCGTGATATGGAAGCGCTTGCGGTCGTGCTGCTCGAACGTCTCCACCATCAACTGCGCGACGGGGTGCCGGCGAAAGTCCGCAGACAGGTAGCCGATGCGGATCCTGTCGTCGGGCGGGCGATTGAAATCGAATCCCAGGCTGGCGCGAAACGCATCGAGGCTGGGCGGCTGGAATTCCAGCCGTGCGTAGCGCTGGGCGCACAGTTTCTCCTCGGCGGCAGTGGTGCCCGGCAGTCCCAGAAAGGCGAAGGCGGAAAGAAAATCTTCCTGGCGCGCGCTGAAATTCTGGTGCACGGCCTGGCGCACGTCCTGGATCATCGCATCCAGACCGCTCCATTCGCACCGCATTTGCAGCATGTGCGCCAGCCTCAGTTGCGCGCCGTGATGCCGCGGATCGAGAGCGATCACCCGCCGAAAACCGGCAATCGCCTCATTCTCATTTCCCCGGCCCTCGTCTATGAGCGCCAGGTTGAACAGTGCATCGGTGTTGGCGGGCTGCCTGGCGAGGATTTCGCGGTAATGCGCTACGCCCTCATCCAACTGGCCTTGTTCCGCCAGGGAAATGTGGAGATTCTTGACCACGCGTGCTTGTTCGCTGCGGGGTTCCCGAGACAACAGGTCTTTGATCAGGCTGCGGAGTATGCTCATGTAGGATATTTCCAGGAATGCATGGAACGGCGTGGATCGCGCGTACAATTATAAAGTGGCTTGCCCGCCCCTGTCTGCCATCATCTGAAGATATGCGTGCTCCAGGCTGCGGGTATAGCGCGCGCTGTCGAATAGCGGCGATGTCTCGCGGTTTGTGATGATCTTGCGGCGCAGCGCGGCCAGCCTGTCCCGGTCCGTGGCGAGTTCCAGCGCAAGCCGGAAGTAGTCGTCCAGGCTGGTCGTGATCAGCTCCGGCACACCCAGCGCACTGAGCAGGCTGCCGGCCACCCGCGCCGGGAAAGTATCGCCGGCGCAGGTCAGCACCGGCAGCCCGACCCACAGCGCGTCGCTGCACGTGGTGTGCGCGTTGACCGGCAGCGTATCCAGGAACAGGTCGGCGCACTGCAGGCGCGCGAGGTGTCCGGACACGTCCGCGACCGTCGGCGCCATGATCAGGCGCGCAGGGTCCACGCCGCGCGCCGCCGCCTCGCGCAGCAGGTTGGGTGCTGCCTCGGGCGTGCTCATCCACAGCCACAGGCGGCTCTCCGGCACGGCGCGGAGCAGCCTGCACCAGACGTCGAATATCTCCGGCGTGATCTTGTAGGTCTGGTTGAAGCAGCAGAAAACGAACCCGTCTTCCGGCAGGCCGCAGGCAGCGCGCGGCGGTGCGGGCGGCAGCGGCCGTGTGCGATCGTTCGGCTGGTAGCAGTCGTCCAGGCGCACGATGGTTTCGGTGTAACCGCGCTCCAGTTCGGGCGGCACGATGAAAGCATCCGCGATCAGGTAGTCGATGAAATCGGCGCCCATGGTGCCGGGGTAGCCGAGGTAGTTCACTTGCACCGGCGCGGGGCGCAGGGCCAGTATCTCGCAGCGGTTGTCCTGGGTATAGCCCTTGAGGTCCACCAGTATGTCGGTGCCATCGCGGTAGATGCGCTGCGCGGCGGCCTCGTCGCTGTCGTTGCGAATGTCCACGAAGGCATCGAAGGCCTTTTCCAGACGGGCGCGCATGGCGCTGGCATCGTCCGCGCCGTAGGAATAGGCAGTGATGTGGAAACTGCTGCGATCGTGCAGTTCGAACGCCTCGACCATCAGCTTGGCGGTGGCGTGATCGTGGAAATCGCAGGAGAGATAACCGATGCGTACTTTGCGGCCCGGCCGGCGCCGGAAATCGAAACCCAGTGCCTGCCGCTTTTCGCACTGCGCGCGGTACTTGAATGCGGCGTATTTTTCCGCGTAGCGCTTCTGGTCGGCGGCGGAGACTTCCGGCATGGAGATCAGGAAGAATGGCCGCAACAGATCCTCATCGGTCAATTGTTCGCCCAGGATTGCGTGGCGCACCGCCTCGCTGTCGGTCTTCAGGTCGCGCCAGTCGCATAACTGGCGGCGCTGGTTCACCGATTGCACGCGCGCCACGAGAAAGCAGGCCGCAGCGTCCTCCTGTCGTCCAAGCTTTTGCAGGATACCGCCCTTCTGGAAATGGGCTTCCGCAAAATAGGGCCGGGCTGCTAGCGCCAGATCGAAAGCCGCCAGCGCCTCGTCGAGTTTGCCCTGCTCCTGCAGCAACGAACCCAGGTTATAGCAGGTGTTGGCCACGCCGGGCCTGATCGTCAGCGCGCGCCTGAGGCAGCGCTCCGCCTCCGCGTGTTGCCCCAGCTCCCATAGGGCGATGCCCATGTTGTCGAGCGCTTCCGCGTAGTCCGGGTTTGCGGCAATGGCTTCGCGGTAGCATGCGACCGCATCCGCGAACTGTCCGGTCTCCAGCAGCTGGTCGCCGCGGCGTTTGTCCGCGGCGCTCTGTTTTAGCGGATCGGGTGCCCCGCGGGACGGCGGAGCGGACGGGCCGGGGGTGGCGGCGCGCCGCGCCGGAGACGGGAAGATTTTTCTGAGCCAGTCGCGCACGGCGTATTGCGGCGGTCAGCCGCCGCTGGTCCGCTGTTCGCCGCGCCGTTGCAGCATGTCAATGTAGGCGCGTTCCAGGTTGGCCACGAAGCGGCGGGTGTCGAACAGCGGGGATGCATCGCGGTTCACCGCTATCTTGCGGCGCACGGCGGCGTATTGTTCCGGGTCCAGGGCCAGGTTGCGTGCCAGCCGGAAATAATCGTCCAGATTGCATGTGATGAGTTCCGGCGCGCCGATTGCGGTGAGCAGGCTGCCGGCCATTCTCGAGGCGAAGGCATCCCCCGCGCAGGTGACGACCGGCAAACCCATCCACAGTGCGTCGCTGCAGGTGGTGCCCGCATTGAACGGCAGGGTATCCAGGAATAGGTCGGCGCATTGCAGCCGGCCGAGGTGCGGGTCGCGGTTCATCAGCGGCGCCATCACGAGGCGCGCGGAGTCCACGCCGCGCGCCTGCGCTTCGGCGCGCAGATTGGCTTCCGCCTGCGGATGGGTCGCGGCCAGCCACAGGATGCTGCCGGGCACATCCTTCAGCAGCCGGCACCAGACGTCGAAGACTTCCGGCAGGATCTTGAAGGTCTGGTTGAAGCAGCAAAATACGAAGCCTGTCTCCGGCAGTCCGCACGCCTGGCGCGCCGGGGCGGGCGGGCGCGGCCGCAGGCTGTCGTTGGCCTGGAAGCAGTCGGGAAGCCACACGATCTCCTCGGTGTAGTGCGCGCGCATTTCGGGCGGTACGGTGAACCGGTCGGCGATCATGTAGTCGATGAAATCGGCGCCCATGGTTCCCGGAAAGCCGAGATAGTTGACCTGCACCGGCGCTGGGCGCAGTGCCATGATTGCGCTGCGCGATTCCTGGGTGTGGCCCGTCAGGTCTACGAGAATGTCCGTTTCGTCGGCGTAGATGCGTCTGGCCACCGCTTCGAGGGGCTCCGTGCCGACCTCGACGAAGGAGTCGAAGGCGTGCTCCAGGCGCTGCCGCATGGGCGTACCGTCGTTCGGACCATAGGAATATGCCGTGACATGGAAGCGGCTGCGGTCATGCAATTCGAACACCTCCGCCATCAGGAACGCAACGGGGTGCTGGCGGAAGTCAGCGGACAGGTAGCCTATCCGTATCTTGTCGCCGCGCGGACGGTTGAAGTCGAACCCCATCTTGCGGCGCAGTTCCGGAAACATGCGGTACTCGTACGACACCCAGCGTTCGGCGCACTGCTTCTGGTCGGCCGCGGCGGTGCCGGGAAGCGCCAGAAAAGCGAGCGGCGGCAGCTTGCTTCTGCCTGCAGGCGGAACGCTGTAGATTGCGTCGAGCAGGATGCGCGCCTGGTCGCGCAGGCCGGCCCAGTCGCAGCGCTGCAGCATGTGATACACCATCAGCCCCCGCGCAGTCAGCAGTTCCGGGTCCAGCTTCAGCGCCTGCCTGAAATAGTCCAGCAGCGCTTCGTCGTCCTTATGGTCCGCAATAAAGGAGGAGGCCATGCCGTACCAGGCGTCCGCATAGTCCGGCTTGATGTCGAGCGCGCGCCGATAGCTGGCGCGCGCCTCTGCGGATCTTCCCGTTTCCAGCAACAGGTCGCCGAGCCCGCAGTGCGCCTGGGCAAAATCGGCCTTGAGCTGTACAGCCTGGCGCAGGCAGGCTGCTGCCTGCGCGAAGTCGCCCTGGGCCTTGTACACAAGGCCGAGGTTGAAATGGATTTCGGCAATATCCGCCCGCAGGGTCAGCGCCTTGCGGTACCAGGTGATTGCCTCGCCGGCGTTCAGCAGGTCGTTGAAGTGGATGCTGCCCAGGTTGTTGCATGCCTCGACCAGGTCAGGCTGCGCTTCCAGCGCCTTGCGGTAATGGGCGATGGCGTCATGAGGGCGCCCCTGTTTCTGGAAGGCCTCCCCGAGAAGGTAGTGCGCCTGCGCGTGATTCGGGTCGAGCGCGAGGCGGTCCTGGTAGCAGGCCATTGCCCTGTCCGGCTGGTTGGCGCCGGCATAAAGGTTTCCCAGCAGAACGCACAGGTCGGCGAATGCAGGATTGGCCACCGCGGCCTGGCGCGCGGCGTTGCGCGCGGCGTCGTATTGCCCCGCCTGGAACAGGGCAAAGCACAGATCGCCGTAGACGATGTCGGCGTCGGGCTTGAGCGCCAGCGCGGTGTTGAAGCTGGCGATTGCCTCATTCAGCTTGCCCTGCCTCTGCAGGGCCAAACCGAGGAAATAACGGGTTTGCGCCTCCGCGGCGCCCGCCGCGACGGCCCGGCGCAGGGTCTCTTCGGCCTCGGCCGGCGCATTGTCGTGGAGCTGGCACATGCCCAGGCTCAGCAGGCTTTCGCCATTCGCAGGATCGAGCGCAACCGCCTCGCGATAGCATTCCAGCGCGGCAGTCACGTTGCCTTGTTCGAGCAATCGGTCGCCGCGCTGCCGGGTATCGGCGGCGGATACGGACGTGATGTGCGAATCAGCCATGGCTGTCCGCATCCGGAAGCTGCCCGGAAGGGCGGTGACAGGGAGACACGGTATCGGTGACCCGCCAGCGGGATTTGCGGGGACGGCCGACGAACGCCATTCAGAGCTTGAGCAGCACGCCCTTGGTCAGATTGTCGACCAGTTCTGCCTGGTAGCCTGCGGCCATCAGTTCGTACTTGAAGGCGCTGCCCAGCTTGGCCTTCTTGTAGATGTTCAACTTGTTCTTCTGCTTGAACTGCTCGATTTGCATGTGCGCCTGATCCACGACCTTGAGCTGTTCGGCAATCGAGGTTTTCTGCCCGGGCTGGATGACGGCCGGGACCTTTGCAATAAAGAGTTGTGCCAGAGACTGGCCGAATTTCTCCGCTTCGCTCGCGTCAAACCATTTCAGAGCCATGTTGTATTCCTGTGGGTGTGCATATCTGGAAAAGCGTCCGGGCGCCGGAAAGCGCGCCGGGTACAAGGTAAAATCTAACACAAACGCCGGGCGCGGGCCATTGTTTTGCCGTGCCGCTTACTTTCCCTTGGCGCCGGCCTGGGCGGCCGCAATGGCGCGAAAGCGCTTGAGTTCACCGTCGATGACCGAGAGCTGGTAGTAATCGTTGCCGCTCTGCTTTGCCAGGGTGAGCTGATCGATCGCGCCAATCAGGTTGCCGCGCGAAATATAGGCGTACGCCAGGGAGTGGTGTTCCGCCTGCGGCTTGCCCAGCGCGGCGTAGGCCTTGGCCTCGAGTTCATACAAGCGGGCGTCGTCCGGATATTCATTGATGCGGTCGTCCAGGAGTTGCAGCGCGGCGTCGTAGCGCTTCGCGTCAAACAGCACGCCGGCGTAATCGTAGGCCAGGGCGCGGTGATGCGGATAATCCTGCACCGCGTTCGCGTAGTATTCCTGAAGCCTGGCGTTGCTCATCCCGGTCGCGCGATAGATTTTTCCGGCCAGGGTTGCGATCATGGGGTCGGAGGCGGCCTGCGGCTCATTAAGGAGGATTTGCAGTTCCTGCTTTGCGCGCACGGGGTCGCCGCTCTTGAACAGGGCCAGCGTCAGGCCGTAGCGCTGGGTCACGGGGTTGCCGAACTTGCGCGGCCCGAGCGCATTGGTGAAATAGGCGATGGAGTCCTGCGGCCCCCGATCCAGCACCATCAGCTTGTTGCGCACCAGTTGATATTCCAGGCTGTCGGGAACCAGCTTGAACGGCATCTGGCGAACGCGGTTGTCGATGTCCGCGATACGGTCGGTGGTCATGGGGTGGGTGCGCAGCCAAGTGGGCGCACTGTTATCCAGCAGGCGGGTATCGCGTTCGAGGCGCCTGAAGAAAGCCGGCATGGCGCGCACGTCGAAGCCCGCGTTTTCCAGCGTCACCAGCCCGATACGGTCCGCCTCCTGTTCATGTTCACGGGTGAACTTCAATTGCCGCTGGATCTGCGCCGCCGGACCGGCCAATATGCCGCCCGCCAGGCCCGGATTGTTGCGCGCCGCAAGGATGGCGAGCGCGGCGGTTGCAAGCGAGGTCAGGGAATCGTATTTCTGGCCGGCGATCATGCGCGCGATGTGATGCTGGGTCACGTGCGTGACTTCGTGCGCCAGCACGGCGGCCAGTTCCGATTCGGTCTGCGTGTCGAGAATGAGCCCCGTATTTACGCCGACATAGCCGCCGGGCATGGAAAAGGCGTTGATATTATGGTCGTTCAGGGCAAAGAACTCGAAGTCCATGCCCGGGTCGCTGCTGGCGGCGACCAGGCGCCCGCCCAGCCAGTTGAGGTAATCGTTGATCTCGGAATCGCCGAGATAATAGCCGGCCTGACTGCGAATCTGCAGCATGCCCTGTTGGCCGATCTCGCGTTCCTGCTGGGGAGAAACAACTGCCTGGGAGGGCTCGCCCAATTCCGGCAGGTCGTCCGCAGGCAACGCAGGGACGATCCCCAACAACAGTAAAGGAAGGTATTTCAGTCTCATAGCTAGCCTTGGACGATTATTTTGGGGGGGAGTTCGCTGTTTTGTCCAGCGCCGCACGCCTTTGCTATGGACAGGCGATGCCAAAAGCCGCAGAATACCCGACCTCGTTGCGGTTAATCGAATGAATTTCCATGGAAAAGATCGGAAAGTACGAGATCATCAAGGAGTTGGGTAGCGGTACGACCAGCACAGTGTACCTTGCCAATGACCCGTTCGGTGAAAAACAGGTTGCGCTCAAGCTGTTCAAGGAGGAAGTGATGCGCGACGTGAGCACCGGCCCGGCATTCCGCCGCCTGCTGCGCAACGAAGCCTCCCTGGCCGGCAAGCTGATCCACCCCCACATCGTCCACGTCATGGACGCCGTGATGGACGACGACGTCAACTACATGGTCATGGAGTATGTGGAGGGCGAAACGCTCGAGAAGTACGCCGAGGTCGACCACCTGCTGCCCATCGAGAGCGTTGCCGAGATCGCCTACAAGTGCTGCAAGGCGCTGGAATATGCGCAGACCCAGGGCGTCATCCACCGCGACATCAAGCCCGCCAACGTGCTTTTCACCGGCGGCAGCGACATCAAGATTTCCGATTTCGGCGCGGCCATGATCGAGAACCACGAAGCGACGCAGATAACGGGCGTCGGCTCGCCGGCGTACATGTCGCCGGAACAGATCAAGGAGCAGCCGCTTACGCACCAGACCGACATCTATTCGCTGGGCGTGACCATGTACAAGCTGCTCACCGGCAAGCTGCCGTTCGACGCCACCAATAATTTCAGCATGATCTACCAGATCATGAACCTCGAACCCCAGCCGCCCAGTGTCTGGCGCCCGGAGATCCCGTCCGACCTCGACGCGATCGTGATGCACGCCATGCAGAAGGAGCCGAACGGGCGCTACAATACCTGGGACGACTTCGCCAACGAACTGGTGCATTTCTTCAGCAGCGAAGCGCCGACCAGCAAGCAGATCTTCGACACCGAAAAATTCGCGGTGCTGCGCGACCTGGCGTTCTTCAAGCGCTTCACCGACGTCGAACTTTGGGAGGTCTTGCACTTCTCCGAATGGCGCAAGGTGGAAAAGGACGAGTCCATCATCCAGGAGGGTGAGCAAAGCACCACCTTTTACATCATCGCCAACGGCACGGTGAAGGTGCTCAAGGGCGGCCGCCTGCTCAACCTGCTGCACAAGGGCGACTGCTTCGGCGAAATGATGGTGCTGGAGGAATCCGAGGCCAAGCGCACCACCGATGTCGTGGCGAAGATGGAAGGCACGCTGATCGAGATCAAGCCGGAAGTCCTGGAAAAGGCCTCGCACGGCTGCCGCTTCAAGTTCAGCGACACCTTCCTGCGCATCCTGGTCAAGCGGCTCGCCGTCGCGAACACCCGCATTTCACACCTGCTCGCCGACGATGCCGGTCAGTAGCAGGCAAACAACAGGCACATAAGAGGATATGAACGGATTCAAGAACATCGACGTGGCCGGATTACAGGCCATGCTGGCCAAGGGCGGCGTTCGCCTGGTGGACGTGCGCACCGACGCCGAAATCGCGCGCGGCTTCATCGCGGGGGCGGAGAAGCTGCCGCTGCACCTGTTGCCGCTGCGCCTGCCCGAGCTGGATCGCACGGTTCCCACCGTGTTCTATTGCCAGATGGGCGGGCGCTCGGCGCAGGCGGCCAGCTTTGCGGCCGGGCAGGGGTTTGCCGAGATCTACAACCTGCAGGGCGGAATGATGGCCTGGATGCAGGCAGGGGGAACGGTTGCAGTTTGAGTGGGAGCCCGCTCCTTTGGGTTCTCTGTACGGTTCGGCGAGCCGCATGGATTGGCGCCGGGGGCAGCCCGGCATGCTGGTTACTTTTCTTGTCTCGCCAAGAAAAGTAACCAAAAGAAGGCGACCCCGATCCGCCATCCCCGCGCGGGCTGCGGAAGGGTCGCTGCGGAGCAGCGGGGCACCCACCGGCGCACCCCTTGCGGGTGATTCCCTCCGTTGCTCGGCTGTCCGGGCCTCCTCATAAACTCGCACGATCCTCGCTATGCTCGGCCACGTGCTCGAGCATATTCGTCGGAAATCCCCTGAACGGCCTGTGCGGGTGCAGTCGCGACACGTTACTGGCGAAGCCAGCCGTTTTCGGGAGCGGCTGCGGGTACCACCCCGGAGGGGTTGGTACGGTGGCGGATAAGGGGAGGACGGGTCTTGTGTGCACTTCGTGCACGTTTTTTTTGACGCCCACGTAGCTTGCGCTAGCGGGCGTCAGCGCTAGTTCAGCTTCGCTCTCTGCGCCTGCAACTGCGCCAGCGTCGCGCCGAAATCCGCGAGGCGCTTCTTCTCCTGTTCAACCACCGCCGCCGGGGCGCGGGCGACAAAGCTTTCATTCGAGAGCTTGGTTTCGGCCTTGGTGATTTCGCCGCTGAGGCGGGCGATTTCCTTGTCCAGGCGTTCGCGCTCGGCGGCGACGTCGATCTCCACTTTGAGCATGAGCTTGAAGTTGCCGACGATGGCGACGGGGGCATCAGTGTCGGGCAATGCGCTTTCGATGCTGACTTCGGAGAGTTTGCAGAGTGTCCGCAGGTAAGGGGAGAATTTGCACAGCGACGCCGATTCTCCCGCGGCGATCAGCGGGACGCGTTGCGCCGGGGTGATGCCCATCTCGCCGCGCAGGCTGCGCACGGCGTTAACGGTTTCCTGCAGCAGGGCGACTTCGGCCATGGCGGCTTCATCTATCTTCGTGCTGTCGGCCTGTGGATAGGGTTGGAGCATGATGGTGGCGCCGGACTTTCCCGCCAGCGGCCCCACGGCATGCCACAGTTCTTCGGTGATGAAGGGGATGATGGGGTGCGCCAGGCGCAGGATGGCTTCCAGCACGCGCACCAAGGTGCGGCGGGTGGCGCGTTGCTGTGCTTCGGTGCCGTTGGTGATCTCGACCTTGGCCATTTCCACGTACCAGTCGCAGTAGGTGTCCCACACCAGCTCATACACCGCGCGCGCGGCGAGATCGAAGCGGTAGTCGTGGAAGTGCTTCTCCATCTCGGCTTCGGTCTGCTGCAGGCGGCTGACGATCCAGTGGTCGGCAAAGGAGAATTCCAGCGGCAGCGATTCGTCGATGCCTGTGTCCTGGCCGTCGCAGTTCATCAGCACGAAGCGCGTCGCGTTCCACAGCTTGTTGCAGAAATTGCGGTAGCCCTCGCAGCGCTGCATGTCGAACTTGATGTCGCGGCCCGGCGAGGCGAGCGAGGCGAAGGTGAAGCGCAGCGCATCGGTGCCGTAGGCGGGAATGCCGCCGGGAAATTCCTTGCGCGTGCGCTTCTCGATCTGCTCCGCCTGCCTGGGGTTCATCAGGCCGGTGGTGCGCTTCTTCACCAGGTCGTCGAGGGCGATGCCGTCGATGAGGTCGATGGGGTCGAGCACGTTGCCCTTGGATTTGGACATCTTCTGCCCTTCCGCATCGCGGATCAGGCCGTGCACGTACACATCCCTGAACGGGATCTTGCCGGTGATGTGCTTGGTCATCATCACCATGCGCGCGACCCAGAAGAAGATGATGTCGAAGCCGGTCACCAGCACCGAGGACGGCAGGTAGAGGTCCAGTGCCGGGTTAGATTTGGCCGGGTATTCCGGCGTCCAGTCCAGGGTGGAGAAAGGCCACAGCGCGGAGGAGAACCAGGTGTCCAGCACGTCGGCATCGCGGTCCAGCTGGCCGGCATAGCCCGCCTGGTCCGCCAGATGGCGCGCCTCTTCTTCGCTGTGCGCGACGAACACCTCACCGTTCACGCCATACCAGGCCGGGATCTGGTGGCCCCACCACAGTTGGCGCGAGATGCACCAGTCCTGGATGTTGTTCAGCCACTGGTTGTAGGTGTTTACCCAGTTCTCCGGGTGGAATTTGATCTCGCCCGACGCCACGCAGTCTAAAGCTTGTTGCGTGATGCTCTTGCCCTCGGGGTTGTCCTTGCTCGCCGGTGCGGCCTTGCTCATCGCCACGAACCACTGGTCGGTCAGCATGGGCTCGATCACCACGCCGGTGCGGTCGCCGCGCGGCACTTTCAGTTTGTGCTTTTCCTGCTTCTCGAACAGCCCGGCTGCTTCCAGGTCGATCACTATCTGCTTGCGCGCGTCGAAGCGGTCCATGCCGCGGTATTTCTGCGGCGCATTGTCGTTGATCTTCGCATCCAGCGTCAGCACCGAGATCAGCGGCAACTGGTGGCGTTGGCCCACGGCGTAGTCGTTGAAGTCGTGCGCCGGGGTCACCTTCACCACGCCGGTGCCGAATTCGCGGTCCACGTATTCGTCCGCGATGACGGGAATGGTCCTGTCGCACAGCGGCAGCTTCACCTGCTTGCCGATGAGGTGCTGGTAGCGCTCGTCCTCCGGGTGCACCATCACCGCCACATCGCCCAGCAGCGTTTCGGGCCGGGTGGTGGCCACCACCAGATGGCCGGAGCCGTCGGCCCCCGTTCCTTCAACCAGGGGATAACGAATGTGGTACATGAAGCCGTCTTCTTCCTCCTGCACCACTTCCAGGTCGGAGACGGCAGTATGCAGCTTGGGGTCCCAGTTCACCAGGCGCTTGCCGCGGTAGATCAGTTCCTCGCGGTACAGGCGCACAAAGGTCTCGGTCACGGCCTTTGAAAGTCCTTCGTCCATGGTGAAGCGTTCGCGCGACCAGTCGGGCGAGGCGCCCAGGCGCCGCATCTGGCGGGTGATGGTGCCGCCGGAGTATTCCTTCCACTCCCACACCTTCTCGATGAATTTCTCGCGCCCCAGGTCATGGCGCGAGATGTTCTGCGCGTCGAGCTGGCGCTCCACCACAATCTGGGTGGCGATGCCCGCATGGTCGGTGCCCGGCTGCCACAGGGTGTTGTCGCCGCGCATGCGGTGGTAGCGGGTAAGCGCATCCATCAGGGTCTGGTTGAAGCCATGCCCCATGTGCAGCGTGCCGGTCACATTGGGCGGCGGCAGCAGGATACAGAAATTGTCCTGTTTGGTGGTATCCAGCCCGGCCTTGAAATAGCCGGCGTTTTCCCACGTCGGGTACCAGCGGGATTCAATGTCCTTGGGTTCGAAGCTTTTGGCGAGTTCCATGTTGCGTTGGTATGGGCTGTGCCTGCCATGGCAGCATGGCGGCAGATCGTGTCGAAAAGAAGGGAATTATACCAAGCGCGGCTTATTTGCGCGTACGCTTGGCCGACTCGACGATGAGGGTGCGTATCATCTCGGGCAGCTCCGCCTCGGCTTCCGCCCAGATCTTGGGCCAGAGCGCATCCAGGCGCGCTGCAATCTTCTTGCGCAGCAGTTTTTCGACTTCCGGAGCGACGTAATCCGCGATCTGCCGCAACTGTGCATCGGTCAATTGTAAGGCGTGAGTCCGGGGCGTCGCCGGCGGCGGTGTTTCGGGCGCTTGCGGCGCGGCAGCGGGCTGCTGCTCCGCGGGCGTGGTGTTCGCCGGGGCGGATTTTTCGGCCGGCGCGGGCTTGCTGGCCGCCTTGTTCGCCGGCGGGGTCTGGCCGCTGGCGGCGGACTTGCCCTTGCCGCCGGGCTTGCGTTCGGCCGCCTGGGCGGCGGCCGCGGTTTCATCGGGGCGCGCTTCTTCCGCCAGCACTTCGGTCAGCACCGGCAGATCGGGTTCTGCGTCCGGCGTTTCGGTCAGCACCGGCAAATCGGCTTCGTTCTCCGGCACTTCGGTAAGCACCGGCAGATCGGCTGTGGAGGCGGGTTTTTTCGGCGCGCGCGCCATCTCAGGCCGCCGTCTTGCGCAAGTCGAAATGGCGCATTTCGTAGCCCCGGTCGCGGTAATAGCCGAAACGCTCGCGGCCCTGGCGCATGTCCGCCTCATCGGTGCCCACGACCTCGATCACCCGCTCGAAGCGGGTAAAGAAGGGCGGACACTCGGGGTGCAGGCTGATCAGCACCTCGCTGTGCGGCAGGGTGCCGGCTTCGTGATTCACGACCACCGGCATGTCGCCGGCCGCAGGGTCATCGCCTCGGCAATGCGGGATAAAGGCGGTGGGCGGGTATTGCCACAGCAGCTTGTCCAGCGCCTCGGTGCTGGCGGCATCCGGGGTGTAGAGCAGCACCCGCAGGCCGCTCTGCATCGCCTTGTGGCTGAGCTGGCAGGCAGTGCGGAGTTTGTCCTCGCTGCCTGTATAAAAGTCCACCTTGGTCACTGATACCCTCGCAAATCTGCTGTGAAGCTCAATCGCTGCGTCGCGTGCTCGTTCAATCCTCGTCTACCTGTCAGGTATGTCTCGTCTTTCACTCCGCGGCTCCTTGCGCTTGGGCCTGCTCGCGACGATTTCCCGGGGTATCGGCCGCTGTTCCATGGAGACGCTGCTGGCTTATTTCCCGGCCCGCCCGATCAGATATTGCGTCAGCAGCGGCACCGGGCGGCCGGTGGAGCCCTTGTCCTTGCCGGATTTCCAGGCGGTGCCTGCGATGTCGAGGTGGGCCCAGCGGTAGTCCTTGGTGAAGCGCGCGAGGAAGCAGGCGGCGGTGATGGTGCCGGCCGCGCGTCCGCCGATGTTCTGCATGTCAGCGAAGTTGCTGTCGAGCAGGGGCTGGTAGTCTTCCCACAGCGGCAGTTGCCAGATGCGGTCGTGCGCCTCGGTGCCGGCCGCGAGCAGTTCCTGGGCCAGCTTGTCCTGGTTGGCGAACATGCCGCTGGCGACATGGCCCAGGGCGATTACGCAGGCGCCCGTGAGCGTGGCGATGTCGATCACGGTGTCCGGGTTGAATTTCTTCGCATAGGTGAGGGCGTCGCACAGGATCAGGCGGCCTTCTGCGTCCGTGTTGAGGATCTCTATGGTCTGCCCGGACATGGAGGTGACGATGTCGCCCGGCTTGACCGCGCTGCCGGAGGGCAGGTTCTCGCAGGCCGGAATGATGCCCACCACGTTGAGCTTCAACCCCATTTCGGCCACGGCATGCAGGGTGCCCAGCACGCTGGCGGCGCCCGACATGTCGTATTTCATCTCGTCCATCTCCGCGCCCGGCTTGAGGGAAATGCCGCCGGAGTCGAAGGTGATGCCCTTGCCGACCAGCACCACGGGTTTGGCCTTGCGGTCGGTGCCGTAATATTCCATGGCGATGAGCTTGGGCGGCTGTACACTGCCCTGCGTCACGGCGAGGAAGGCGCCCATGCCCAGCCGCTTGAGGTCACGCTCTTCCAGTACGGTGGTTTTCACGCTGCGGTGCGTGCGGGCCAGGCTGCGCGCCTGGCTGGCAAGATGGGAGGGGGTGCAGACATTGCCCGGCAGGTTGCCCAGGGTCTTGGCCAGCGCCATGCCCTGCGCGGTTGCGGCGGCCCGGTTCACGACCTGGGTGAGGGCGGCAGCCGGTTTTGCAAGCGAACCGAAGGTGACGGCGCGCAAGACGGCAGGCTTGGCAGGCTTGCTCTTCAGGCCGTCGGCGCGATACACGCTGTCGGCGGCGGCAAACACCGCCTGGCGCAGCACCCAAGCGGTTTCCTGGCCCAGGTCTTCGTCCAGCAGGTAGAGCGCGGCGGTCTTCGCCTGGGTGTTTCCCAGCGCACCGAAGATCGCGCGCACGCTGTCGAGCGCGCTCTTGGTATTGCCTTCGCCGGCCTTGCCCAGGCCGATCAGCAGGACGCGCTCCGCGGCGACGCCCGGCACCTTGTGCAACATGAGGGTGGAGCCGGCCTTGCCGCTGATGTCACCGCGCGCGATCACGCCGCTGATGTGGCGGCCGGAGACTTTGTCCAGCGCCTGCGCGGCGGCGGAGAGTTTCTTTCCTTCAAAAACGCCGACAACCGCGCATTCGGCGCGCAGTTTGTCCGGGCTGCCCTGTTTTATGCTAAATTCCACGTGTTTCTCCTTAGATTAAATACGGCAACCCAGCCACAGGCCGACAGGGATGTTCATGGATCACCAATACGTTTGCGCGGGACGGACCCAGCCTGGTCCGGGCCGGGGGGCGATCGCTCGCCATCCGCGTGTTCGGATATTGTTGCGCGGCCCGGTGCGTTTTCCGCCGTTATCATAGCGCATGCGGCCCAATATGCAGGATTATCCGCATACTCAGGAACAAAAGTCAAAGCGGCGGACGCCGGCGCCAACGGCAAAGGAGATCTTCCGCCGTTCTCTGGTGCGCGAGTTTGCCGGGCTGGGGCTGCTGGTGTTCTCCCTGCTGCTGGGCATCGTCGTCCTGTCGCAGCTCATCCGCCTGCTCAGCGATGCGGTGGGCGGCGTGCTCACGGCGGGTGGCGTGCCCGTGCTGATGGGCTTCGCCGCTCTCAATTACCTGCCCGTGCTGCTCTCGCTCAGCCTGTTCCTGTCCGTGCTGCTCACGCTCACGCGCTGCTATCGCGACAGCGAGATGGTGGTGTGGTTCAGCTCCGGCATCGGGCTCACGCGCTGGACCGTGCCGGTGCTGTGGTACGCGCTGCCGGTGGTGGGGGTGATCGCGCTGCTGAGTCTCGTATTGTCGCCATGGGCGCTGAGCAAGGCCGAGGAGTTCCAGCACCGGCTGAGCACCCGCGAGGACATGTCCGCCGTCATCCCGGGCGTGTTTCGCGAGACGGGCACCGGCGACCGGGTGTATTTCATTGAAAAGGCCGATCCCGGGCAGAACCATATCAGCAACATCTTCGTTCAGTCTTTTGCGCACGGTCGCAGCGATACCGTGGCCGCGCAGGAAGGGCGGCAGGAGACCGCGCCCAACGGCGACCGTTTCCTGGTGCTGCTCAACGGCACGCGCTACGAGGGCGTGCCGGGCCAGGCCGATTTCAGGGTCGTGCAATTTGCGCGCTACGCCATGCGCATCGAAACCGAGGACGCGAGCAAGATCGTGCCCCGGCTGCAATCGCGCTCCACGCTGTCGCTGCTGCGGAGCCGGGACAGCTGGAGCATCTCCGAGCTGGAGTGGCGGCTGAGCCTGCCGCTGGCCGCCCTGGTGCTGGCGCTGCTGGCGATTCCGCTTTCCTTCGTCAATCCGCGCGCTGGCCGCTCGTTCAACATGATCGTTGCGCTGGTGGTCTACATGATCTACAGCAACTCGATCAGCGTGAGCAATTCCTGGGTGGGGCAGCAGCGCATCGGCCCGATGGCCGGATTCCTCGCGATTCATCTGATGATGGCCGCGGTCGCGGCCACGCTGTTCTATTACCGGCTGTCGGTGTTCTCCTGGAAGAGGCTGCTGAAATGAGGCTCCTTTCCCGTTACCTCGCGCGCGAAATCTATTCCAGCATCGCCCTGGTCTTCATTGCCCTGCTGGCGCTGTTCTCCTTCCTCGATCTCGTCAACGAGCTGAACCACATGCATGGCGGCTACACCATGGGCTACGTGCTGCTGTTCGTGGTGCTTTCCATGCCGGGCCACATCTATGAGCTGTTTCCGGTCGCGGTGCTGATCGGCACCATCGTTGCCCTGGTGCAGATGGCGGCGCACTCCGAACTGACCGTGTACCGCGCCTCGGGTGCCTCGCTGAAGCAGATGGTGGGCGCGCTGTTCCGCGCCGGCTTGCCGCTGGTCATCCTCAGCCTGATCGCCGGCGAGGTGCTGGCGCCGCCCAGTGAGCGCATGGCGCAGGAATTGCGGATGAAGGCGCAGAACGCCGATGTGAAGGTGAAGTCCTTCCGTTCCGGCATCTGGGCGCGGGATGACCACAGTTTTGTGAACGCGAAAGGCATGCTGCCGGACGACGGATCGCTGCTGGGCGTCAGCATCTATCAGTTCGACGGCAATTATCACCTGGAGACCATCACGACGGCGAAGCGCGCGGTGTTCTCCTCGCAGAGCAAAAGCTGGCAACTGGAAGACGTGGCCCAGACCCGGTTTGCGGCGCAAGGCTCCACGGTCAACAACGTTGCGAGCATGGTCTGGCATTCGTCCGTCACGCCCGACCTGCTCAGGGTGCTGCTGGTCGTGCCGGACCAGATGTCCGCCCTCAGCCTGCTCCGGTACATCAGCTACCTCAAGGACAACCACCAGAAGACTGCGCGCTATGAGGTGGCGATGTGGAACAAGCTGCTGCATCCGCTGGCGGTGCTGGTCATGATGCTGCTGGCGCTGCCTTTTGCCTCGCACCAGCGCCGTTCCGGCGGCATTGGCGGCAAGATATTTGCGGGTATCGTGCTGGGGTTGGCGTATCACTTCATCGGTCGGCTGTTCGCCGACATCGGCGCGCTCAACGACTGGCAGCCCATGCTGAGCGCCACGGCCATTACCTGGCTGTTCCTCGCGCTGGCGAGCGGAATGCTGTGGTGGACGGAGCGGCGCTGACGCCGCCGCTCAGGTTCCGGGCGGTGCAGGCGCGGCCGGAGCGGGCGCCGATGCCGCGGCCGCGGCTTTTTTCGCTTGTTCCTTGCGCGCCATTTCCTCGACTTTTTCGCGCGTGGCCGGAGGCATCTTGCGGAAGGCGCGATAGTTGCGGCGCGCCCGCTCGCGCTGTTCCGGCGTCAGCTTGCTCCAGTAGCTGAGCTGGCTGAGCATGCGTTTCTTGCGGGCGGGTGACAGCGAGGGATAGCGCCTGGCGAGCCGCTGGTAGTAGCGCTGATCCTTGGCGGAGAGCTTGTCCCATCCATTGGCCAGCGGCGCAAGCGCCTCCTTTTCCATTGGCGACAATTCCTGCCAGGGCTTGGCGAGCGCAGGCGAGCTTGCGCAGGCGAGCAGCACCGCCGCCAGCACCAGGCCGAATAGCGTGAGACGGCGAGGCTGCTGCATCCGGGCTCAGTTTACGAACAGGTTGGCCGGCAGGTCATCCGTCAGGATGGCCAGGTCGACATCGCTGTTGTCGTGCGCTTGCCAGTAGTACAGGCCGCCCCCCACCAGGCTGAGGGTGAGCAGCACCGTGGCAACCCATGCCGCCGGCGAATGACGCCAGTTGCTTGCCCATTCCCAGCGCCCTTGCGCTTCCGGGTCGTGACGCGCCATGGCCGCCCTGCGCGCCTCGCGCAGTTTGTCCAGGGTGTCGGGGGCGAGTTGCGCCGCCGACTGGCCGAGCAACTGCCGAATATCATTTGTATTCAATCTGTTAGTCATGGAAAGGTTACTCCTTTCGCTTTCAGGGCTGCCGCCAGCGCATGTGTCGCGCGGGAACAATGCGTTTTCACGCTGCCCTCGGTGCATCCCATTATCACCGCGGTCTCGGCAGTATCCATATTTTCCCAATAACGCAGCAGGAACGCTTCGCGTTGACGCGGCGGCAATGATTTCAGTGTTTCTTCAATCAGTGCAATAAGTTGTGCCTGCTCAAGGTGGGCGTCAGGCGTCTGCGGCTGGCTCGCGTTGTCGGCGTCGTGCAATGCCTCGAGCGGATCGTGCTCGTTGTCGTCATTTTGAGGGAACAGCGACGAAAGCAGCGTCGACCACGTCGAACGGACCTTTTGCCGGCGGTAATGATCGCGTATGGTGTTCTGCAGGATGCGCTGAAACAGCAGGGGAAGCTCGGCAGGCGGTCGTCCGCCATACTTCTCGGTCAGCTTCATCATCGCGTCCTGGACGATGTCCAGCGCCATGTGCTCGTCGTGCACGGCAAATAATGCCTGTTTGTATGCGCGTCGTTCGCTTTCGGCGAGGAACCGGGAAAGTTCGTCGTGGCTGGCCAGTTTGCAGTACTCCGTTCGGTGCGCGCGATTGTAACAAATTTCGCCAAACCCCGCTGCCGATGCGGAAACGTGCCTTCCCGACATGGCGCAGGGGTTGACCAAAATGCTTCCAACCTATATCTTAAAGAGTTCTTCTCTAATGATAATGTTGCGGGAAAAGCCATGGAGCTGACGGGCGCGGAAATAGCCATCAGGTGTTTGCAGGAAGAGGGGGTCGAATACGTCTTCGGCTACCCCGGCGGTGCGGTGCTGTTCATTTATGACGCGCTGTTCAACCAGGACAAGGTCAAGCACATACTCGTGCGCCATGAGCAGGCCGCGGTGCATGCCGCCGACGGCTACTCGCGCTGCACGGACAAGGTCGGCGTGGCCCTGGTCACGTCCGGCCCGGGCGCGACCAACGCCGTCACCGGCATTGCCACGGCCTATATGGATTCCATCCCCATGGTCATCATCAGCGGCCAGGTGCCGACCAGCTACATCGGCGAGGATGCCTTCCAGGAAGTGGACACTGTGGGCATCACCCGTCCCTGCGTCAAGCATAATTTCCTGGTGAAGGATGTCAAGGATCTGGCTTCCACCCTGAAGAAGGCGTTCTACCTCGCCAAGAGCGGCCGTCCCGGCCCGGTGCTGGTGGACATTCCCAAGGATATTTCCAACCAGAAGTGCGAATTCGGCTACCCGCAGTCGGTGGAGATCCGCTCCTACCATCCGCCCACCCACGGCGAAGTCGGCGACATCAAGGAGGCCGCGCAACTGCTGCTGGGCGCCAAGCGCCCGATGATCTACGCCGGCGGCGGCGTAGTGCAGTCCGGCGCGGCCGGCAAGCTGGCCGAAGTCGCGCGCCTGCTGGGCTTCCCGGTCACCAACACCCTGATGGGCCTGGGCGGCTATCCCGCCACCGACAAGCAGTTCGTCGGCATGCTGGGTATGCACGGCACCTACGAGGCGAACATGGCGATGCAGCACTGCGACGTCCTGCTGGCCGTGGGTGCGCGCTTCGACGACCGCGTGATCGGCAACGTCGAGCATTTCAGCCAGGTGCCGCGCAAGATCATCCATGTCGACATCGACCCCTCCTCCATCGCAAAGCGGGTGAAGGTGGATGTGGCCATCGTGGGCGACGTGGCGCACGTGCTGGGCGACCTGCACGCCGTGCTGCACGGCAGCAAGAAAACGCCCGACCAGCAGGCGCTGGGCGCATGGTGGAAGCAGATCGACGAATGGCGCAGCAAGAATAGCCTGGTCTACCGCAACTCCGACGAGATCATCAAGCCGCAGTTCGTGGTGGAGAAACTGTACGAAATCACGCGCGGCGAGGCTTTCGTTACCTCCGACGTGGGGCAGCACCAGATGTGGGCCGCGCAGTATTACAAGTTCGACCAGCCGCGGCGCTGGATCAACTCCGGCGGACTGGGCACCATGGGTTTCGGCCTGCCTGCGGCGATGGGCGTGAAGCTGGCGCATCCCGACGCCGATGTGGCCTGCATCACCGGCGAGGGCAGCATCCAGATGAACATCCAGGAACTCTCCACCTGCAAGCAGTTCCGCCTCCCGGTGAAGATCGTTGCGCTGAACAATCGCTATCTCGGCATGGTGCGCCAGTGGCAGGAATTCTTCCACGGTAACCGCTATTCCGAATCATATATGGACGCGCTGCCCGACTTCGTGCGCCTGGCGGAGGCCTATGGCCACATCGGCATGCGCATCGAGAAACCCTCGGACGTGGAACCTGCGCTCAAGGAAGCCTTCGCGCGAAAGAACGACCTGGTGTTCCTGGACTTCAAGACCGACCAGACCGAGAACGTATATCCGATGGTACCAGGGGGCAAAGGTCTGTCTGAAGTCATCTTGGCGGAGGACCTGTAAATCATGCGCCATATTATTTCTTTGCTAATGGAAAACGAGGCGGGCGCGCTGTCGCGCGTAGCCGGCCTGTTCTCCGCGCGTGGCTACAACATCGAGTCGCTCACCGTCGCGCCCACCGAGGATGCGACCATGTCGCGCATGACCATCGTCACCAGCGGCTCCGACGAGGTGATCGAGCAGATCAACAAGCAGCTCAACAAGCTGGTCGAGGTCGTGTCGGTGATGGACATGAACGAGGGCGACCACCTGGAACGCGAGCTGATGATGGTGAAGGTGCGCGCCGCCGGCGCGGCGCGCGAGGAGCTGAAGCGCATGACCGACATCTTCCGCGGCCGCATCATCGATGTGGATGCCCAGTTCTACACCATAGAGCTGACCGGCTCCGGCTCCAAGCTGGACAGCTTCCTGCAGGCGATAGACCGCAGCCTGATCCTGGAGACGGTGCGCACGGGTGCATGCGGCATCGGGCGCGGCGAACGGATTTTGAAACTGTAGGCCGCTGCCGCGGCCGCGAACTGATTTATTGCCGAAACGGGATTTATTGATAGAGGACGACATGAAAGTTTATTACGACAAAGACGCAGACCTTTCCCTGATCAAGGGCAAGCAGGTGACCATCGTGGGTTACGGTTCCCAAGGCCACGCCCATGCCCAGAACCTGAAGGATTCCGGCGTGAACGTGACCGTCGGCCTGCGCCGCGGCGGCGAATCGTGGAAGAAGGCCGAAGCCGCCGGCCACAAGGTCGCCGAGATCGCCGATGCCGTGAAGGGCGCCGACCTGGTGATGATGCTCCTGCCGGACGAGACCATGCCGGACGTGTACCGCGCCGATGTCGCCAAGAACCTGAAAGCGGGCGCGGCACTTGCCTTCGCCCACGGCTTCAACATCCATTACAACCAGATCGTGCCCCCGGCCGACGTGGACGTGATCATGGTCGCCCCCAAGGGTCCCGGCCACACCGTGCGTTCCGAATACCTCAAGGGCGGCGGCGTGCCCACGCTGATCGCCGTATACCAGGACAAGACCGGCAAGGCCAAGGATGTCGCCCTGTCCTATGCGGCTGCCAACGGCGGCACCAAGGGCGGCGTGATCGAGACCAACTTCCGCGAAGAGACCGAGACCGACCTGTTCGGCGAGCAGGCCGTGCTGTGCGGCGGCGCCGTGGAACTCGTGAAGGCCGGCTTCGAAACCCTGGTAGAAGCGGGCTATGCGCCCGAGATGGCCTACTTCGAGTGCCTGCACGAACTCAAGCTGATCGTCGACCTGATGTACGAGGGCGGCATCGCCAACATGAACTACTCCATCTCCAACAACGCGGAATACGGCGAATACGTCACCGGCCCGCGCGTGATCGCCGACCAGGCGCGCGCCGCGATGAAGGAATGCCTGAGCAACATCCAGACCGGCGAATACGCCAAGCGCTTCATCCTCGAGGGCCGCACCAATTACCCCGAGATGACCGCCCGCCGCCGCCTGAACGCCGAGCACCCGATCGAAAAAGTCGGCGGCCAGTTGCGCGCGATGATGCCCTGGATCAGCAAGAACAAGCTGGTCGATCAGTCGAAGAACTAAGCAGCGGTGAAACGCAAAAGGTGAAAAGTGAAGCGTCAGTCTGAACTTTTCACCTTTTCTTCATTTCACATGCCATATTCCACATATCTCGCCTACGATCATGTTCGAGCCTGACCTGGATACACGCAAGAAGCCCGGGATACGCAGGCGCGGCATCTACATCCTGCCCAACCTCTTCACCACGGCGGCGCTGTTCGCCGGTTTCTACGCCATCGTGCAGGCGATGAACGGCCGTTTCGAATTCTCCGCGGTGGGCATATTCGTCGCGATGGTGATGGATGCGCTCGACGGCCGCGTGGCGCGGCTCACCCACACGCAGAGCGAGTTCGGCGCCGAGTACGACAGCCTCTCCGACATGGTCTCGTTCGGCGTGGCCCCCGCACTGGTGATGTACGAATGGGCGTTGAAGGGCCTGGGGCGATGGGGCTGGTTCGCGGCCTTCATCTATTGCGCGGGCACCGCCCTGCGCCTGGCGCGCTTCAACACCAACATCGACATCGTCGACAAGCGCTACTTCCAGGGACTGCCCAGCCCTGCCGCCGCCGCGCTGGTGGCCGGTTTCGTATGGCTGGCGCACGACAACCACAAATTCCTGGAGGGCTTCGGGGAGGACATCCACTGGCTGGCGCTGGTGCTCACCGTGTTTGCCGGCGTGACCATGGTCAGCAACGTGCGCTTTTACAGCTTCAAGGACATCAACCTGCGCAAGAGCGTGCCTTTCATCGTCGTGCTCGCCATCGTCGGCGTCTACGTTCTGGTGTCCGCCTATCCGCCCGGCGTGCTGTTCCTCATCTTCCTTGGCTACTCGCTTTCGGGCTATGTCCTGTGGGTGCTGGACTGGTATAAACAGCGCAAGGCGCACAAGGCATCCTGAATCGGAAATTACGGCGATAAAAAAGGGCGCATTTCGCGCCCATTTTTATTGTGGCATGCGGTGCCGCCGCAGGCAGTCACCGCAGTCGCTTGCGTCAGATTCGCTTGGCCAGTTCCGCTGCCTTGCCCAGATATGTCGCCGGGGTCAGCTTCAGCAGGCGCGTCTTTTCTTCCTCGGGAATGTCCAGCGTCTTGATGAAGGCATGTAGACTGTCGCGGTTGATGCCGCCCTTGCCGCGCGTCAGTTCCTTCAGCTTGTCGTAGGCGTTCTCCACGTTGTAGCGGCGCATCACGGTCTGGATGGGTTCGGCCAGCACCTCCCAGCTATTGTCCAGGTCTTCCGCCAGCCGAGCCGGGTTGGCCTCCAGCTTGCCCAGGCCCTTGATGCACGATTCATAACCCAGCAGGGTGTAGCCCAGCGCCACGCCCATGTTGCGCAGCACCGTGGAATCGGTCAGGTCGCGCTGCCAGCGCGAGACCGGCAGCTTTTCCGAGAGGTGGCGCAGCAGCGAATTCGCCAGCCCCAGATTACCCTCCGAGTTCTCGAAGTCGATGGGGTTCACCTTGTGCGGCATGGTGGAAGAGCCCACCTCGCCCGCCACCACCTTCTGCTTGAAATAGCCCAGCGAGATATAGCCCCAGACGTCCCGGTCCAGATCGACCAGGATGGCGTTGATGCGCGCGTAGGCGTCATAGAGCTCCGCCATGCAATCGTGCGGCTCGATCTGGGTCGTGTAGGGGTTGAAGGTCAGGCCGCGCGCCTCCACGAAGTTCTGCGAGAAACCTTCCCAGTCCACATCGGGGTAGGCAGCCAGGTGCGCATTGTAGTTGCCCACCGCGCCGTTGATCTTGCCCAGGATCTCCACCGCCGCCAGGCGCTCCCGCGCCCGCTCCAGGCGATAGACCACGTTCGCCATCTCCTTGCCCAGCGTGCTGGGCGTCGCCGTCTGGCCGTGGGTGCGGCACAGCATGGGCAGCGCAGCATGCTCGTGCGCCAGGTGGCGCAGGCGGCCGATCAGCGCATCCAGCGTCGGCAGCATCACGTGCGCGCGTGCGCTCTGCAGCATCAGTGCATGGGAAAGATTGTTGATGTCCTCGGACGTGCAGGCAAAGTGGATAAACTCCAGCACCTTCGCCGTCTCCAGATTGTCGGCCAGCTTTTCGCGCAGCCAGTATTCAATGGCCTTCACATCGTGATTGGTGCGGCTCTCGATAGACTTGATCGCCTCCGCATCCACCATGCTGAAATCCGTCACCAGACGGTCGAGAAACTCTACCGTGGCCGCCGAAAACGGCTCAACCTCCGGAATTCCCGCCTCAGCACTCAGCGCCTTCAGCCACTCCACCTCGATCAGCAGGCGGTTGTGGATCAGGCCGAACTCGCTGAAATGACGGCGTAGCGCGTCCACCTTGCCGTAATAGCGGCCATCGAGGGGGGAAAGGGCGGTGAGGGAGTTCAGGGTCATGATTTGTCGCATGTTTATTGTTGCCAAGGGGGTGTATTTTACGCGAAATGGAGGGGGGAGTCTTGGGGGACGGGGGTGCGTGTGTTTTCTGGGCGGTCTGGCGGTATGCACAGTTGGTCGCCGGGGGCAGCCCGGCATGCTGGTTACCTTTCTTGTCTTGCCAAGAAAGGTAACCCAAAGAAGGCGCCCCCGGTGCGCCGCCGCTGACGCGGACCCTTGCTCGAACGCACGCAAGCGGGGCTGCGCAACTCGCCCTGGCAGGGCACACAAATCGTGCCCTGCTGCGGAGCTCGAACAATGCTCGCCCAACCCCCCGCTCGCCTGCGCCCGATCTGCGGGACGGCGCACAGGGGCAGAAGGGCATCGCGTGCGACCTGCGCACGCTGTTTGTGTTTGGTGCCTGCATAGCTTACGCTATGCAGGCAAAATTCTGAAAGAAGATTCGTCATGACAGCCGATTTCTCAAATCACGGCGTAATTCTCGAGTTTGGAAAGATCATGTTCAGTACTTTTCTCGGTGCTGGATTGGCGTTCCTTATGGTTAGAATGCATGATGCCAGACAGCGGTATTTGAAGAATGTATCGGCGGGGAATCTGGCGTTATTTGCGATAAGAACCCAGCTAAATGAATTCTTGCTTTTTAGAAGAAACTTCTATGTTGATGTATGTGATACGAAAAGCCACCCTGAAGGGACGCCGCTGTACTTGCTGGTCCGCCCTTCTTTTCAAACCTATGTCGGTCAGGCGATAGACTTTGATTCACTGGCGTTTCTTTTTAGCCGCACTGAGAATGCAAGCGTATTTAATGATCTTCACCTCTCGCAAACCTGCTATGAGGATTTGGTAGAAATTCACGAATTTCGTAATAGACACGCGGTGGAAATTCAGAGGCGACTTGATCAAATGAGCCGTGAAAACCGCCCCACGACTATAGAGGCAATAGAGGGCACCCTTGGCCCATATTTGATTGCGACTATGAGCATGGTGGCGGTGGGGCTAGCAAAGAGGGCGCGCGATGACGAAGCCGTTTATCGGAATACGTTTGCATCATTAAGAGGCGCCTTGGAAATAGAATTTGGAAGATGGTGGCGTATTCGACCGCCAAGCCTTGTGCGGCTTGAGGACGCCGATCCTAAGTTCAAGCAAGAATCACTTCCCAGGCTGCCCGAACGTTTACTCTCTGCCTTGGAAGACCTGCATAAGACCGCGTAGGGCGGGTTAGCAAAGCGTAACCCGCCGGATGTTTTTGCCAGCGTAGCGTAAGTTACGCTGGCACGAAGAACAACCAGTGCGCGCCAGCGCACACAAAATCTGAAGGCCCCCTATCCGCCACCGAGTCGCGCAGGCGGGGCAGGGGGTGTCCGACGAATATGTTCGAGCACGTGACGGCGCAGCCGGTCGTGCGAGTTTATGAGGAGGCCTGCTCTGCCGAGCAGATGAGGGAACCCCGTAAGGGGTGGCGGATCGGGGCGTGCTTTCTTTGGTTTCTTTCTTTGCACGAGCAAAGAAAGAAACTCGCTGCCGGCGACTCCGGCGCAAACCCGTGCGCACTGCCGGCCCGCTCACGATAGTCAACAAACCAAATCCTCCCACCGCCCCCCTTTGGTCAAGGGGGATGCCGCCACCGGGCGGCCACTCTGCGCCAGTCAGGCGATGATGCCACCGCCCAAACAAACCTCTTCATCATAGACCACAACCGACTGCCCCGGCGTGACGGCCCATTGCGCCTCCTGAAAATGGAAGCTGGCATGCCCACCGTCGAGGGCGACAATGCGACACCCAGCATCATGCTGCCGGTAGCGGGTTTTGGCGGCATAGGGCCGACTGGTGTCGGGGGCTTCGCCGGCGATCCAGTGCATGTCGAGCGCGTCGAGATTGGGGTTGAGCAGGGCTGGGTTGTCGTGGCCCTGCACGACGATGAGCCGGTTGGCTGCGATGTCCTTGCCGGAGACGAACCAGGGTTCGCCGGTGCCGTCCTTGCCGCCGCCGATTCCCAGTCCCTGGCGCTGGCCGATGGTGTAGAAGGAGAGGCCCTGATGGGTGCCGACCTTGCGGCCTTCGGGGGTGACCATGTCGCCCGGCTGGGTGGGCAGGTAGCGGTTGAGGAATTCGCGGAACGGCCGCTCGCCGATGAAGCAGATGCCGGTGCTGTCGCGCTTGGCGTGGTTGGCCAGCCCCGCTTTGCGCGCGATTTCTCGCACTTCGCTCTTGGGCAGGTGGCCGATGGGGAACATGGCTTTGGATAGTTGTTGCTGGTCCAGGCGGTGCAGGAAGTAGCTCTGGTCCTTGCCGGGATCGAGGCCCTTGAGTAACTGGAACTTTCCGTCCACTTCGCGCACGCGCGCGTAGTGGCCCATGGCGATGGCGTCCGCACCCAGGCGCATGGCGTGGTCGAGGAAGGCCTTGAACTTGATCTCGGAGTTGCACAGGATGTCCGGGTTGGGCGTGCGGCCAGCTTCGTATTCGCGCAGGAAGTAGGCGAATACCCGGTCCTTGTATTCGGCGGCGAAGTTCACTGCCTCGATGTGGATGCCGATCACGTCGGCGGCGGAGACGGCGTCTATCAGGTCTTCGCGCGAGGAGCAGTATTCCTCATCGTCGTCGTCCTCCCAGTTCTTCATGAACAGGCCGGTCACTTCATAGCCCTGCTCCTTGAGCAGCAGGGCGGTGACGGAGGAGTCCACGCCGCCGGACATGCCGACGACGACGTGTTTCTTCTTATTCATAGTGCACCAGCATATCCAGGGGATACCGTTTCCCCGCCTGATAGTCCTCGATGCAGCGCAGGATCAGGGGGCTGCGGTGGCGCTCGCGGGTGGCGCGGATGTCGTCCGGCGTCAGCCAGATTGCGCGCAGGATGCCGCTGTCCAGTTCGCGCTCTGGATGATGGCCGGTGATGCGGCCGCTAAAGGCGAAACGCAGATAGGTGGTGTCCGAGGCCTGGGAATGCCAGCGGTAGACGCCCAGCAGGTGCTCGGGCGCGAAATCGTAGGCGGACTCTTCCAGCACCTCGCGCGTGACGGCTTCGATCAGCGATTCGTTGGCTTCCAGATGGCCGGCCGGCTGGTTGAACAGGATGCCGTGGGTGGTGTGCTCCTCGACCAGCAGGAATTGTCCGTCGCGTTCCATGACGGCGGCTACGGTGACGTGAGGCTTCCAGACCATATGCGTATCGTGCGGTTAAAGTAATCAGTTGGACAACATCGTGGGTGTCATGCTCGGCCGCGGCCGGCCGTATCGAACGCCGCCCGGCAATTTTATGCGATGTGCATGTTTTTTGCGCTTCGGGTGCCTGATGGCATTGATTCTCGGTACAAATAGTAACCCAGTTTGATGCGGCCGGGCGAGAGGTGCCGGAGATTCCGGGCAATAAAAAAAGCAGGGCGAACCCTGCCTTTTTTGCGCTCAAAGAAGCCGTATTACTTGGCGGCCTTCTTGGCCTCGTGGTGAGCCTTCTTTGCAGCCTTGTGGTGAGCCTTCTTCATGTGCATCTTCTTGTGAGCGGCCGGAGCAGCAGCAGGAGCAGCTGCGTCAGCAGCAACGGCGGAGAAGGTGACGGCTGCGAAAGCAGCGGCGATCAGAGCGGACAGCAGCTTGTTCATATGAACTCCATTTGATAGGTTATAAACGTTTATGACACTGCAATGTGTCAATGTCATTAACGCATGGCCCGGGAGTTGGTTGACAGGCTGCTGCACGAAGCGAGGTCTATGGGTGCCCGCAGTGGCGTCACACCCGGTCACGGCCAGGCAGGAGGCGCCGGAGATTCCGGGCAATAAAAAAGGCAGGGCGAACCCTGCCTTTTTGCTTGAAGAAGCCGTATTACTTGGCGGCCTTCTTCTTGGCCTTGTGATGCTTGGTGGCCTTGTGATGCTTGGCAGCCTTGTGCTTCTTCGCCATGGGCTTCTTGGCTTCGGTCGTTGCGGCCGGAGCAGTGGCAGGAGCGGCTGCGTCAGCAGCAACGGCGGAGAAGGTAACGGCTGCGAAAGCAGCGGCGATCAGAGCGGACAACAGCTTGTTCATATGAACTCCATTTAGTAGGTTGTAAACGTTTATGACACTACGAATGTGCCAGTGTCATTAACGCATGGCCTGCGACTCGGTTGACATGCTGTTGCGGAATAGTGTGGTGCCGGGAGAGGGACTCGAACCCTCACGCCATCTCTGGCACCGGATTTTGAGTCCGGCACGTCTACCAGTTCCATCACCCCGGCAGGGGGCGGGCATTATCACCGAAACTCCATGTTTTATCAAGTAAAAGGCCGCGCCTTGCGCGGCATATATCGGAAAAGTCGTTAAAATAACGGGGGTTGCGGCAATTTGTCGCAGCCGCACCGGGGCCGGGGGTGGAGGGAGCGTGTAGAATAACGCTTCAGCCGGGCGCCGAAAGGCCCTTGAAACCGGGAATTTCTGACAGCAACAGGAGAGAAGAATGAACATGCGTACACTGGTTGGATTAGGGCTTTTCGTGTTCGCGGCGCAGGCGTTTGCCGGCGACGTGGCGGTGACCGAGGCCTCGGCGCGGGCCACCGCTCCCGGACAGGAGACCGCGGCCGTCGGCATGCATATCAAGGCCAACCGGGATGCCAGGCTGGTGGGGGCGTCCAGTCCGGCGGCAAAGCATGTGGAGATCCACATCATGAAACATGCGAATGGCATGATGGAAATGCGGCAGGTGCCCAGCCTGGTCTTGCCGGCCAACCAGGAGGTGGTGCTGGGAAAGGGCAGCCACCTGATGCTGGTCGGCCTCAAACACCAGCTCAAGCCCGGTGCGCGCGTGCAACTGACCCTGACCATAGAGTTTGCCGACAAGCGCCGCGAGCACCTGAAAGTGGTCGCGCCGGTGCTGGCCGTGGGGCAGGATGAGGACATGAGCGGACATGGCATGGGCGGCCACAGCATGGAAGGTGGCAGCATGGGCAGTCATTGAGCGTGACCGTCGCGGCGCCGGGGACTTGAAACCGCCGCCACGGAACCCTATATTGTTTGCAGGGCAGCTGTGTTTCCCGTCTTCACTCAACGTATGGAGGTTATCATGGCAAATCTGACTCGTTTCACCCCGCGTGACGATGTGTTCGATGACTTGTTTCGCGGTTTCTTCATGCGCCCGATCCGCCTCGATAGCGGGCCGGAGGTGCAGATCAAAATGGATGTGAAGGAAGACGACAAGGCATACATCGTCCACGCCGAAATTCCCGGTGTAAAGAAAGATGACATTCAGGTTTCCATCGACGGCAACCAGGTGTCGATCAGCGCAGAAGTGAAGAATGAAAAGGAAGTGAAGGAAGGCGAGAAAGTGCTGCGCAGCGAGCGCTACTACGGCAAGGTTTCGCGCAGCTTCTCGCTGGGCGGCGACGTGGACGAGGCGGCCGCGCAGGCCAAATACGAGGATGGCGTGCTGCTTCTGACGCTGCCGAAAAAGGCGGTGACCAAGGCCAAGCGGCTGGAGATCCGCTGAGTTGCCGAAGGGCATATACCGCATGCGGGCGGCTTGAGCCGCCCGTTGTTTTTTGTGCTGCCAAAAGCGCGAGGTTTTGGTATAAAGTCAGCCACGGTGGGGTCACGCAAAGAGAAGGAGAACTGATGCTATTTCGCAATATGCTGTTTACGCTGGCAGTTTTGCTGTCGACGAGCGCCTGGGCGGCGGACGTGAACAACGATAACCACGAAGTCGTGGTGAAGAACGCCTGGACCACGGAAACCGTGCCGGGCCAGACCAAGGTCGCGCTGCGCATGGATGTTACCTGCACGAGTTCCTATGGCAAGCTGGTGGAGGTGGATAGCCCGCTGGCCGCATCCGGCGGCATCGAGCGGCTGCGCCCGCTGCATGGGCGGCTTGCGGTACAGACGCTGACCTCTGTCCACCTGCGCCACGGCCGGGCGATGAGTTTCAGCGAGCGCACGATCTCCTTGGTGCTCAAGGGCCTGAAGCAGCCGCTGAAGGTGGGAGACACCGTGCCCGTAACGCTGACCATCTATACCGCCGGCAAAAAGGTGCAGGTGGACGTGCCGGTCGAGGTCAGGGCGGCGGAGTTGAGCTATAAGGCCTACGAGAACGTCGAGATGCAGAAGCAGCATCAGTAGTAAGCGCGGACTTCCGTTGAGCGGGCGGCTGCAAGCCGCCCGTTTTCCTTTGTGGCGCATGGCCGGCGGCGATCTGGTGTAAAATGCAGCCCTTACGCACCCGCCATGATTCAGAGGAACGACCATGTCGCTGACCCCCTCCGCCGCTGACAAGAAGGCACGCACCCTTTCCGAGGCGCTGCCCTACATCCAGCGCTTTTTCGACAAGACCATCGTCATTAAATACGGCGGCAACGCCATGACTGACCCGCAGTTGCAGGACAGTTTCGCGCGTGACGTGGTGCTGCTTAAACTGGTGGGCATGAACCCGGTGATCGTGCATGGCGGCGGGCCGCAGATCAACGAATTGCTGAACCGCGTCGGCAAGCAGGGCACTTTCGTGCAGGGCATGCGCGTCACCGACGAGGAGACCATGGACGTGGTCGAGATGGTGCTGGGCAAGGTCAACAAGGACATCGTCAATCTCATCAACAAGCATGGCGGGAAGGCGGTGGGCCTGACCGGGCAGGACGGTGCCTTCATCCGCGCTGAAAAGCTGATGCTGGAAAGCATGGACGAGCCGGGCAAGATGCTGGACATCGGCCTGGTGGGCGACATCAGCAAGATCGATCCCTCCATCATCCGCTTCCTGGATTCGGGCGACTTCATTCCGGTGATCGCGCCCATCGGCGTCGCACCCGACGGCGAGACCCTGAACATCAACGCCGACGTGGTCGCGGGCAAGCTCGCGGAAGTGCTGTCGGCGGAAAAGCTGGTGCTGCTCACCAATACGCCGGGCGTGCTGGACAAGAGCGGCACCCTGCTGACAGGGCTCACGCCCAGGGAAATCGAGGCGATGGTCGCCGACGGCACCCTGTCCGGCGGCATGCTGCCCAAGATAGGTTCCGCGCTGGATGCGGCGCGCGGCGGCGTCAGATCGGTGCACATCATCGACGGCCGGGTGGAGCATGCGCTGCTCCTCGAAATCCTGACCGATGAGGGGGTGGGTACACTCATCAAGAGCAAATGAGGATGCTGCCTGACGGATGCGGGGAAAATTCAGACTTTCCAAGCCAGACCAGGCGCGCAAAGCGGGGTAAGCAGGCAAGCCCTGCAAAGGCTGCTCGCAAAAAAATCCAAGCGCGGCATATGTGGAATATGTAAGCGAGATTTTTTGAGCGCAACAAGGTATGGCGACGAAAGTTTGGATTTTTGATCTGGATAATACGCTGCACGATGCGACGCCTTATATTTTTCCGCACATCAACCGCAGCATGACGGCGTATGTGCAGCGTGAGCTGGGCATCAGCGAGGAAGAGGCGAATGCCCTGCGCATGCATTACTGGCAGCGCTACGGCGCGACGTTGAGGGGGCTGATGCGCCACCACGGCACGCGGCCGGCGCACTTCCTGTGGCATACGCACCAGTTTCCGGCGCTGCCCGACATGGTGCTGCGCGAGCCGCGCCTGCGCCACATGCTGCGCGCGCTGCCGGGACGCAAGTTGCTCTATTCCAATGCGCCGCGCCATTACGTGCGCGAAGTGCTGCGGCTGCTGCGGGTGGACGATATGTTCGAGGATGCATTTGCCATCGAGCATGCGCGCTTCCGGCCCAAGCCGGAAACGGCCGGCTTCCTCCGCCTGCTTAAGAAGCACCATCTCCATCCCGCGCGCTGCGTGATGGTGGAAGACAGCGCGGAGAATCTCCAGACCGCGAAGCGCCTGGGGATGAAGACCGTGCTGGTGGGCGCGGGCACGGGCAAGCCCGCGTATGTGGACCTGAAGATCAGGACTGTACTTGAACTGCCGCGCAAGCTGGGGCGGCTGACGTAAGAGGGGGACGACATGGCCGCAAAAACGGGCGAACGCAAGCTGCAGATCCTGCAAGCCATCGCCGAAATGCTGGAGCAGCCCAAGGGCGAAAAGATTACCACTGCGCAACTGGCTGCGAGGCTGGAACTGTCCGAGGCCGCGCTGTACCGGCATTTCGCCAGCAAGGCACAGATGTTCGAGGGGCTGATCGAGTTCATAGAGCAGACCGTATTCGGCCTGATCAACAAGATCACGGCGGAGGAAGCCGACGGCATGAAGCAGGCCGAGGGCATCGTCGCCTTGCTGCTGGGCTTCGCACGCAAGAACCGCGGCATGACCCGGGTGCTGACCGGCGATGCGCTGGTCAATGAAGACCAGCGTCTGCAGGCGCGCATCAACCAGTTGCTCGACCGCATTGAGACTACCCTCAAGCAGGCGGTGCGGATTGCGGTGACCCAGAAGGAACTGCCCGAGGACACAGATGCCGGCGCGCGCGCCAACGTGCTGCTGTGCTACGTCATCGGCCGCTGGCAGCTGTTCGCCAAGAGCGGCTATGCGCGCGACCCGATGGAGCAGTGGCCGCAGCAGTGGTCCATACTCGCGCGCTAGGGAGCACGCCATGATATTGATACTGGGCGCGGACATCTACCAGCAGGGCGCCGAATTCCGCCGCTTGATGGACCACCTTGCCACGTTGCCGGGCATACAGGCGCGCGTGCACACCGAGCGTGGCGCCCAGCAGGCGCTGACCGAGATCTATCTGATCGGCAACACCAAGCAGCTCGAGATTGACGACATGCTGGCCCTGCCCGGCGTGGAACGGGTGGTGCGCGTGTCGGAGGAATACCGCATCCTGGGCCGGCACAAGGACGATCCGCGGCCGGACCATTTCGAATACAACGGCGTGCGCTTCGGGCAGGATACGCTCAATGTCTTTGCCGGCCTGTGCGCGGTGGACAACCCTGAGCATGTCGAGCTGATGCTCAAGGCGCTGAAGGAAAACGGCCAGGTGTGCACGCGCATGGGCGCCTACAAGCCGCGCACCAGCCCCTACGCCTTCCAGGGACACGGCAAGGCCTGCCTGCCCTGGGTGTTCGAGCTGGCGGGCAAGTATGGCATCAAGGTGATCGCCATGGAGATCACGCACGAGTCTCATCTGGACGAGATACGCGAGGCCCTGCACCAGACCGGCAACCCCACCGGCGTGATGCTGCAGATCGGCACGCGCAACACGCAGAATTTCGAGCTGTTGAAGATCGTAGGCCGCCAGCAGCAGTTCCCCGTCCTGATCAAGCGCGGTTTCGGCATCACCCTGGACGAGTCGCTGAATGCCGCGGAATACCTGGCCTCGGAGGGCAACCGCAACGTGGTGTTCGGCCTGCGCGGCATGAAGACCAACATGGGCGACCCGCACCGCAATTTCGTCGACTTCGCCCACGTGCCCGTGGTCAGGCGCCTCACCCGCATGCCGGTGTGCATCGATCCGTCGCACTCGGTCGGTTCGCGCGCAGCATCTCCGGACGGCATCCTCGACGTGTTCCACGTCACGGCCCAGGGCGTGCTGGCTGGCGCCAACATGGTGCTGGTGGATTTCCATCCCGCGCCGGCCAAGGCGCTGGTGGATGGCCCGCAGGCATTGCTGCTGAAAGAACTGCCCTACTTCCTTGAAGACGTGCAGATCGCGCGCGAGGGGTATCTCAATCGGGTCAAGCTGGCCGGCAAGTACGGTGTAGCCGGCTGAACGGAAGGGCGGCGCATAAAAAAACAGCCAGGCTTGCCTGGCTGTTTTTGCCGGTGCGGGCCGCGCTTACCAGCGGAAGCCCAGTTTGGCGGAGACCGAGCGGGCGGAGCCGGTCTTGTCCAGTTCGGCTGCGAGGTTCATCAGGCCCAGATTCACGTTGACGCCACCGTAGATCTTGTTCTGGGAAAAGCTGTCGGACAGGGCGAAACCGGTGAAATTGCTGGCCACGTTCGCCGAGCTGTTGGCCCACACCTTGCCTACGCCGGCGTACGGCGTCACCATCACAAAGGTCTTGGCGATGGAGACGTCCAGGCTCTTGGTGTCGAAGGAAAGCTGGTCGACGCCGGAAAGCTTGGTGAACGCGCCGCGTATGGACACCGTCGGCAGCGCAATGTTGTCGATCAGCGCATAGCGCAGCTCGCCGCCATACAGGGAGATATTGGTGGTGGGCACCTTGGAGTAGAACGCGCCGATGTCGAAACCAAACGGCAGGCCCTTGTCGATGTGCAGTTTGGGGATGTAGAGGTTGCTCACTGTGCCGCCGCCCGTGATCTGGGACCAGAGCGCCGAGCTCTTGGCCATGTTGGTCTGGGTGACATCCAGGCCGATGTCGAAGCCGGTCACGCCCAGCGGCGTGGACAGGCCAACTGGCTTGTAGCTCAACGCGGAGCTCAGGTCCTCGGACAGGGCATTGAATTCCGCCTGTCCCAGGTTTTGCAGGCTGGTGATGTTGTTGGTGGCGGCCAGCGCGGGTTGCGCGACGAATCCGAGGGCGCAAAGCAGCGGCAGTAATTTCTTCATGGTGTGTCTATTCCTTGAGTAATAAGTTGCAATCAATACAGTTTCGGATGATCGTGAATGCGGACACCGCGAGCGGGCCGTCTTCCGGTTGTCCTGCTGCGCGTCACCCCCTACGTGCGGCCGGACAAGCGGCTCAAGTAGACCGCATCACGCGCTGAAGCGTCAAGCGCGTGTGGCATTTATGCAGCAGTGTGCACGCCACCTGCCTTACGCAGCGAATCGCGCGATTCATTGCCGCGCGAGGCAGGCAAGGTAGAGCGTGGCATCGGGCCCAGTGCCGCTGCGCTGCGCCTGCATGATCATTTCCGCCATGCATTCCATCATCGCGTGCTGGGCCTCATGCTCCGAGCCGTACTTGTTCGCCAGGCGCGCATGCGCCTGGCGGACGCCGGGCGGCTGGTCGATGGAAAGCTGCTCCTCGATCGACAGGTGCATCATCAGGTGCAAAAAGGGATTGAGTTCGCCGGCGGCGTAGTCGCGCTCCTGATTGCCCGCAGCGGCGTCGAGCAGGGCATGGAATTCGGGATGCAGGCCGATCACGCGCACGGCGATATGTTCCAGCGGGGTCAGCAGTTCGCCTGCGCCATGCTTGCGCCAGGCGTCAAAGAGGAACTGGCGCGCTTCATTGCGGCTCGGGTTGAACATGGCTGTATTCCGGCAGGTCTGGGCTCAGGGCGGGACACGCTTCCGGGCAGAAAGGGCGGGTGGCTCAAAGCAAAAAAGGCAGCCGTAGCCGCCTTTTCGCATGTGCTGCTTCTGCGCGGATAGCCGTGCCTTATTTGGTTTCCACGATCTTGGCCTTGGCCTTCAGGTCGTCGATCAGGCTCTTGATCTCCTGCTGCTGCAGCGGGCGGATCAACATCGCCTTCGCGTCCTCGAAAGGCGTGACGCGCTTGTCCAGCAGCTTGAAAACCTGCCAGGAATCGCCAAGCTTCACCGGACGGCTGACCTGACCGGTTTTCTTCATGCTCTCGATCGCTGCGGTGAAGTCCTCGGGCAGGCCGTTGGTGGTGATCCAGCCCAGTTCGCCCCCGTTGTCTGCCGAGGCCTTGTCCAGCGATTGCTTCTTGGCGATGGCCGCGAAGTCTCCGCGGTGGCGCAGCTTGGCGGCGATGGCCTTGGCTTCCTTCTCGGTTTTGACCACGATATGGGCCACCTTGTACTGCAACATCCGCGGGTCGCTCTTGATGCCGTCGTATTCCTTCCTCAGCGCGTCTTCGCTGACCGGATGGTTGTTCAGGTAGTCGGTGATATAGGCGTTGGCCAGCACGTTCTCGCGGGCAAGCGCCTGGGTCTGGGCAACCTTCTCGGCGATCTCTGCGTCCTTGTCCAGCCCCTTTTGCACGGCAGCCTGGGTCAGCAGCTCCATCTGGATGGTGCGCGCCAGAATCTGCCCGCGCACCTCGGGGGTATCCGGCGCGCCATGGCCCACTGCATCCTTGACCTGCACATCGACGCGGGCCTGCGGGATGGCTACGCCATTGACTGTGGCGGCGACTTTGTCCTCGGCAAGCGCCGGAGCGGCGAGCAGGGCGCACGCGGCCGCGATTGCGCCCAGTTTGGCGAAGTTCTGCATAAAAATTGTTCCTCGTTGAATATTATCGGGGTTGCACTTCATCTGGTGCATAAGCGCGTATGTTGAGGGCGTGAATGTCGTGCTGCATCAGTAAATGCAGCGCCGAATATACCATGCGGTGCCTTTCCAGGGTGGATTTTCCGATAAACTGCGGGGAAACCACGGTCAGCCGGTAATGCCCGCCGCCGCCTGCGCCGGCATGGCCGGCATGCAGGTGGCTGTCATCTTCGACTTCGACCAGCAGGGGATTCAGGGGCCCCAAGCCGGCCCTTATCTGCTCGATGCGATTCGGGGCGGTCATGATGGCAGCACCTTTACGAAAGGGTTGACGGTAAGCTGCGCATATATTCCCGCGGCTGCATAGGGGTCGGCCTGCGCCCAAGCCTCCGCTTCCGCCAGCGAGGGGAATTCCGCCACGATCAGGCTGCCGAAAAAGCCTGCGGCGCCGGGATCTGCCGCATCCACGGCAGGCATGGGGCCGGCCAGGATCAGGCGGCCGGCGTTCTGCAGCGCGTGCAGCCGCTCCAGGTGAGCCGGGCGCGCCGCCGCGCGCTTCTCCGCGCAGTCCGGGACGAATTGACCGGTGATGGTGTACAGCATCAGTTGTGCTCCTTGTCGGTTTCCAGATATTTCGCCAGCATGACGGATTGCGCGATCACGAAGGCGAAAAGCAGGGCGGTCAGGCCGTACACCTTGAAATCCACCCAGCCGTTGCACGACAGCCAGTGCATCGCCGCGAGATTGGCAAAGCCCAGGCACAGGAAAAACAGTGCGTAGGCCGCGTTGAGGTTATTCCACACATGGCTGGGCAGGTGCAGCTGCGATTCCAGCATGCTGCGAATCGGGTTGCGCTTGGTGAACAGCGGCGCGCCGCCCAGTACGGCGGCGAATGTCCAGTACAGGATAGTCGGTTTCCACTGGATGAACACCGGGCTGCGGAAATACAGCGTGGCGCCGCCGAAGAGGGTGATGATGGCAAAGCTCATCCACAGCATCGCATCCACCTTGCCGTGGCGGAATTTCACCCAGCCCACCTGCACCAGCGTGGCCGCGATCGCGGCGGCGGTCGCCATCAGGATGGGTTCCTGCATCCAGGGCAATTGGTGGGCGCTAGTGCCGACCAGGCAGCTGTCGTTGCCGTGCCCCAGAAACTTGTACACACCGAAAAACACAATGACGGGGAAGAGGTCGAACAGTACTTTCATGGCTGCGAATCAGAAGTGAGTTAGGTGCGGTCCAGCGTCAGCGAGGCCGAGTTGATGCAGTAGCGCAGCCCGGTGGGCTCGGGTCCGTCCTCGAACACATGGCCCAGGTGCGCATCGCATTTCGCGCAGCGCACCTCGATGCGTTTCATGCCGTGGCTGGTGTCCTCCAGCAGCTTGAGCGCATCCCCGCTGGCAGGCAGCCAGAAACTCGGCCAGCCGGTGCCGGAATCGAACTTGGTGTCGGAGCGGAACAGCGGGCTGCCGCAGCACACGCAGCGGTAGGTGCCGGCGTCGTGGCAATCCCAATACAGCCCGGTGAAGGGCGGCTCGGTGCCGCACTGGCGCGTGATGATGAACTGCTCCGGCGTCAGCTCCTCGCGCCATTCGGTATCGGTTTTCTTTGGCTTGTCGGTGGAGTTCATGCTTCAGGCCTCCATGCGGTCGCCCTGGGCGTTTGGCTGTGAAAAGACCAGAAAGTGAACATCGTCAGGCGACTCGTTGATGAACTGATGCGCAACGCCGGGCGCCACTTCCAGTCCCTGGCCCTCGGCCAGGGTTGCACGTTGCCCGTTCGCCTCTATCACCGCGCTGCCGTTCAGGATATAGAAGAACTGGCGGGCCATCGAATGAATGTGACGCGTCTCGCGTGCGCCAGGCGGGACGCGCTCGGCAATGACCGACATGTCGGCGCGTTTCACAAGGTGCCAGCCCTCGCACACCTGGCCCCAGATGTAGTGTTCTGCAGATGATCGGTCGATGGCTTGCATGGCGCACCGCGGTTACAGTACGTCGCCGGCATAATCCGCCAGCCGCGACCGTTCGCCGCGCATCAGCGTCACATGGCCGCTGTGCTCCCAGCCCTTGAAGCGGTCCACCACATAGGTGAGGCCCGAGCTGCCCTCGGTGAGATAGGGCGTGTCGATTTGCGCGATGTTGCCCAGGCACACCACCTTGGTGCCGGGGCCGGCGCGGGTGATCAGCGTCTTCATCTGCTTGGGCGTGAGGTTCTGCGCCTCGTCGATGATCAGGTACTTGTTGAGGAAGGTGCGGCCGCGCATGAAGTTGAGCGACTTGATCTTGATCCGGCTGCGGATCAGGTCGCGCGTCGCCGCGCGGCCCCATTCCCCGCTTTCCTCGTCCGGCTTGTTGAGCACATCCAGGTTGTCCTCCAGCGCGCCCATCCACGGCGTCATCTTCTCTTCCTCGGTGCCTGGCAGGAAGCCGATGTCCTCGCCGACCGGCACGGTGACGCGGGTGATGATGATCTCGGAATAGAGCTTCTTTTCCAGCGTCTGCATCAGGCCCGCGGCCAGCGTCAGCAGCGTCTTGCCGGTGCCGGCCTGGCCCAGCAGCGTGACGAAGTCGATCTCGGGGTTCATCAGCAGGTTGAGCACGAAGTTTTGCTCGCGGTTGCGCGCGGTAATGCCCCAGATCGCGTTCTTCTGGTGGGTATAGTCGGTCAGCGTGCGCAGCATCGCGGTGTCGCTGCCCTGTTCCACCACCACGGCGTAGAAGGGCGAGGTGCCGTTCTCCTGGAACACGAACTGGTTCACCTGCATGTCCTTGCACAGCGGGCCTGCGACGTTGTAATAGGTGTGGCCGCCCTGCTGCCAGGACTTCATGTCCTTGCCGTGGTGCTCCCAGAAATCATCGGGGAGCGGCAGCACGCCGGTGTAGAGCAGATCGGTGTCTTCCAGCACCTTGTCGTTGAAGTAGTCCTGCGCCGACAGGCCCAGCGCGCGCGCCTTGATGCGCATGTTGATGTCCTTGGACACCAGGATGACCTGCCGGCCGGACTGCTGCTGGTGCAGGTGCATGACCACGCCCAGGATCGCGTTGTCGGCCTTGCTGTGCTGCAGCGCCACCGGCAGCTCGGGGGTGATGAACTCGGTCTGCAGGAACAGGCGGCCGGTCGCGCTCTTGCTGCCCTGGGATTGGAGCGGAATGCCCTGGCCGATGTCGTGCGCGGTCTCGCTTACGATGGCATCCAGGAAGCGGCTGGCCTGGCGCGCGTTGCGCGCGACTTCGGACATGCCCTTCTTGCCGTTGTCCAGTTCTTCCAGTACGAACATCGGGACATATACGTCGTGTTCCTCGAAGCGGAACAGGCTGGTCGGGTCGTGCATCAGCACATTGGTGTCAAGGACGAACAGCTTGGTGCCGGGCGTTGCAGATGTCATGATGCTTCCTGAAGTGATTGCACGACGGTGAGAACCTCCTGGGCGTGATTGGGCACCTTGACGCCCCGCCATTCATGGCGCAGCACGCCCTTGCCGTCCAGCACGAAGGTGCTGCGCTCGATGCCGCGCACCTCCTTGCCGTAAAGCTTCTTCATCTTGATCACGCCGAACTGCGTGCATGCCTTTTCCTCCGCATCGGAAAGCAGGGCGAAGGGCAGGCTGAACTTGGTCTTGAAATTCTCGTGCGACTTGATGCTGTCCCGCGAAATTCCCACGATCTCGCAGTTGGCTTTCTGAAATTGCGGATAGAGGTCGCGGAACGCCTGGCTCTCGGCAGTGCAGCCCGGCGTGTTGTCCTTGGGGTAGAAGTAAATCACCAGGGATTTGCCGCGTGCGGCCTTGAGGTTGAAGTCGGTGCCGCCGGTGGCGGGCAGGGTGAAATCTGGAATTGTTGTGTTTGTCATGATGCCGCTGCTTGTCGGATGGTGTCATTCTTGAATAAAAACGCCGCCAAGGCAAGTGCGGGGGACGGCGCCAGGCCGCGAATGCTTCAGGCCGGGTTCCGCGCGGGGTGGGTTTCTTCGCCGAGGAGCCACAAGACGGCCCCGGAAATCAGCATGGAAACAGTGACGAACCAGAAGGCGGCTTCCACCGAGCCGCTGAATTGCGCGGCCAGCCCCAGCCCCAGCGCGCCGATGCCGTAGCCCAGATCGCGCCAGAAGCGATAGATGCCGATGGCCGAGCCGCGCCAGGCCGGATGGGAGATGTCGGCCACCGCGGCCGAGAGGTTGGGATAAAGCAGGGCCATGCCGAACCCGGACACTGCGGCCGAGAGCGACCACCAGGCAATGCCGGTATGAAGCAGCATCATCGCCACGCCCCCGCCGCAGATCCACATGCCCAGCACATTTGGCCAGTGGCGGCCCATATGGTCGGAGAGCTTGCCGGTGAAGAACTGCGAGCCGCCCCACACGAAGCCGTACACGCCGACGATCCAGCCGATGTCGGGCAGGCTCACGCCGTGCCGGTAGAGAAAGACCGGATAGAACACCCAGATTAGCGCGTCCACGAACTTCTCCACCAGGCCCGCCTGGCACAGCGCGGCCATGCGCCGGTCGCGCCAGGACATCAGCGCGAACATCTCGCCCGTGGTCGGCTGTTCGGAAACGCCGCCGGGGTAGCGCGGGCGCGGCCCGCTTGCCATGCCCGCCTTGTGGCGCGCGGCTTCCGCGCGTGCCCAGGGCAAAGTGTCGCGTATCCACAGCAGGGTGAGCGCGAGGGCGAGCGGGATGGTGACGGCGCCG
>DATFUZ010000087.1:0-22638 GCA_035260545.1 Gallionellaceae bacterium | reverse complement strand
CGGACGAACAGGGTGTAGGATATGCCGACGAAAGAGGCGCATCGATCGAGGGTGGAGTGCGCGCGACCGATGCGCTTCGTGCCTCAGCGCATCCTACGCTTGCTGCGCGGGCGATCTTATGGATTTACCGGATAGCCAATTTCTGCCGCATCCGAAATGAGATCCTGCATGGTGCGGGACGAGGGGAAGGCACGCAGCAGCTCGGCCGAAAGCGGTTCGTGGGCAAATACGCGAGCGATTGCGTTCAGCTCGACGTCGAGCTCGAAGTACTCGTCAGCGTATGATTGATACGTCTCCGGATTGCCGTCCAGCGCCGAGAGCATCCACAACGAACCGTCCGGATCATCGTCGCCGGGCGGAAAATCGATCGTGCTGCGCGACCAGGTCGAATCACCGGCCAGGCGCCAAATGCAGAAGGTGGTGTCCTCCATGTGGAACGCGGGTTCCTCAAGCGAGCTTTTGAACTGTGGAGGCACCTCATCCAGCACGCCAGGCCAGATTCCCGGGGGCGTTTTACGCCACGGTGTCATGGCCGATTCATGATCAAACCCGCGCAGGAAACACCCAGCGGTATCGAAGACGGCAAAAAAGTCGTCCCCGGAGCCGTTCCGCATCGAAGCCATTTCCTCGGTGTCGGACCACTTCGCATTGTAGGAGTAGTAACGGTATTCCCACTCTTCTTCAAGGATTGCATCCAGCATCGCAAGCGCCTGCAGGATGCGGCGAAGCGCGTCGGGTTGCGGAAGGCCCGCAAGGTGCCGTGTCGAAATCATGAACTAGTCTCCATCTGTCATTGGATGCATGCGGTCCGGCTTATGCAAGCATGGACTGCGTGCGTTTGCGTAAAAACCAATCGGCTGATCGAGGTGAAATCCCGTCTGACCCGCATTCCTTCTCCCGGACTCATTTTGCATTCCATTCGTAAACGGTAACGATGGAGGACCCGGTCGTATGCACGGGATCGCTGAAGGCCAGCTCCCTGGCTTGCTCCAGGCTGTCAGCCCGGATTACATAGGCGCCGCCGGTCTTGTCGGTAAACGGCCCCGCCAGTTCAAGCTTGCCCTCCTGCCTCAAACGATCAAGAAAAGCATAGTGGCCGTCAATGACGGACATCTGGAACTGCGGCGTGCGAAATGTTGTGACCAAGTATCGATACATGCTATTCCTCTGGTGGTATGGGTGTTGGTGCAGCATACGGCCTGCATTTCTGCGCGGCACCTCAGCCATCCCGCATGGATTGCTTACTTGCGTCAGGCAGGCCGATTGTACTTGAACTCCCGCGCGGCGGCGTTCCACCCGCAGCGGGGGCGCATGCATTATGCATATTGCGTAAAGCAGCAATTGGCGACGAGTTCAGTCCACTACTCTTCCGGACGGAAATAAACCGGTCGATGAATTGCGAAGCGAAGTAAAGTCAGGTAGATTCTTGCCCGACGCGTTTCGCCGTTATCGAATGCGCTCACAACAATCACAACGTTTTCATTTCCAATCCGGGCAATAAAGGGGAATCACAGATGAAGAAGAAACTCGGGCATGTCTTTGCCGTCATGCTGGCTGCGTGCGCATGCGGCGCTTTTGCCGATGAGGTGCAGGTGCAGGTATTGAGTGCGGTGGTCAAGGATCAGCGCATTCCGGGTGCGCAGGTGATCATCCAGAAGAACGGCGCCGCGAGCGCAACGGGCACGACGAATGACCAGGGCACGGCGCACCCGGTTACCGGCTTTGCCGATGGCGCAGACAGCCTGATCATCATCAAGAAGCCCGGCTATTCCAATCTGGTGGCGAAATGCCCGTGCAAGGGTATGACCTATGCGCTGAGCCCGGTGATGAAGAATCTGGACGGCTTGCGCATCGTGCTGAACTGGGGCGCCAATCCGCGCGATCTGGATTCGCATATTGCCTTCCCGCACAATCATATCTATTTCGAGCACAAGCAAGGCAACGCCAATGCGGATGCCTACCTCGATGTCGATAATATCCTGGGGTTCGGCCCTGAGACCGTCACGATCACCCGCAAGCATGCGGGAGAATCGTATGTGTACGCGGTGCACGACTACACGGACAGGTTAAACCCCCGCTCGGACAATCTGGCGCATAGCCATGCGAAGGTGCTGGTGTATATCGGCCAGTCTCTGGTGCGCAGCTACTATGTTCCGAACCGGGTGGGCAATCTGTGGACGGTGTTCCGCATTACGCCCGAGGGCGCCTTCCAGGACATTAACACGATGCGCGGCACTTCCGACCAGCCGCAGGATGTGCTGGGCAGCGTGAACACCTACCTGGACGCCTCGACCCAGGTGGAAGAGACAGCCGTGAGCGCATCCGATGCCGACCGGGCCGCGGCGATCAACAAGGCGGGCGAGCGCGCTTACCACGCGGGCAACCTCGACGAGGCGATAGACCTGTATGGCCAGGCGATCGATCTCGATCCCAACTACGGGCAAGCCTACAGCAACCTGGGCCTGGCGCATGCCAAAGCCGGCCACACCGCGGAGGCGATCTGGGCCAACCGCAAGGCGATTGCCCTGGCGAGCGGCCCGACCGCCCCCACCGTGCGCGCCAGCTCCTACTACAACATCGCGAAGATTTACGAAGCCGCGGGGCAATACGACGATGCGCTGGAGCAGTATCAGTCGGCCCGGCGCGAGAAGCCGAACCGGGTTTACGACAAGGCGATTGCGCGCGTGCGCCGCCTGATGAATCGCTGATCCGCAAACCACCCAACCACACGGGGCAGGCGCAGGCCGGCCCCGTTCTCACGCAAGATTTCCGAACATCCATGAACAAATCCATCTCGAAACTGCTCTCGGGTATGGCGCTGCTGTTGCTCGCTCAGCATGCCATTGCCGCCGGGCCTGCGGTCATCGCCAAATCGGATCGCTCGCTGTGGCCCGATCCGATCAATTCGGCAGCCGGATTCGACCGGGCCTCGCGCGCGGAGATCCTGGTGTTCGCTGACGCGCTGGCGCAAGTCTCGGACGAAGACGACGCCACGCTGAGGACGACCCTGCACATCAAGAATATCGACAGGACGAGCATACAGCGCGTGCGCGACCGCCTGGTGAGCAAGCTGCTCGACAATATGAAAGCGGCAAGCGCGAGCTGCGCGGCCGGAGAGCCGTTCTGCGCGCGAGTCGACACGCCCCAGGCGCTGATCGAAGCGGGGCGCACGCTGCCCGGGCAGCTTCCGGCGAAGTACCGCGCCTGGTATGACAATGCCGCGGCCTTCCATCACATCTATGCGGAGGAGTTGATAAGGCTGGCCGCGCTTTTCGGCAAGGTGAGCAGCGAGATCGACACCTACGGGCCGGGTGAGCGCAACGGCTTTGAAATGCCGGACCGGCATTTTCTGCTGACCTTCGACGATGGCCCGACCCGCGCGGGCGGAAACACCGACACGCTGCTTCCCGTGCTGCGCCAGAACGGCATACATGGCATGTTCTTCGTGCTGGGCGACGAATTGCAGAAGCGCATAGCCGCTACCGGAAAGGACAACGTGCAGAAGCTATATGCCGGCCAATGCGTTGGCCTGCACGGCTGGGTCCATAAGAGCCACCAGCACTGGAGCGAATGGCAGACCTCGGTCCTTGATACGCAGAAACTGGTCACGGACGTTTTGCCTGCGTCATACCGGCCCTATTTTCGCCCGCCGTATGGCCAGCGGCGCAGCGACAGCGGCCCGTTTTTCGCAAGCCATCATCTCACCGTGGAACTGTGGAACATCGACTCCCAGGACTGGAATCCCAAGGTCAGCGAGACCGACGCCGCCCAGCGCGTACTGACGCTGATGCTGCTCTGGCGCAGCGGCGTGATCCTGTTCCATGACGTGCACACCAAGGCGCCCACCGCGGTCCCCTGGTTGATCAGCCAGACACGGCAGGCCAACATCACATGGGATGATTGCAGGGACTACTGAGCAAGTCCGTCTGGCCCTGGGGCGGCGCGCAGCCGCCAATTCCCCCTCCGCCGCGCGTTTGTATCAAATTTATTACATGAACGGCCACCGTTGATACCAACGGGATATGATGCGCTCGCCGGCAGGCACTATAGTGCGAACACGGTCCGGCGTTGGCCGGGCTTCGTTGACCAAGGAGAGACTCATGATCGCAAGACTTTTTTCCATGCTGCAGGTATTGCTGATGAGCGCGTTGCTGCTGGGCGGCGTCAGCGCCGTTGCCCAGGCCCAGACGCCCCCGCCTGGCGGCGCGGGCGGGCCGGGCATGATGCGGCATTTCGATCCGGAACGAATGCAGGCGATGATCAAGGCGCGGCTGCAGAAGCTGCATGAGCGCTTGGAGATCAAGGCCTCGCAGCAGGCGGCCTGGGACGCCTTCGCCAAGTCGGTGGAGGCGCTGCCGCAGGGCATGACCAAGCCGCCCGGACCGGATGCCGACGCCACGGCCATGGCGCGCTTCCGCGCCGACCGTGCGCAGGGCTTCGCCAAGAAGCTTGCCGTGATCGCGGACACCACCGCGAAACTGGAGGGCGTGCTGAGCGCCGACCAGCGCAAGATCCTGGACGATGCCTCGCACCACTACGGCCATGGCGGCTATGGCCATCGTGGTATGGGCGGACGCGGCATGGGTGGGGGCTGGCACTGCGACCAGCCGTAAACCGCACCTGACCGGCACTTGACCAGCGGCGCGCGAGGCATGAGCTCCGCGCGCCGTCGCATTGGCGGCGAACGGGATGATTGAATTTTCCGGAAAAGGTATCATCTAATGGCGCGTGGGCATTCCACGACACTGAAAGGTGAAAGATGAAACTGAAGGGATGGCAAGTTGTTGTATTTTTTGGGTTTGCACTGACTGCGCTGGGCGCGTCGGCGGCAAGCCCCACAGCCGATGAGATTTACCAGGCGGCGCGGGCCGGCCACCTGGCCGAGGCGCAGCGCATGGTGGACCAGGTGGTCGCCGAGCATCCGAAGAGCGCGAAGGCGCATTACGTCGCGGCCGAGATCTATGCGAAGGAAGGCCAGGTTGCGATTGCCCGGAACGAATTGCAGGCCGCCGAGCAATTGAAGCCCGGCCTGCCCTTCGCCAAGCCGCAAGCGGTGGCAGAGCTGCAGGCGCTGCTCGCCGCGCCCGGCGCAGCCCCGGCCCAGCAGCACATGCGCCAGGGCTCGTTTCCCTTTGGCCCGCTGGTCATGGTGATGCTGGCGATAGGCGTGGTGATCGTGGTGATCAAGGCCATGGCCGCGCGCACCGCGAACCAGGTTTATCATGCGGCTAACAACCAGGCCTATCCCAACGGCGGCGGCTATGGCCCCGGCGCTTATCCGCCCGGCAGCTACCCGCCCGGCGGTTATCCTCCTGCAGGCGGCGGCCTGGGCTCCAGCATCGTCGGCGGCCTCGCCACCGGCGCGGCCGTGGGCGCGGGCATGGTGGCGGGCGAGGCGCTAGCCCATCATTTCCTGGATGGCGACAACACCCAGGCTGCGACCAATGCCGTGCAGCCCGCCAATTTCGTGCAGAACGATGACATGGGCGGCAACGACTTCGGCCTGAACGACGCCGGCTCCTGGGACGACAGCGGCGACACGTTTGCCGACTCCGGCGGCGACGACTGGAGCTGATTCGTCTCGTTAAATAGCACGGGGCGCAATACGCTGAGCGTGTTGCGCCTTTTTCATTCCACCGGCGAGACGTCCGGCCCAACGGTGATTCGTCCGGCTGGCTGCGCCCGGCCCCTTTAGCCCGGCCGCTTTAGCTCACCGCGCCAAGATGCGCGCCTGCCCTTCAGTTCATTGCGGGCGGGAGCAGAGACCTGCCCCCGCTGCCGCGAATTCAGAGCTTCTGGTGGGATCCGTCGCAGGTTACGCCGTTGCCGCTGTGCTTGCAGCCGCAGAAGTAAACGGTTCCGGAGTTTTCAGCCTTGTATTCCCTGGGGGCGAATTCGCTGCCCTGATGGCTGCCGTCGCAGAACGGTTGCGAGGTGCTCTTGCCGCAGGTGCAATACCAGTAAGTCTTTCCCGCCTCGACTTCAACGGCAAAGGGGCCCTTTTGGGCGATATGAGGAGTAGCGCTCATTGATGTTTCCTTTCTGTGTTTGTGGAACGCAGCGATTCCAGTTGTGGTCAGGTGTGCCGACCAAAGCCGCAGGGTGGATGGTAGCCGGAGGCCGCCGCCGAATAAAGGGGACGGACGGCAATTTATAGTTGCGGAAATCGGAACAATGGACATCAAGCCTTACGCCGATTGCAGTATTTCATCCCACTTGGGCCTGTCGCCGATGCAATTGGAAAGATAGTCGACCAGCGCCCTGACGCGGTGCGGAACATAGCGGTTGCTGGGGAATATCGCATAGATTCCCAATTCCGGGGACGGGAAGCCGGGCAGGAGAATTTCAAGCTTGCCTTCCCGCACCGCCTGTTCGGCGATGAACGTCGGGGCATTGGTGATGCCGAGGCCGCGGATGGCCGAGGCCAGCAAGGCATCGCCGTTGTTTGCCGACAGGCGGCCCGCGATCGGATATGACTTGAGCTCGCCGTCGATGATGAAGTCCCAGCTCAGGCGGGGCGCGAGCAGATAACCGAAGCACTGGTGGTGTATCAGTTCCTGCGGATGTTCCGGTTTGCCGCGCCGGGCAATGTAGTCCGGCGAAGCGGCGATGACCCCGTGGCAACTGCCGATTTTTCGCGCCACATCGCCTGGCTCCAGGCGATTGGTGATGCGGATGGCGAGATCAAAGCCGCCCTCTATCAGGCTGACCCTGCGATCATTGAAATCCAGCTCGATCGAAATATCGGGATTGGCGGTCATGAATTCTTCGAGCATGGGCATCATCTGGTCTATGCCGAATGAAAACGGCAGGCTGATGCGTATCCGGCCGCGGGGCAGCCGCCTGTTATCGCTCAAGTCCGATTCCGCCGAATCCACCAGGGACAGGATCTCCCGGCAGCGCTCGAGATACGGGGCGCCGGCGGAGGTCAGGCTCAGCCGCCTGGTGCTGCGCGCAATCAGCTTCGCCCCCAGATGGCCCTCAAGCGCCAGAATTTGCCGGGATACCACCGACCGCGATACGTTCAATTCGTGCGCAACCGCCGCGAAGCTGCCGAGCTCCGCAACGCGGACAAATAACTTCATGCTTTCGAGACGGTCCATGTTTTGAATACTATCACAGGCCGATTGTTGCGCAATTAGCAATTATGTGGTGCCGATAGCCTACTTTACGGCACCCTGCTGCAAATTCGCACGCAGGCGCCCCATGCGCAGCACAACCATCCGACCGAGGACCACCTGATGCCCGCTGTTCGTGGCGCTGGGCGCGGGCGGCGATGCGCCGGATGTGAAGCGGCTGCACGCAAGCTATGAATACGGCGTGATCGCCATGGACGCATACGCATTTTCGTGATTGTCGAGCAAGCGCAGTTCCGATTAGCGCAGCATAATCGGAACTACGCGGGCTGGACATGGCCCGCTTTTCGACATGCCCAATCGGCAGCTTGGGCACCGTGCCGACCGCCAAGCGCTGAGCTACAATGCGGCAGGTTAAGGTGGCAAGCGGCCACCGATGAGGGGACCGCATGGTCCCAGGAGGGGACATAACTGAGCGGCCTCCAATTTAAGGAGAGCGCATCAAGTACGAATGCAAGAAGATCGGCATCATCGTAAGAGATATATGCACGAGATTTTCGCAAACGGCGGGAGGGGGAAATGAAATTCGGCGTGCTAATTATCTACCTTATGGCAGCGATCCTGCTTTCCAGCGGGGCTGCTGCGGACATTGATCCAGAGGGTATTCCCACGGATTTTGAGAAGGATTTCCCCATCTCGGTGCAGCTATCCGCAAATGCTAAAAGTGACGTTGGCAAATTGTCCCTTGCCGAAAAACAGCATTTCAAAGAGGCGGCTAGTGTCGGGCATAAGTTCATGCAGCATTATCTCGATGGGTATTGGTGCGGCGGTTACCCGGATTGGGACACCATAATGGAACACTGGGTTGATGCGGACGGGATAGGGTATAGCTGCGAAAACGTTAAGAGTCCTCGTTGGACAGATTCAGGGCATACCTATTACCAAATTTATGAGATGTGTCCTCAAGTCGCTCTTGAGCAAGTGGCATTCGAAAGCGGAAATTTCGCATTAACATACCGAATGACGGTCGTTGGCACACTGTTCCGGTCGCCGGGTTTAACTTCGCAGGATATAAATGTATTTTCCCCCAAGGATTCGGGTAGAAAAATACGACTCGTTGTCTTCATCGATGCCCAGCACAAGGCGTTCAAATTCACGCCAGAGGATTGGAACAGCCAACTCGTATACAGCCATACGCTGCTAGAGCTGGAGGGGACCTATGTATTCCACGGGGAAGCAGCGCCGGCCGGCACTTCCCTTACGCAACGCGATGTCGCGGATATGGAAGTTGCAAAAGAAATCAAGAAGCAGGCTGCTCAAGTCTGCGAATAAGCAGCAAAGCGGAAATATGCGCGATGACCGAGCTGTCCCAGGAGCGGGCATGCGGCATTTCCAGAAGCGGATCGTAACCCTTGAGGGATAAGGCCATGAATTGGTTTGCTGCGCGCGCGTTTGCGGCTGCGCTATGTTTTGGCATGATCTCCGGCGGTGCGCTTGCCGGATCGCAGAATGAAAATAATTGTCTCGAATTGCCAAAATTGGACAATGGGAAGGTCAGGCCCGCTGATGCAGATTATGCGATCAGGGAATGTAGCGCGGCACTCAAGAATGCGACACGGACCGACAGGTATGTAGCGAGAATGTACATGGTGCGTGCGGAAGCGTGGTATGCGAAGAAGGACTACAGCAAAGCCATTGCCGATGCCGGCGCGGCAATCGATGCCGACCCGAAATGGGGCGACAACCGGGTCATTCGGGGAGATTTCTACATAACCGCCGGGCAATACGACCAGGCAATAAAGGATTACACCGGCGCACTTGCGCTGCCATCGGACATGGCGTCGCCCCAAGCTTTTCATGCAGCGGTCTACGCAAAGCGGGCTGCCGCCTATGGCCTGATGGGAAGGCTGGACCAGGCTATTGCCGATTCCAACAAGGCCATCGCACTTGATCCCGGCCTTGCGCGCGCCTATTACAACCTTGGGCTTGCATCAAAATTACAGGGCAACTATGCACAGGCCCTGAAAGATTATCAAGCCGCCATCAATATAAACCTGGCAGACCCCAACAATTATATCGACCGCGGTGTAGCATGGGAGAAGAATACGGCAGCAGCGAAGGCCGCGGATCTGTATCGGAATATCAATTTTTCCATCGACATGGATACCTCGGGGGGCATTCAAGTTTTCAGTGTCCAGGCAACGCGATTTGGCAAGGCGCTACTGGTTACTACGGACGATGGCCTGCCAGCCAGCACCATCATGCTCAATGGAAAGGTTGTCTTTAAGGGCGACGATGGTATGTACTTCTCCATGAGCGGATACTTCCGGACAGAAGCTGCCGATGTCATTTTGATCGGTTCAAATGCCGGCGGCTCCGGGACACCGGACAGTCCGTTGTACTTTCTTGTCATCCGCTCTCCTTCGCAAACCGAAGTGCTGACCGATCCTGATTTTGTAGCAGATACGCCGGACACGGATGGACTCAAGAAATGGATGGACAAGAAGGGCAGGATATTCGTGGACCTGGGCTATATCGGCGGAGACAAAAAGGTGGCGGAACTCGATTCGGGCAAGCTGACGGTGCATATATACTCGGAAAAGGGCAAGCCGCTTTCTGACGATCTTTGCCAGTGGGTTTATGAAAAGGGGATGGAGAGCTGCAAATCACAACTCGCACATGAGCAAGGATGTGAAGAATATTCCAATCCAGCTGGCGTGTTCAGCTCGCACAGCGACATGACGCAACTTACCTATATATCGAATCAGCCGGGCTACAACCAGGCAGGATTCAATCAGTCCTGTCTGGCATGGTGCAATGGCAAAGGCGTTTCTTACCAGCAATTCAGCAAAACGACCTGCGGGGCCAAATAAGTTTGCATGCCCGCTTTCATGAGACGTAACGTCCGTATATGGACTCCACCTCGTTTGCAAGCAATCCGTTTTGCGGCTGGTAGGTTCGACTGCTCACGTATATCCGGTCTCTAACCAATGCATCCCGGTCAGCGCGCGTAGGGTGGGTGGAGCGCAGCGATACCCACCGGGTGGCTGCCGATATTGATGGGTATCGCTGCGCTCCACCCATCCTACAAAAATGTCGGCATCCTCGAAGACGAAATGTCTCTTGAGGGCACCGTACCGACTGCCAGGCGCTGAGCTACAATGCGGCAGGTTAAGGTGGTGAAGCAGCCACCGACGAGAGGACCGGATGGTCCCACGAGCCGACATAACGAAGCCTAACATTCGAAGCGCGTAAGGTGGGTGGAGCGCAAATAAGGAGGTTAGTCATGGGATTTTGGCCCTTTGTACGAAAGCCGAAAGAACCGTCAGCGATCAGGGCCAATTCAGTGCTCATGCATGACGGTATTGCCACAATCGACGTCCGCGACCAAACTTGCCCTGGCTATCTGCTTGCCATCAACAAGGCAGTCGAGGCATTGCCCTTCGGCACAACCGCGCAGCTACTTATCAGCTATCCGCCCTGCGAGGACGACGTTGGCGCATGGTGCAAAGCACGCTCCATTGAGCACCTTGCCACATCATCCAGGGGCGGAATCTGGGTTATAGAAGTTCGCAAGTAATGCGCAGGTGGCGTCCGCCGGCGCGACTTCTAGCTTATAGCGAGATCTGGCTCTCCGCCAATAATGGCCGATGGCTTCAGGCGCGGGTCGCCCAGGCGGACAATTCGCTTCGTGTAACGCTGGCTCTCGGGGTAACGGTTAAATGGCCGCCGACGGCTAGCAAACGGCAATAATCCCTGACGCAATCGCGCTCGCGGCCAACTGTCTTCACCGTCACATTGCGCGCGGGTCGGCTTCCTGCTCCCAGATCAGCAAGGATGGGTGGAGCGTAGCGATACCCATCATTCTCGACGTGCCTGTTGGGTATCGCTGCGCTCCGACCAACCGACAAAAGTGGCCGCTATTGCGCAACGTGTTAACGGTTCCCCATGGCGGATATGGGCACACCCCGGCAGTCACACGCGCTACCTCAAAGGTCAGGTAACGAGCGCATTACGGACGTCATACCGGCCCGCTGAGACAGCCGCCAATGCCAGCACCCCGGCGCCGCGCCTTCCCCTGATCCGCGGCATCAGGAAAACCAGCGCAGCACGGCGGCGGCGGTGAGCGCGGTTGCGGCGAGGACGAGCGAGACCGGCCACACGAAGGTGGCGCGCGTTTCGCCGGACCGGCGCCTGGCCCGCAGGATGTAGTAGGCGAACAGCAGCAGCGCCGCGGCCACGCAGGTCATCTTGATTACCAGCGCGCCGATGGGGATCTCGCCCAGGTCGGGGAAACGATGGTAGTAGGCATAGCTCACCGCGCCGAAGGCGGCGCCGCTCAGCGCCTGCGTGAGCCACCCTGCGGAGGTGAGCCAGGCCAGTTTGCGCCGCCGGGCGGTGTCTTTCAGGGCCCAGCCGGCGGCCGAGCCGCCCACCGCGGACACCGCGCCGAAATTGTGTGCGACCTGCACCGCGGCATACAGCAGGTTCTGCGTCATGCTCATTTTGCCGTCACCTCTATGCATTTGCGGACGCCGGTGGGGAAATGCCAGGCCGTCTCGATGGCCAGGCAGATCTTGTGCTTGCCGGCAAACAGAATGCGTATGGTGTCGCTGCCGTCGGCCGCGCGCTCGATGTCCATCATGCGATAGTCCATATAGAGGTGGAGGTGGTTGCCGTCGGGGCCCCATACGGCTTGCCACTTGACGGTGACCGGCGTGTGGGTGGGAACGACGGCGCCATCCGCGGGTTCGAGGATGACGATGCTGCCCTGCGGCTCTGCGGCAAAAGCCGCACTGCAGGCAGACAGCAGGGCGGCAAAAACAAACAGGGAAATCCTGGTCTTCATGATTATTCTCCTTGCGGCGAATAAACCTGAAAAGTACGCGCAGTGCGGAGCGCGCGTACGCGCCGGATAAAGCAGGGATGCGGCCCCATCCTACCCATGCCGGAGAAGCATTGTCAAGTATTCGCGGCGAGGCGCAATGGCAGCCGCTTGCACCACATTTGCCCGATAGTGTTGAAGCAGCGCTTGGCGGCGTCCGCGCCTTCGCCCCCCTGCCCCGTTACCTGCGCTCAGGCGTCACGCGCCGCCGGCCGCCGCATGGAACCGCACCTGCACCCGCAGGCCCGCCCCGTTCGCACCATGGCCGAAGGCCACTTCGGCGCCGTGGATGCGCGCAATCTCCCTGACGATGGCGAGGCCCAGCCCGCAGCCGCCGGGATCGCTGGAAGGCAGGCGGTGGAAGGGCGTGCCAAGTTTTTCCAGTTCCTCGTGCGGCACGGCGGGGCCGTCGTTTTCCATGGTGAGCAGGATCACGCCATTGCCGCCCTGCAGCGTGACATCCACCTTGCCGCCCGCGGGCGTGTAGCGCACGGCGTTGTCGAGCAGGTTGGCGAGCAGTTCGCGCAGCATCAGCGCGCTGCCCCGTATCCTGAGCGGCGGCAGGTCGAAGTTTATCTCCACGCCCTTGCGCGCGGCGAGCGAGACGAAGTCGGCGGAGGTTTCGAGGAAGACCTGGTGCAGGTCGACGCTGGCCACGTCGAGCATGGCCGTTTCGGTGTGCTCCAGCCGCGCCAGCGACAGAAGCTGGTTGGAGAGGTGGGTGGTGCGCTGCGCGGTTTCCAGCAGTTCGCGCAGGGTGGCGTTGATGTCTTTCGGCGTTTCCTCCAGGGCGACCTCGATCTGGCTGCTCATGGCGGCGAGCGGGGTGCGCAGCTGGTGAGCGGCGTCGGCGATGAAGCGGCGGTGGCCTGCGAAGGCGCTGCTGAGATGCGCGAAGAGTTCGTTGATGCCGTGGATGATGGGGGCCAGCTCGGAAGGCGCGGAGGTTTCCTCGATCGGGCGCAGGTCGTCGGAGGAGCGGCTGGCGATCTCGTCGCGCAGGGCCTCCACCGGCGAGAGGCCGCGCCGCACGCCGAGCAGGATCACCGCGATGGAAACGAAGGCGATCAGCGCTTCGGGAAAGACGATGCCGGCGAAGGTGCTGCCGCTCACCAGGTTGCGCCCGCGCAGAGTTTGCGAGACGGCGATGTAATACACCTTGCCCCGCATCCACTGGCGCAGGATGACGGCGCGGTTCTCCTCGCCGTCCAGCGCCAGGTCGGCAAAGCGATGGTTGTTGCCTATGATGGGCTCGCGCAACTGCAGCAGCTTGGGGTTGCCGGAGAAGAGCATGCCCGATTCGTCCCATGCGGCGTAGGTCTCGCGGTCCTGGTTGTTCACCTGCAGCATTTCCTGCGCGGCCAGCGGCAGGTCGATGGACAATCGCCCCTGCCGCACCGCGACCTGGCGCGAGAGATCCACCGCGTCGTTGAGCAGGCCGAAGTCGTAGGCGGTCATGGCGGCGTGCAGGGCGAACAGGTAGGCGAACACCGCGCCGACCAGCAGAATGGGGATGAGCGGCCACAGCAGCCGCTTGAACAGCCTGCGCCGCAGGGTGTACATGCCCATCAGCCGCCCTCCTCCAGCATGTAGCCCAGTCCGCGCACGGTGCGGATGACGATGCCGGAGCCCTCTATCTTGCCGCGCACGCGGTGCACATAGGTCTCGATCGCGTTGATGCTCAGCTCCTGGTCCCAGCCTGCCGTGGCCTGCACCAGCTGCTCCTTGGACACGATGCGCCGCGCGTGCGCGGCCAGGTATTCGAGCACGGTCCATTCGCGGCTGGAAAGCTCCAGGCGATTGCCGTCCACGTAGGCGAGCTTGCCGGCGCTGTCCAGCTCGAGCGCGCCTATCGTGAAGCGGGTGGCGCCGATGCCGGAGCTGCGGCGGATCAGGGCGCGCAATCTCGCGTGCAGTTCGGGCATGGCGACCGGCTTCACCAGATAATCGTCGGCGCCGAGGTCCAGCCCCTGCACGCGGTCTTCCACCGCGTCGCGCGCGGTGAGGATGAGCACGGGCAGCAACTGGCCGCTCCGGCGCAGGTGGCGCACCACGTCGTAGCCGTCGCCGTCGGGCAGGCCGAGGTCGAGCACGATGGCGTCGAAATTCTCCACCGCGAGCGCGTGCAGGGCGTGCGCCACCGTACCCATCACGTCGCAGGCATAGCCGGCGCGGATCAGCGATTGCGCCATCGCCCGGCCCAGCTTGGCGTCGTCTTCAACGACCAGGACTCGCATGTTGTCAGGTTCACGTCAGCTAACCGGTGCAAGATGCCCGGTTTCAATTGGGGCGATGGTAGCCGAAATGCAGGCACGCGTGTGCGCCTGTTGGCGCAGGCACATGGCGGCGGACAGCCGCCCGGCCATGCCCCGGCGACAGGGATAAAACTCCAATCGATTCCGCAAGCTGCGGAATCCGGACGATGTTGCATGATTAACCTTCGATGTTGCAGATTTAACCTTCAGCGGGTCCTGCGGGGCAGTCCGGGCCGGGCCGCGGCGACGGCTGCGGCCGCCCTCTTCCTCCATGGCTGCGCCGCGGGGCCGGACTTCAAGCGCCCGGCCGCGCCCACGGCGCAGACCTACACCCCGGCGCCCGTCCCTGCCACGACGGCGAGCGCCGACGTGCAGGGCGGCGCAGCCCAGCATTTCGACCCGAACCGGGATATTCCCTTCGACTGGTGGACGCTGTTCCGCTCGCCCCAGCTCAACGCGCTGATCGCCCGCGCCTTCAAGGCCAACCCCGACATCGCATCGGCCCAGGCCGCGCTGCGCCAAGCCCAGGCTTATGTCACCGCGCAACGCGGCTATTTCTACCCCACCGTGGGCGCCGGCTTTTCGCCTTCGCGCACCAAGCTCGCGGGCAACATGGGCGGCAACTCGCCCGGGGTGCAGGGCAACGGCCACATCATCCAGACCTATTCCAACCCGGCGGGCCCGGCGCCCTACAACGGCCCGGCGTATTACAACTTTTACACCGCGCAGGTGAACGTGGGCTATGTGCCGGACGTGTTCGGCGGAAACCGCAGGGCGGTCGAATCGGCGCAGGCCCAGGCCGAAGCCCAGCGCTACGCGCTTGAGGCGACCTACATCACCCTGGCCTCGAACATCGTGGCCGCAGCACTGCAGGAAGCGGCGCTGCGCGCGCAGATCGCCGCCACGGAAAAGATCGTGAGCAGCAGCCAGGAAGACCTGGCGATCATGCGCAAGCAAAAGGACCTGGGCTACGTCTCGGCGCTGGATGTCGCGCAGCAGGCTTCCGCCGCGGCGGAAGCGGAGCAGGCGCTGATCCCGCTCAGGAAGCAACTCGCGCAGACGCGCGACCTGATACGCGCCCTGGCCGGAAATCCGCCGGACAAGGACGTGCCGGAGACCTTCGAGCTTTCGTCGCTGCACCTGCCCGAGGCGCTGCCGCTCAGCCTGCCTTCACGCCTGGTGGAGCAGCGCCCCGACGTGCGCATGGCCGAGGCGCAACTGCACGCGGCCAGCGCCGAATACGGCGTGAGCATCGCCAACCGCCTGCCGCAGTTCGCCATCACCGGCGCTGCGGGCGGCAATGCGGACGCCCTGGGCTGGATGTTCCGCACCGGCGGCGGCTTCTTCGATCTCGCGCTGGACGTGAGCCAGGTGCTGTTCGACGGCGGCACCCTGCGCGCGAAATCGCACGCCGCGCAGGAGGCCATGCACCAGGCCGGCGCGCAGTATCGCAGCACGGTGATCACCGCCATCCAGAACGTCGCGGATACGCTGTACGCCATCCAGTACGACGCGGACGCGCTCAAGGCTGCCGCCGATTCGGAGCAGGCGATGCGGCTGACGCGCGACATCACCCAGAAGCAGTATGCCGTCGGCTATGTCAGCTACCAGCAATATCTGGTGGCCGAGCAGAACTACCAGCAGACCGAGATCGCGCTCGTCCAGGCGCAGACCAACCGCTACGGCGACACCGCCGCGCTATACCAGGCGCTGGGCGGCGGCTGGTGGAACCGGGACAAGGCGGGCGCGGCCCCAACGTCCGCGCCCCAACCGGCTGCGGCCCAGCCCGCCGCGCCAGCCGCCAATGCTCAGCCTGCCCAAGGGGAAAACACCGCGCCGCAGCCCACCGCACCAGGAGTCGCAAAATGAAAAAGCCCAGCCCTGAAACACTCGCCCTCGCGGGCGCCGCGCTGCTAGGCGCAGGCCTGCTGGGATGGCAGGTGTATGGCTCCGCCAGCGCCTCGACCGACCTGCCCGCCCCCGCCGCGCACAGCCGTGCCGCCCCGACCGGCCTCGACCTGACCGACACCCAGCTGCAAGCTATCAAGGTGGCGGCGGTTGAGGACCATCCGTTCACGCTGGAGCGCCAGGCGTTCGGCGACATCGCGTTCGATGACGAAAAGACGGTGCAGGTCGCATCGCCCTACCCCGGCAAGATCACCCAGGTGTTCGCCCATGCCGGCGACGCAGTGAAGCGCGGCGCGCCGCTGTTCGCCGTCAACAGCCCCGACCTGGTGCAGGCCGAATCCACGCTGATTGCGACGGCGGGCACGCGCGACCTGACCACGCGCGCGCTGGCGCGGGCGAAGCAATTGGTGCAGATCCAGGGCATGTCGCAGAAGGACTTCGAGCAGGCGGCAGCCGAGCAGCAGGCGGCGCAGGCCGCCTACAGCGCGGCGCGCGATGCGGTGCGCCTGTTCGATATTGCGCCGCGCGGCATAGACCGCATCATCCGCACGCGCGCGGTCAATCCGGTCTATGTCGTGCGCAGCCCGGTCAGCGGCGTGGTGACGGCGCGCAATGCGGCGGCGGGGCTGGTGGTGCAGCCCGGCAGCCAGCCCGCGCCGTTCGCGGTTTCCGACATCTCGACGCTGTGGCTGGTGGCCAACGTGGGCGAAAACGACGTGCCCCTGATGCGCGTGGGCCAGCAGATGGACGTGACGGTGAATGCCTTTCCCGGCCGCACCTTCAGCGGCAAGATCGCCAATATCGGCGCGGCGGTGGACCCCAACACCCACCGCTTCCCGGTGCGCGCCGACATCAAGGATCCGGAGCATGAGCTGCGCGCCGGCATGCTGGCCACCTACACCATACATCTCGGCGATGCCGTGCACTCGCCGGGCGTGCCGCTGGACGCCGTGACGCGCGAGAGCGACGGCACCATGAGCGTGTGGGTCACCCGCGACGGCCATCACTTCACGCGCCGCCAGGTGACGCTGGGCATGCAGCAGGACGGCCTGTTCCAGGTGCTGGACGGCGTGCAGGCGGGCGAGCAGGTCGCGACCGAGGGCGCGATCTTCCTGAGCAATGCCTACGCCGTCGACGCTCAATAGGCCGCATCCAGGTTTGCCGATATGCTGAAACACCTGCTGTCGTTTGCGCTGAGCCGCAGACCCATCGTCATGCTTTGCCTGCTGGTCTTCATCGGCGGGGGCATCGTCGCGTACCTCAAGCTCAACATCGAGGCCTATCCCAACCCCGCGCCGGTCATCCTGGAGATCACCGCGCAGGCGCCCGGCCAGTCGGCCGAGGAAATGGAGCGCTATTACTCGCTGCCCATGGAAGTCGGCCTGGCCGCCACGCCCGGCGTGGACAACATCCGCTCCACCTCGTTCTACGGCCTGTCGTTCGTGCGCGTCACCTTCAAATACGGGGTGGACTACTACGCGGCCTACACCCAGGCCGCGCTCGCGCTGCAGCAGAACGTCTCCCTGCCCAACAACGTGCAGCCGCAGATCCAGGCCTCCAGCCTGGTGGGCGAGGTGTACCGCTACCAGGTGACCGGCCCGCCCGGCTACAGCCTCACCAACCTGCGCACCATACAGGACTGGATATTGCAGCGCCGCCTGCTGACCGTACCGGGCGTGGTGCAGGTGAACAGCTGGGGCGGCACGACCAAGGATTTCGAGGTCGAGGTGGACCTGCACAAGCTGGCCGCCTACAACCTCACCCTGCCGCAGATCGTGAGCGCCATCGGCAATGCCAACGTCAACGTGGGCGGGCGCACGGTGAGCTTCGGCCAGCAGGCGGTGAACATCCGCGGCATCGGCCTGATAGACGACGGCGGCGCGCTGGACCTGACCAGGGGCACGCGCATCCAGGACATCCAGAACATCGTGCTCACGCAGTCGGGCGGCAGCCCGGTGCTGGTGAAGGATGTAGCCAAGGTGCGCGTGGGCAACGTGCCGCGCCTGTCCAGGGCGGGGCGCGACGACGAGGACGACATCGTCGAGGGCATCGTGGTGATGAACCGCACCCTGCACACCAAGGAAGTGGTGGCGCGCATCAAGGACGAGATCGCGAAGATCAACAGCGACGGCACACTGCCCGAAGGCGTGAAGGTGGTGCCGATCTACGACCGCTCCACGCTGGTGGCGGTGACCACGCACACCGTGCTGCACAGCCTGGTGTTCGGCTGCCTGCTGGTGTTCCTGATCCAGTGGATCTTCCTGGGCGACCTGCGCTCGGCCATCATCGTCGGCGCGAACATTCCGTTTGCGCTGTTCTTCAGCATCATCATGCTGGTGCTCACCGGGGAATCGGCCAACCTGCTGTCGCTGGGGGCGGTGGACTTCGGCATCATCGTGGACTCGGCCGTGATCATGGTCGAGAACATCTTCCGCAATTTCCAGCTCCACCTGGACGAGCGCCGCTCCGTGCTGGAGCATCACGCGACCAGCAAGAACAAGGACCTCACCGCGGGCAGCGGCTGGAACAATCGCCTGCGCATGATCTTCATCAGCGCGATGCAGATCGACCGCGCCATCCTGTTCTCCACCATCATCACCGTGGCCGCCTTCCTGCCGCTGTTCACCATGCAGGGCGTGGAAGGGCAGATTTTCGGGCCGATGGCGCGCACCTACGGCTATGCGCTGGCCGGGGCGCTGCTCGCCACTTTCACCGTCACCCCGGTGCTCTCCTCCTACCTGCTGCCGCGCCACGCAAAGGAGGTGGAGACAGTCGTGGTCAAATGGCTGCGCGGCGTCTACACCCCGGTGCTGCACTGGGCGCTGGGCAACCAGCGCCGCACCGTGATGATAGGCGTAACCTTCGTCTGCCTGTCCCTGCTGCTGGCCACGCGCATCGGCACCGAGTTCCTGCCCGCGCTGGAGGAAGGCAACCTGTGGATACGCGCCACGCTGCCGCCAACCATCTCGCTCCAGTCCGGCATGCCCACCGTCAGCCGCATCCGCCGGATCATCGCCGCCCACCCGGAAGTGGTGACCGTGATCTCGCAGCACGGTCGGCCGGACAACGGCAGCGATGCCTCCAGCTTCGCCAATGCGGAATTCTTCGTGCCGCTGAAGCCCGCGGACGAGTGGCCCGCCGGCATGACCAAGGAGAAGCTGGTCAATGAACTGCAGCAGGAATTCGCCCGGCAATTCACCGGCATCGAATTCAGCTTCTCCCAGTACATCCAGGACAACGTGGAGGAAGGCCTCTCCGGCGTGAAGGGCGCGAACTCGATCAAGATCATCGGGCCGGACCTGCACACCCTGGAGAAGCTGGCGCGCCAGGTGCAGCGCGAGATGGCGCAGATCAAGGGCGTGACCGATCTCGGCGTGTTCTGGGTGCTGGGCCAGCCCAACCTCAACATCGCCGTGGACCGGGAGCGGGCCGCGCGCTACGGCCTCAACTCCGGCGACATCAACACCGTGGTGCAGGCCGCGCTGGGCGGCACCCAGGCCACCACGGTGATGGAAGGCGACCGCCAGTTCGCGCTCACCGTGCGCCTCGCCCCGCAATACCGCAACAACATCGAGGCGATCCGCAACATCAAGGTCGGCTACCAGACCGCGAGCGGCGCCAACGCCTACATCCCGCTCAGCGATCTCGCCGCCATTTCGCTGGATACCGGCGCCTCCTACATCTACCACGAGCGCAACCAGCGCTTCATCCCCATCAAGTTCAGCGTGCGCGGGCGCGACCTCGGCGGCACGGTGACCGAGGCGCAGCGGCGCATTGCGGAGAAGGTGCGCCTGCCGCAGGGCTACCGCATCGAATGGGCCGGCGAATTTCAGGAAATGCAGCAGGCCAAGAAGCGCCTCGCAGTCGTGGTTCCCGTCGCACTCTTGCTCATCCTGGCCCTGCTCTACGCCCTATTCAACTCCCTGCGCGACAGCCTGCTGGTGCTCTCCTCCATCCCCTTCTCCATCGCGGGCGGCATCGTGGCGCTTTATGTCACCGGGCTGGACTTCAGCATCTCCGCCGCCATCGGCTTCGTCTCGCTGTTCGGCGTCTCGGTGATGAACGGCATCCTCGTCATCACCTTCTTCAACCAGTTGACCGATCTGGGCGTGCCGCCGGTCGAAGCCATGTTCGACGCCGCCGAACAGCGGATGCGCCCCATGCTGATGACCGCGCTCTCCGCCTGCATCGGACTGCTGCCCGCCGCCATCTCCACCGGCATCGGCAGCCAGGTGCAGCGCCCGCTGGCCGTCGTCGTCGTAGGCGGCATGCTGCTCGGCCCCATCATGCTGCTCGTCGTCGCTCCCGCCCTGCAGATGGTCTTCCTCGGCAAGCAGGAGCGCGGCCCGCTCTCCGCCCGGCCGCAGGTGCACGACGACTTCCTCGATAGCTAGCGAAGCGGCCGCCGCCCAGCCCGACCGCGACGGATACGGCGTCTCAGGCGCGGGATTGCAGTACAATCCGTCCGGTTTGCGCTGGATCGCGGACATATGCGGGATGGCTAGTCCCAGTTGCGGTCGTGAGCGCATGACAGTTTCATGACCGACAATCTAGGCAGACCACGTGTTCAAAAGGGGGGGGGGCTTGAAACATATCATATGGGTTGTTTTGGCATGGTTTGCTTTGGCAGCAAGCGCGCATGCTGAAGGTATCCACTGCTCTCAACAGGGAGTAGATTTCGAGGTAAAGGACCACCGCATTACGTTCTTTTATGCGCAATCCTCCATTTCAGATCCAGATCTTGCGAACGGCTATTCTTTGACGTGTGTTCATCACATCGACAATTTCTCACAGTCCATCAAAAATAATGAGTATGTGCTGTCTTTCAACGAGTCTGACGACCAATATGGTGAATCAACACGCTGTAAAGTTTATCTCACTGACGGGCGTGGAACATTTCACCTGTACACAACCAATTGTGTTTCGGAATGCATGAAATTTGACTATCGGCTGAAAAAGTCTGGCGCTGATTGTCATGTAGCGAAGTAGAATTGCATCGCGGCTGCACTTCCGTTTTCCTGAATTTCGGAGCGAGCGCTCCGGGCGATCCACACGACTGGAAAATTGGCCGCTTTCGGGCAACGAATTTACGCCATCGAATGTCGCGAATGGGCACCGTGCCGGCCGCCAGGCGCTGGGCTACAATGCGGCAGGTTAAGGTGGTGAAGCCGCCACCGATGAGAGGACCGGATGGTCCATGAGCAAACATCGCGAGTCGCGAGAACCGGCGGAAAAGCAGGCGTCCCAACGCCAGATCAGGAGGAAAATTGACCCAAGGTATCCGAGCCGCGATTTTCTGTGTGACCTTCTTCGCTTCATCTGTTGCCTGCGCGAACGACTCAATAGCTCGCGTTGGCGCGGGCGGCCTCGTGCTAGAAAAGACGGACGACATTCGAATGGTCTCGGAGGTGCTTGAGATTTCGACCACGAAAGTCCGGGTGACCTACCAATTCCTGAATACCTCTGCTAAGGACATCAAGACGACTGTTGCCTTTCCCATGCCGGCATTTGGTGATACGCGCTTCGCCGGAGATGAGGTCCACGAGGGCCCGGTGGAGTCGTTCAAGGTATCGGTGGATGGCAAGCCGATTCATACGCGGGTTTATGGGGTATTCCGGATCGACGACGTTGATGTGACCGACAAGTTACGGAAGATTGGTTTGTCTGAGAAGCAGATTCTTGACCCCGACTTCTCCTGCTTCATTGGGTTTGACCTTGTGACAACAGGCGGGAAGGTCTGCGCGCTCACGGAAAAGCAAGAAGTCGAACTTCGAAAGTTGGGCCCGGTGGATCTGGGGCATCGGACAATTCAGGAAACCGCCTACTGGGAGCAGATTTTTCCGGCAGGGAAGGAAGTGGAGGTTGTGCATGAGTACAAGCCCTTTGTCGGCGGGCGCATGGCTGACGGCGGCTACTTGAACCTGAACAAGAACCCCGCCAAGGATGCAGAGGCGTGCCTTGACAACACAACGCGCAAGGCAATATCCAGAAGGTTGGCGCGTGGCGATGTAGTTTCTTTCTATGTATACGACGTCGAATACATTCTGGGCACTGCGCGCAACTGGAAAGGCCCGATCAAGAACTTTAAGCTGATCGTCAGGAAGGATACGCCCCGCGAACTGGTGTCCTTGTGCTTCGCAGGCACTCCTGTGAAAACCAGCCCGACGACGATCGAATTTTCACAAAAGGACTTTGTTCCACAGGATCACTTGATTGTGTATTTCTATGATATGCGTGAATAGCCCGCGTAGGTCCGATTAGCGTAGCGTAATCGGACGCATGAATAAATGGCAGAATACCGACATGCCCACACCCGGCGTGCGTTTGTACCGGGCGGTCCTGGTTCTTCACGGTGAATCTGCGGCAACGCCGCGGTAATGATTTGCCGGTGCGGGAAATCGATCTATTGCGCAATTCCGTGCGACGGCTGCAGGATTGGCCGTATTCCACGTTCCATCAATATGTGGCAGACGGTGCCTATCCTGTAGGTTGGTGTGGCGATGTGGAAGTGCGG
>DATFUZ010000086.1:0-3162 GCA_035260545.1 Gallionellaceae bacterium | reverse complement strand
AACTGCCAGGCCGAGTGGCAGGCGACGCACTTGGTGAGGGTATTCGTGAGCCGGATCTGCAATTCGGGGCCGGGCGTGCCGCTTTCTGCCGCGGTCGCGAGGTCGTCCATGTCGCGGTGCACGCTCATGCCCAGTTGTTTGAATTGCAGGGGGAGCTTGGCCATCAGCGCCGGATTGATGTCAACGGCGGACTGCATGCCAATTCCGCGCGCAGCGCTCGCCACCTGTTTCATGTCGTTCTTGTTGAGGCCATCCAGTATGTCGTGGACGCCTGCGAGAAATCCCCGCATCTCGCGCAAGACGAGATCGCGTTCTGCGGGCGCGAGGATGACGGCGGTGCGGTTGTCGGTGCCGGGCGCGGTATTGCCGCGCACGAAGTAGATGCCGAAAGTGGCGACAGTGGCGGCCCAGAGCACAAGGGATGCCAGGGCGAGCTTGCTTGACTTCATTTGATATATATCCAATCTATGTATATAGTGAAATGAAAGCGCCAGTGCCTCGGCACTGGCGCGGAGATTTTTCGCTTCGGTTTATTCTGCTTTGGCGGGGCAGGTGTTCACGCCGATCAGCGCATAGGCCGGGCAGAACTTGAACAAACCGGTGAGCAGGGGCACCGCGCCGATGTAGCCCCACCAAGCCACCGTTCCGGTCGCCGCAAGGCCGATCAGTGCTGCACCCACTACGATACGAATCACCCTGTCGATTGTGCCTACGTTGAATTTCATGATCGTCTCCTGTTTTTTATTGACCGTGTGCGTATATTACTGCCCGGCGGGCCGGATGTCTGTGACAAATGTCACAGCCGCATCAAGACTGGACAAGTCTGTTTAACGCCTTAACATCAAGTACTTCTATTTGTTCCCGGCCCAGCTTTATCCAGCCCTGATCGGCAAATTGCCGCAGCAGGCGGCTGATGATTTCGCGCACGCTGCCCAGTTCGTCGGCCAGCGCCTGGTGGGTGGTGTGCATGGGGCTGGCGCGCGACACCAGCAGCGCCGCGAGCCGTTGATCCAGTTTCTGGAAGGCCACGGCGGAAACGAGCTGCATGAGGTCCGTCATGCGGTCCGAAAACAGGCCGAAGATATAGTTGCGGAAAGGCGGGTGGCCATCGGTGAGGCTCTGAAACACGGGCGGGGGCAGGATCGCCATCTCCACATCTTCCGCCACCAAGCCGCGCGCATGGTAGCGCGTTTCGCCGAGCAGGCAACTGGTGGTGAGGATGCAGCTCTCGCCGGGGCTGACCGTGTACAGCAGCAGTTCGCGGCCGCTGGGGGCAACCTTGATGACGCGTACGCTCCCCGAGAGCAGCAAGGGGAAGCCTTGGCAAGCCTGGTCTTCGTCGAATACGATCGCGCCCCGTTCAAGATGGGCCGACGCCGCGTGCCCGACCAGTTCGTCGCGCAGCGCGGCGGGCAGGTTGCTGAACACCGGATAGGCCGCCAGCAGGCGCTGCAGAGCGTCTTGGGTCAGCATGGCGATCGTGGCATGACGCGGCGGATCACATCTGCGCCGGCGCGGCTCAGGCCTCCGGACGCATGTGCGGGAACAGGATCACGTCGCGGATGCTGGGCGAATCGGTGAGCAGCATCACCAGGCGGTCTATGCCGATGCCTTCGCCGGCGGTGGGCGGCAGGCCGTGCTCCAGTGCGCGGATATAGTCCGCGTCCTTGAACATCGCCTCCTCATCGCCCGCTTCCTTGGCGGCCACCTGTGCATCGAAGCGCGCCTCCTGGTCTTCGGGATCGTTCAGCTCCGAGAAGCCGTTGGCAATCTCGCGCCCGACGATGAACAGCTCGAAGCGCTCGGTGATGCCGGGGCGGCTGTCGCTTGCGCGCGCCAGCGGCGAGACTTCCACCGGATAGTCCACGATGAAGGTGGGCTCGAACAACTGGTGCTCGGAAAGTTCCTCGAACAGCGACAGCTGCAGGCCGCCCAGCGCGTCCCTGGGGTTGTATTTCGCCTTCAGGTCCTGCAATTCGCTGATGATGAAGTCGCGGTCGTTCAACTGCGCATCGGTGAACTGCGGATGGTATTTCTGGATCGCCTGCACGATGGTCAGGCGGTGGAAGGGCTGGCCTAGATCCAGTTCACGGCCGCCGTAGCTGATCACCGTGGTGCCGAGCACCTTCTGCGCCACGGTGCGGAACAGGTCTTCGGTGAAGTCCATCAGGTACTGGTAGTCGCGGTACGCCTCGTAGAATTCGATCATGGTGAATTCCGGGTTGTGGCGCGTGGAGAGCCCCTCGTTGCGGAAGTTGCGGTTGATCTCGAACACCTTCTCGAAGCCGCCGACGACCAGGCGCTTGAGGTATAGCTCAGGCGCGATGCGCAGGAACAGCGGCATGTCCAGCGCGTTGTGGTGGGTGATGAAGGGCTTGGCCGAAGCGCCGCCGGGAATGACGTGCATCATGGGGGTCTCGACCTCGAGATAACCATGCCCCATGAAGTATTCGCGTATCGCCTGGATCACCTTGGAGCGCACGGTAAATACGCGGCGCGTCTCCTCGTTGGTGATCAGGTCCACGTAGCGCTGGCGATACTTCTGCTCCTGGTCCGTCAGGCCGCGGAATTTTTCCGGCAGGGGGCGTAGCGCCTTGGTCAGCAGGCGCAGCTCCCCGACGCGCACCGAAAGCTCGCCGGTCTTGGTCTTGAACAGCACGCCGGTCGCCCCCAGGATGTCGCCCAGATCGTAGTGCTTGAAGGCCTCATGCGCGGCTTCACCGGCATCGCCTACGCTGATGAAAAGCTGGATGCGACCACTCATGTCCTGCACCGTGGCGAAGCTGGCCTTGCCCATCACGCGCTTGAGCATCATGCGTCCGGCCACGGCCACCTTGACGTGCGCCGCCTCCAGTTCCTCGTTGCTCATGCCGCCGTATTGGGCATGCAGGTCCGCCGCCACGTGCTCGCGCCGGAAATCGTTGGGGAAGGCGACGCCCTGCTGGCGCATTGCGCTCAGCTTGGCGCGGCGCTCGGCGATGATCTGGTTCTCGTCGGCAGGCGTGGCGTCGGTCGGGGTGGCGGGGGTCTTCTCGTTCATGGCTGATGCTTGGAGTGTCGTTGTTGTTCGGTTACGCGGTTGTGGCGTCAGTAAATATGGTTAGTATAACAAGCGGGGCAGGGGGGCGCCATTTCATGCTGCCTCCCGCACCAGCACCTTCA